>JBJFCM010000101.1:0-2680 GCA_051888955.1 Lachnospiraceae bacterium | reverse complement strand
CGATTACCATGCAGACAGAGAAAAACACCGGCAGCCCATATCCGTTGTAATCCTTTTTCCACTCCTGCTTATCCAGCCACCCATACCATATCAGTAATGCCGCAAAGAGAATCGTATCGGAAAACTGATAAAGAAATGGCATTGCACTTGTATAATTCATTCTTAAAGCTGCAAAAGAAAGTAACACTTTGCTAAGCAAGATTAACTTATCCATCCTATCAATCTCCCATGGACATGCTATCCATTTTTGTCATAATCATCTGGTGCAATTTTGAAAACCTGCATATTTTCTTCATCAACTCAATCATATATGACACAGCAAGCGACAAAAGTAATAAAACTGCAAAAATCAAGAGGCTATAACGGAAAGAATATATAAAATCTCTAAAAAGATACAGCATAAGCAGACTATGGGTCAGAAAGATATTCATGGAGTTCTTTCCCAATATCCGCAAAACCTTCCCAAGCACCGGCACTCTTCCCAGGAATTCATATACCATATCCGCGGCAATGAAGGCAAAGACACCATCCATCAGCATTTCATAGCCAACATTTGTCCGCACTCTGTATATGACATAAATCAGGAGAATTTCCGCCACAATCTTTCCTGCCTTGCCTGCCACAGATGCAGACCACTTCATTCCGGCAATTTTTTCCAGCCATGACCTGTCTGCCGCACACATCGCCAGTGACATGGTAAGCAGATATGCCGTACCGTATGAACTGGGCAAACAGAACATGGTAGGCAGAAGCATCGCTGCCGGAACTAATCCCCAACCAATCTGCTTATAGACTTTCCACAAAAGAGGCAAGACTAACAAGGCTGCAAAAATGACCGGCATATACCACCATGTTGCATTTAACATAGGAGAACCATAAAAGTAGGAAATGCCGATTGCATCGAACAGAAAGAACAATATGGCACTAAAATCAGAACCATACAGTTTCAAATTGGAGCCCTGTCCAAAAATCAGCCAGACAATATGCGAGAATACAAATACAAACAAGAAGGTAAGCAACAGAGAAACATACTTTTTCAATGTAACACGTGCGATTTCTCCCTTTTTCCCCTCCGTCTCTTTGAATTTCAAAGTCATTCCATAGGCCGTCACAAACAAAAAAAGTGCCACACAGGATTTACAAAAAGCGGCAACCTGTGAGGCCGTTTCCTGATTTAATAATAAAAACCGTACTTCCGGCATTTGTGTATCTGTCTCAAAAGAAAACAAGTGATGAAGCAGCAATAGAACAACGCCGAGGCCCTTGACTTCTAATGATTTCTCCTTTGAAAATGGTACCATAACCTACTCTCTTTCTCTCACAATATATTTCACTGCAGATGCTGCATAACCTGATTCATTCTATATTCAAAATCTCTTCTGTCCTTCCAGGTCATCTCTCCCAGAATCAATCCGGCAAAGAAGGACTGCACTGCTGCCAGCTCTAAAAAGCCGCTTACAATCAAAGTAGGAAACCTCAGCACAAGACCGGTTTTAAAATATTCCAGTAGTACAGGCACAAAAAGTACCAGTGCTACCGCTGTCAAAACCAGACTGATCAATCCAAAAAAACCTAACGGCCTGTAGGTTTTAAAAAGCTGCACGATCTTCCATAGCACCTTGAAACCATCCGAATAAGTATTCAATTTGGAAGAGCTCCCCTCCGGTCTGTCCCTGTAATCTACGATTACGTTATCCACCTGCATCCGGAAATTTACCGCATGGATGGTCATCTCGGTTTCTATCTGAAAGCCTTCCGAAAAAACAGGGAAGGTCTTGACGAAACCATAGCTGAAGGCCCTGTAACCGGTCATAATATCTTTAATTTCCGAATGAAATAAGTAATTGATGGCAGCTCTGACCAGGCTGTTACCGAAGTTGTGGAAAGGACGCTTGTTCTCTGAAAAATAGGTAGAGGAAAGCCTGTCCCCTACTACCATATCTGCATGATAGGTAAGCACCCTGTCCACCATCTCCCGTGCACAGTCAAGCGGATAGGTATCGTCCCCGTCCAGCATCAGATAACATTCTGCCTCTATTTCCCGAAACATGCGGCGCACCACATTACCTTTCCCCTGCTTATATTCATGGCGCACGACTGCACCGGCCGCCTCTGCCAGTTCCACTGTCCTATCAGTGGAATTGTTATCATAAACATACACAACCGCCTCCGGTAATGCGGCTTTCGCCTCGCGCACCACCTTTTCAATTGTCTTCTCCTCATTGTAGCAAGGTATCAACACTGCTATTTTATCCATGTCGCCTACCTCTCTTTCCTCTCACCGTACTTTGTTTAGTATAGCATATAACTTCGCACTCTTCCATCAAAAATAATAATTTGACTAAACTTGGCATATTTGTTATTCTATTAACAGATTTCACTGATAAGCGTTACTAAGGAGGACTTATGTACAATAAAATCAAAAGTCTGCTTTTTTTTGTTTTCATAACGATTTTTTTTAATTCCTGTGCTGCCCCAAAAGAAGACGCACCGGAATACAGCATTTCCACGATACCACTGTACGTCAATAATCAGATATACATTTCGGATGAACCCGTGCTTTGCAGGGACGAAATGTATTTCATCCCATTTAATATATATTTAGCCCACTCCGACCAGGCAGCTAATCAGGAAGCTTGGCAGGAGGATAGCCCTTTAAACGATATCATTATTGAATCAG
>JBJFCM010000100.1:0-12222 GCA_051888955.1 Lachnospiraceae bacterium | reverse complement strand
GGAGCAAATGCATGTAAGGCGCAGGCTATGTATATCAGAAAATATGGAAAAGAGAAGTTCTTCCAGACCCATAACAAGCTGCATGAAATCTATGATTTTAAAAAGACACAGGAAATATTAGGGACAAGTGTGGAGGAAGGATTAAAGATATTGGAAAGCATACACAATCAATGATGGGGTAAACCACAGTGAAAATTCAAGAGGTATCATATGGTATCTATGTTATCCATAGCAATAATTATTTATTGACATATCTCAAGCTTTTGGGTTGGAAAATTTGAATAATTTGCGGAGATGTAATATGGGACAGATTGCAAATCAGATGGCTTTAGAACTTTTCTTTAAAATGAAGGAAAAGGTTAAGAAAAAAAGAGAACAAAAGAAAAAGCAAAAGGTGGAAAATATTAAAAAAGAGAATTAATAAACAGGAATTGACCGAGCTCTTTAGAGCGAGGGATGACAATTGACCAGAGGTCAATTGTATGGGTGCAGAGATAAAGAACAATAAGAATGTGCATGTTCATTGTATGAGAATGCCCAAAAGGGTTCCGTATGTCCTTGGAACGGGGTACACTTTAGACTGCCGACTACGGTTATATTTCAGAGGAGGCAACGAAGAACCGTAGAGAATAGGGTTTGCCTACGGTTACCAATCAAGGAATGCAGGATGCAACCGTAGAGAAGAAGGTCTGCCTGCGGTTAAATTTCAAGAAATGTAGAATGCAACCGCAAGAAAAGGCAGTCAGTTACGGTTATATGCCAGCGAAAGCAGAATAAAAAGGGACTGCCGCACCGGGTAAAATCACCAGGTGCGACAGTCCTCTTCATAATATCATAATTCTGTTATATCTGTGCTCCATACTGCTGCTGTTCCTGCTGCCCCTTGGTGAAAAGGCTCTTGAACTTGCTGGAAAGCTTGCAGAGCTTATCGTATAAGTCGAAAGTAATCTGGGTGGAAGGTGCTACCTCCATGTAGGATACCATCATCTTTACCATCATGTAGCTGTCCACGAATGCGCTTCTGATTACTGCTGCAAACATCAGTGCAATAAAGAAGGCAAAAACCCAGTGTACGCCAACTGCTGCAAAAATGCCGGTAAAGATAAGGAACGGAAGCAGCCATGCCAGCAGAGAAACACCCATGACAATCAGCGTGGTAATGGCAGCATCCTTTAAGAGCTTCTTCCAGTTCTGGAAATAGATAACGACACCGTCTGCTGCGCTCTTGTATGCTGACTGCTCTTTATGTAAGAAGGTATAGCCCAGGCAACACTCATCAATATACCCCAATGCAATATGCACGAACATCTGGGCAAAGGATACGATAATGCTCACACCCGGGATTTTACCAAGCAGGTCCTCCACCTTCTGTAGACCTCTCTGCAGCTGGCTCACTGCGCCGCTTACCAGACGGTCCACCACAAAATAAACATTGGCGGTTACAAATCTTTCCTTGACCATTTCCTTCGCTGCTTCTAACTGGTTCTCAGGTAAAGTACCGGTCGTTACCGCTGTTGTCACCATGGCAATATGGCCTGCCTTCAGCATATAGCCGATATAACGGTTTACGAAACCATAAACACAACATACCAGTATCAGCCAGATCCAGAAAGCGATTATCATGCCATTTCCATCGCCGAGACTGCCCAGCCCCAGACAGATTGCCAGGGTGATCAATGCAAATAAAATCATTGCTCCACCCAGCGCCAGCTTCAGCCAGACAAACTTCATTGTCTTCAAATACACATCTGATGTCTTCAATTTTTTTCCCTCCGTATAAGAATGTTCAGTTCCCTGATATTCTATGAAAAAAACATATCACGAATACTGACATTTATAATATACAGGAAAAAATGAATAAATACTACAAAAAATGTGTCACATTTTGTCGAATAACGGCAGAGATTCCGCACGATAACAGTTTATGCCGTTTTAAAGCGCACTTACATCTGTTTCCAGCACAATCTTACGGATAGGAAGAATGCGCCCCGGTGATACGGAAAGCTCATCCACACCCATTTTTAGGAACTCTCTGGTAAGAGTTGTGTCTGCTCCCAGTTCTCCGCAGATGCCGGCCCAGATACCAGCCTTATGGGCATTGTCCACCACCGTCTTTATCATTCGAAGGATGGCCGGATGGTGAGAATCATAGAACGCATCCAGCTCTGGGTTCTGCCTGTCGATTGCCAGGGTATACTGAGTAAGGTCGTTTGTCCCGATGCTGAAAAAATCCACTTCCTTTGCCAGCTCATCGCTCATGACAACGGCAGCCGGTGTCTCAATCATGATACCCTGCTCTACCTTGCCGTATTCAATCCCCTGCGCATCCAGCTCTCTTTTTACTTCCGAGACGATCTCTTTAATCTGTCTTACTTCCTCCACAGAAATAATCATGGGATACATAATGGCAATATTGCCATATGCACTGGCTCTATAAAGCGCCCGTAGCTGTGTCTTGAACACCTCGGGGCGGGTCAGGCAGATACGGATGGCGCGAAGCCCCATGGCGGGATTTTCCTCATGTGCCAGCTTGAAATAGTCCGCCTGCTTATCCGCACCGATGTCCAGCGTGCGGATAATAACCTTCTTGCCTGCCATGGTCTCGGCCACCGTCTTGTAGACTGCGAACTGTTCCTCTTCCGTGGGATAATCACTTTTCTCCAGATAGAGAAACTCACTTCGAAACAGGCCGATGCCGCCTGCATCGTTCTGCAATACCATAGCCAGATCCTTACTGTTGCCGATATTGGCATAAAGCATGATTTTCTTACCGTCCAGGGTAACATTTTCTTTGCCCTTTAATGTCTGCAACAGCGCCCTCGTCTCTTCTTCTGCTTTTTTCCGTTCCTCCATGGCAGAAAGGACAGCTTCTTCCGGCTCCACGTAGAGGATGCCCTTCGCACCGTCTATAATCCCAAGCTTTCCGTCCACGGTATCATCCAAAGGTACCGGTGTACCCACCAGTGCGGGAATATTCATGGTCTTTGCCAGGATTGCCGTATGGGAGTTGAGGGAACCGTGCACCGTTACAAAGGCCAGCACCTTATCTTTATCAAGCTGTACGGTTTCGCTGGGTGCAAGGTCGTCTGCCACGATGATGACCGGCTCGGAAAGGGTTTCCATACCGGTATTTCCGCCTTTTAAGATGGTCAGCACACGCTCGGAGATATCCTTCACATCGGCTGCCCGCTCCCGCATATAATCATCCTCCATATCGGAGAACATTTTATAAAAATTGTCGGCGGTGGCCGCCACGGCATATTCTGCATTGACGGATTGGGTCGTAATGATATTTTCGATAGCTTCCACAAAACCCGCATCCTGCAGCATCATCTGATGGATTTCAAAAATGGCAGCACTGGCTTCGCCAATGGTTTTCACGGACTTTTCATACAGCTTTTGCAACTGCCCTATGGCTGCTTCTTGCGCCTGATGAAAACGTGTTACTTCTGCTGCGGTGTCCTCCGTTTTGGTACGTTTGACCTGCTGCTCACCTTTTTTATATAAAAAGATTTTGCCGATGGCAACGCCATTTATGACACTTTTTCCCTGGAATGTACGCATGAGGGGCGCCTCCTTTCACTACAAATTCGCTTTCAGAAACTCTTCTATCGCCTTAATCGCGGTATCTTCGTCTTCCCCATCGGCTGTTATGGTGATTTCCTGACCCTGTTTGGCGGCAAGGCTCATGATACCAAAGATACGCTTCGCATCAGCGGATTTGCCATCTTTCGTAATGGTAATGGCAGATGTGAAGTCTTTGAGCGCTTTGACCAGCTCTCCGGCGGGTCTTGCGTGGATACCTTCCGGATCGGTAATGATATATTGAAATGTTTTCATAAGAATTCTCCTTTCTATTGTGAAACTTTCTTCTTTAAGAAGCCTAACAACAACGTACTGACAATGGTTCCTACTACCAGGGCCACCAGATACATCAACCCATGCTCTACTACCGGGAATACGAAGATGCCGCCATGAGGTGCCATCAGGGTGCAGCCAAATGCCATAGACAGCGCACCTGCCACTGCCGAGCCCACGATACAGGAGGGAATGACACGCAGGGGGTCGGATGCTGCAAAGGGAATTGCTCCTTCCGTAATAAATGCCAGACCCATGATAAAGTTGGTAGGACCGGATTCCCTTTCTTCTTTGGTAAATTTATTCTTAAACAACAGAGTCGCAAGCGCAATCGCACAGGGCGGAACCATACCGCCAATCATGACTGCTGCCATAACACCATAGTTGCCTTCGATAATAGAGGCGGTGCCAAACACATAAGCCGCTTTGTTGAAGGGGCCACCCATATCGATAGCCATCATGCCGGCCAGAACCGCACCCAGCACAACCTTACTGGTGCTGCCCATGCCTGCCAATGCAGAATTCAGAGCTGTGTTCAGAGCCCCTACAGGAGGCTCAATCACAAATATCATAATCAGGCCGATGAACAGGATGCCGAAGAACGGATACAGAAGCACAGGGGACAATTTTTCAATAGCCTTGGGCAGCTTCTCAAATGCCTTCTTTAACAACAATACCAGATAACCAGCAATAAAACCAGCTACTAATGCTCCCAGGAAGCCTGATTTGCCGTTTGCCGCAATCGCGCCGCCTACAAAGCCGACTGCCAGGCCCGGTCTGTCCGCAATACTCATGGCAATATAACCTGCCAAAATCGGAAGCATGAAACTGAAGGCTACGCCTCCGATATTTTTGAAAATAGCTGCTGCCGGTGTAATGGTACCGAAGTTTGCCCTTTCTTCCGGAGAAAGACTGGCCATATCCACACCCATGGAATCAATTAGGAAAGCAATAGCGATTAAGATACCGCCTCCTACTACGAAGGGAAGCATATGGGATACGCCATTCATCAGATGCATGTAGATCTGATGTCCGATGCTGTCACCGTTTTTGCCGTCTTCTTTCTTTTTCTCTACCGTCTGACCGGCCTTATAGACGGAAACATTACCGCTCATGGCCTGCTCTACCAGCTTACCCGCTTTGCCAATACCGTCTGAAACCTGACATTCTATCACCTTTTTACCGGCAAATCGGTCCATGGGCACCTTGGTATCTGCCGCCACGATAATACAGTCCGCCTCCTCGATTTCTTTTGCAGTCACAACGTTTTTTGCTCCTGCAGAACCTCTGGTCTCCACCTTTATCAGACAATTATGGGCTTTTGCTGCCTTCTCCAGGCTCTCGGCTGCCATGTAAGTATGAGCGATACCGGTAGGACACGCTGTAACTGCCAAAATCCTACAAACCGGTTCTGCCACAACTGTTTCTTCTTTTTTCGGCGCCTCCTCATCTGCGGCATCAATAATCTTCAAAAATTCTTCTGCAGATGCTGCCTTTTTTAAATTTGCTGTAAATTTTTCGTCCATCAGCAGTACGGACAGCTTGCTGAGTACATCCAGATGAACGTTATCCTTCGTATTCGGCGCTGCAATCAAAAACAACAGATTGACCGGTTCACCATCTAAGGAGTCAAAATTCACACCGCCCGGAATCACCATAGCTGCAAGGCCCGGCGCCGTAACCCCATCACATTTTCCGTGAGGAATGGCAATTCCTTCTCCGATACCGGTAGTACCTTCCTCTTCTCTGGCAAATACCTGCTTTCTGTAGCCTGCAATATCACTTATGTTACCGCTTTTTACCATCAGACCGATTGCCTGATCCAAAGCCTCCTGCTTATCAACAGGAGCCGCCTGTAAACAGATACTTTCCTTTTTCAATAAGTCTGTAATACGCATTTGCTAACCCTCCATTTGCTTTAATAGCTTTTCTACCTCTTCTCTCGTTGCCAGCCGCTCAGAAAATGCACTTGCACTTCCGGTAGCTACACCCATCTTGAAAGCTTCCCCATAATCCTTCGTATGGAGCCACCCCGTTATAAAGCCTGCCACCATAGAGTCTCCCGCTCCTACCGCATTCACAAGCTTACCCTTAGGTGCCGGTCTTTTATAGACTTCTCCGTTCTCTGCCACCAAGACGGCACCTTCTCCCGCCATGGATACCAATACGTTTCGGGCACCCAGCTCTTGCAGCTTCTTTGCATAAGGAATCACATCCTCTGCTGTCTTTAGTGTAACGCCAAAAATCTCTCCCAGTTCGTGATTATTGGGTTTTATCAGGAATGGCTGCAGTGGCAGTACATTCATCAGTAAATCCCTGGTGGCATCCACCACAATAGTAATTCCCTTGCCGGACAAACGCTTCATAATATCATAGTAAATGGAGTCCGGAATGGAAGCCGGTATACTGCCTGCCAGAACCAGCACATCCCCTTTCTTTAGAGCATCCAGCCTGGTGAGCAGCTGTCCCAGACTGTCACTGTCAATGTCCGGTCCTTTGCCATTTATCTCTGTACCATCCACATTTTTCAGCTTCACGTTAATTCGGGAGAAACCGGACCGTATGGTGATGAATTCTGTCTGACAACCTATAGCCTCCAGCCTTCTCTTAATCTCTTCTCCGGTAAAGCCTGCTATAAAACCCAGCGCTGTATTTTCCAGTCCCAGATTCCTCAGGACAATGGAAACATTGATACCTTTTCCTCCGGCCAACAGAGCCTCTGCATCGGTACGGTTCGTAAGGCCCATCTTAAAATCTTCAACCGTTACAATATAATCCAGTGCCGGATTAAAAGTAATTGTATAAATCACGTTTCTTCACCTCCATGATTGAAATTGATTGTTTATGACCGTTTTTGGATTTATAATTAGATTATATAATCACAATCGGTCAAATTCAATCCATTTTATTCACATTCTTTTTATGGAAAAATTGTGCAAAATAAACAAAATCAGACATACTGTATTACAGTATGCCTGACTTCGGTTACTTTTATGTAAGAATATCCTTATCTATTCTTGCGCTATTTTAATATTTTTCAAATTTTTAAATTCTGCACTGTCCACTCTGTCCGTAATAATTACCGCATCACCTATCGCGCCAAAGGATACGGTGCTTACCTGATTAAACTTATCATGGTCACAAAGGACATACCTTTTGTCAGCCTGCTCCATGGAAATCTGCTTTATCATTGCCTCATCATTGTCCGGTGTCGTAAATCCGCTTTTCCTGTTTACACCGTTGGTGCCCCAGAAGCCAATCGTGAAATGATACTTCTGCAGCATGATAGCCGCCGTACTGCCAATCACTGCTTCCGTGGAGGACTTTAATTCCCCGCCAATCAATATGACCTTAAATCCCAGTGCAGCCAGCCGCTTGGCGTGGCTGACGCCATTCGTCACGTAGGTGGCCTGCTTTTCCTCGATAAAATCTATCATATAGCCGGTGGTGGTCCCTGCATCCAGATAAACGAAATCATCTGCTGCGATAAGTGTTGCCGCATATCGGGCAATGCGGATTTTCTCCTCCCGGTTTACATTTTTACGGGTGGCTACCAGCGTGTCCTTCGTAGACATATGGGAATTAAGTGCGACTGCACCGCCAAATACCTTAATAAGCTTACCATTGTCATGGAGAGTTGTCAGATCCCTGCGGATAGTGGACTCCGAGGTATCCAGCTTTTCCTTCAATTCCTGGACAGTAATGGTCCCTTTCTCATTCAGTAATTTTAAAATTTCCTCAAATCGTTGCTCTGTCAGCATAGAAACTCCTTACTCCTCTTCTTTTTTTAAACTCCTGCGGATGATATGATAGATGCCCCGACAGACGGCAAATACGAAGAACATACAGATAAATCCTACCACACCCAGCATGATATCCGCAAATTCCATGGCACCTGTGCCGGTCACCTTCTGGCCGATTTCAATGGCAAATGTGATGACAATAATCAGCGTGAATACATAAATCCAGCTGATAGTCATGATATGATCCCTCCTGGCCAGCCATTTGAAAATCGGGTATACCACGAATATCATACACATGCCCAGTATACCGATTACCAGAAAATGCAGCTCCTTATCTGTAAAATTATATTCATAAGCGTCATTCAGGCGCAGAATATAGCTATGTATTTTAGCAATCACTTCTACAATCCAATATAAAAATTCTTTTAACATAATCCTCCTTTCTGCGCTGTTTTTGCGCATAGGTTTCTTATCTTTTATTTTACTATTACTTATGACAAAAAGCAAAAGTTTTCCCCTTAAGAATGTCTTAATTGCACAATAAGCATTCTTATGCTATACTATGAATAGTTTGATAATCAAAGTATTGTCATGCAAATATCATTATGAAGTGAGGGTGTTATGAGAGATTATTGTATTACTACTGATTCCAATTCTGATTTGCCTGCAGAATACATAGAAAAGCTTCATACTACCATTATTCCCCAGTATTACTCCTTCGGGGACACTGTTTATGGGGATGAGCTGAATATGCCGCCTGCAGAGTTCTATGAGAGGATGAAGAACGGCGAACTGCCGGGCTCCCAGGCCAACAATCCTGCTGTTATCGAAGAAAAGTTTCGCGCACTGCTCGACAAGGGACTGGATATTATCCACATCGGTTTTTCTTCTGCCTTAAGCGGCAGCTACAACAATGTATGCGTGGTAGCAAGAGAACTGATGGAGGAATATCAGGATGCAAAGATTACCGTTATCGATTCCCTGAATGTTTCCTTAGGCGAATCCATTATGGTTATCCATGCCAATGCTTTAAAGGACAATGGTGCTTCCTATGAGGAAGTAGTCAATACTATTGAAGAATTTAAGAATCATATCAATGTACAGTTCACGGTAGACGATCTGTTCCATTTGCAGAGAGGTGGCAGGGTCAGCAAGACCACAGCCGTAGTAGGCAGCGCTTTAAATCTGAAGCCCTTCCTGTACGTCAATGCAGAAGGAAAGCTCTCTTCCGCAGGCACTGCACGGGGTAGAAAGAAATCCTTACATACATTGGTAGACAGAATGAAAGCTACCCTGGAGGAAGGTACGGATTACTCCCTTCCTGTGGGCATCGTACACGGCAACTGCTTAGAGGATGCGCAGATGGTGGCAGAGCTTGTAAAAGAAGAAACTCCTTTTACCAATATCATCATCAATGATATCAGTCCCAGCATCGGCACACATGCCGGACCGGGTGCCTTAGGGGTTCTCTATTACGGCCAGATGAAGCAGAACTAATTTTAATACATGATAAAAGGCTGTGGTAAAGTGCGATTTACCACAGCCTTTTCTTATATCCTGCTATTCACTTACTTCGGTAGTCTCCTCTTCTTCCACAATCACATCCTCCAAATCCATATTGAAGTTACCACCTGCTGTCGCCCCCACCGTATACACGGTAGAAGCATCATCTACATAAAGATAGTACTGGCTGATTGTCGAATTGTAATTGCCGATGCAGATAGTATAAGTATGGTCGGCTGTTACAACCTGTGCCGTAACAGAAGGCTCTGCCAGGCCATACTGCTCCAAATCCGTCACACCTTCTATCTTTTCTCCGGCCTCAATCTGTGCCGCACGGCCTGCCATAGCATTCAGAGTCGTTGTGTTAACGGTAAGGGATTCATCTTCCGGATATGTCCAGTCTTCCCCGACCTTTTCAAAGGTATAGGTCACACCTTGATATTCCCAGGTCATACTCTGAATAGTTTCTTTGTCTATGTTGAGCGCATAGAGCTTATTTTCCTCTTCCTGTGCAGCTTCTCTGTCAGCCGCATAACTGTTGTAGGCCTTCAGGCCAAAATAGCCTCCCACGAAAACGACCAGCAGCACAAGCAGTACAAGCATCTGCATTTTCTGTTTTTTCATCAGCGCTTCCTCCTTCTGAACCAGATAACAAAGCCGGCAATCAGACTTAACAGTGGCAGAATGATGGTAGTAAGCACACCCAGTAGAAGCGCATTGGAGCCGGTAACTACCAGACTGGATACCTCATAGCTCTTGACCGGGATAGAAATATTGGAGGTAAAGCCTTCCAGATATTTGTTTACTGTATTTGTAAGAAGTCTCTGGTTAGCACCGGAAACCATCTGGCTGGCGCTGTCTGTAAACATCTGCTCGGAGGAAAAAAGCACCAGTGTAGCCGTGGTTTCAGAAGCCTCCTCACCGTCCCCGCCTGTTATGGTTTTCTCTGCACAGACACCGATACTGAAGGGTCCGGCCACGTCAGCGTCTGTTTTTACCAGATTGGTATCGTTTTCATAGCCGGTTCTTGCAAAGGCATCATCAGAGGTATACAGGAAGGAAGTATAAGATATATCCTCAGCCTCCTCATCCTCAATCAGAATACCCTGCGCATAAGGTGCAAAAACATAATAGTTCCCATACAAATCTGTAGTAAAGGAAGTATTCTTCATATTCGGCAGCAGATAATACTGGTAAGCGGAGATATAATTGGAAGCATTTGCTTCTACCACCATGCCCTCTGTTACGCTTAAGCCCATGTACGCCAAAAGGCTGTCAAAATTGCTCATACTTTCGTTGGTATAGCCGTAAATAGCAATGACCGTACCGCCTGCTTCCATAAAGGTCTTTACCTTGGCAACATCCTCCTCTGAAAAATCGGTAATGGGTCCGCAGATCATCAGAACGGAGGCATCCTCCGGCACTGCATCATAGTTGAGCAGATTGATTGTCTCATAGTCGGTGTTGGCCTTATCCAAGGCACTGATAAAGGATGTAAAATAAGTGCTAAAGGAATATTCCCCATGGCCCTCTGTGAAGTAAACTTTTGCCACACTGTCGTTAAGCACATAATCTAAAGCGCTGGTGATCTGTCCTTCTCCGTCATAGCCTGTAACGGTGGTATTGTAGCTGTAGGTCGAATAATCCATGGAATAAGAGCTTTCATACAGATCAGAAGCATTGATAACCGTACTCCTCTTGTCGCTGACCACAATCAGGCTTCCGCTGGATACGCTGCTCTGGGTATACTGACTTGCAAAGTTCGGGCTGACTGCCGGATTCACATATTCCACCGTAATATACTTGCAGTATTCCTCATACCGGTCAAGGGTCTGCCCTACAGTGCTGTCACGACCGTCCTTACTGCTCATTACATAGATTGTTACCTCATCCTCAATGGTATCCAAAAACTTTTTGGTATCATCGGTCAGGGTATACATCTTGCTGCTGGTCACATCCACATTCTTGATGCTTTCCGGAATCTGGGCTATCGCCATATTAAATACTACAGTAACAGCAATTGCAATGATGACCATGCCGGTGCTGTAAGCGCCCAGACTCAGCTTTTTGACAGATACGCTGTAACGGCGCTTCTGAATGGACTGTACCGTCAAAAACAGCATCAAAACTATCAGTGAAAGATAGTATGCAATGGATTCCAGATTCAGGGTACCCTGCGTCATGTTGCTGAAGCTGGTGTATAAATCATAGCTCTGCAATATCTTTGTGAGCAGATTGCCTGTAGAGGAAATAATACTGCAAATGGAGGACATCATATATCCCAAAAACAGCAGGGCAAAGGTAATGACTGCCGAAATCACCTGGCTCTCTGTCAGGGAGGACACGAACAGACCGATGGCAATACAGGTCTCCCCATACAGGAAAAAGGCCAGGATAGCCAGATAGGACTCACTTAAAGGCACCGTTCCGAACCGGGTAAGAATCAGCGGATAAAAGCTGATGATTGCTGTCGGAATGGCAAATATCGTAGACAGTGCCAGAAACTTACCAACCACCACATCTCCCACGGAGACAGGCGCCGTCAAAATCAACTGGTCCGTCTTCTGCTTCTTTTCCTCTGCCAGCACCCGCATGGTAAGGATGGGTACACTGATCAGGAAAATGAACAGAATGCCTGACACCGCATAAGAAAAGTAAGGGTATGCGGAGAGCAGATTATACACCGTAAAATAAAGTCCCACAAAAAACAGGATAACACCTATAAATAAAAATCCGATAAAGGACTGAAAATAGGATTTTAACTCTCGTTTATAAATTGCTATCATCGTTTAGTTCCTCCTCTGCCGCGGATTTTTCTTCTGCCGGTTCTTCTCCGGCCTTTCCTGTTTCTGCATCCTTCTCATTATCTGACACTTGTGTCGGTACTTCTTCAGAGGTCCCACCCGGCGTCTGCGCCGGCTCTTCCTCCGTCAGGGTCAGGAAGATATCCTCCAGGGATTTCTCCGTATGGGTCATGCTCAGGATAGGAAGCTTCTTATCAGCAAGTGCGTAGAATGCAGCCTCCCGCACATCTGCGCCTTCTGCCACGGTGAGCACCATATCCACACAGCCTTCCTCTTTACCGGGCGCTGCCTTCCATTCTTCCACACCGGATAAC
>JBJFCM010000099.1:8861-12297 GCA_051888955.1 Lachnospiraceae bacterium | reverse complement strand
CCTCCTATTTGCGTCCCAGAATTATGAAAAGTGCTTTTTTATCACCCGTATAGATTGGAATGGTACATATTGCCGCATCCTTGAGCATGGAAGCTGACTCGAAAAATATCGGTGGAAGAAGTTCAGAATCGACCCCTTCTCTGCTCAGTGCTGTTGCATACAGACCATTGACACAGTTCATGAACTCTCCTGCTGCATCCAGCGCATCCTCTTTATCCAAAGGAGTATCCTCCTTACAAAATGCCGTTGCAATTGCATTCATGCCCCCGTCTGCTTCTGCCAGACCTGTTTCCAATTCCTTAAATCCCGTTACCGGTCTGGAAAAACCAACAATTTTCTGGAACGCAGATTCTCCGATAGTTACGGAATCCTGTAACACTGCTTTTCCCATGTACACATGCCTGTCCACACGCCTAATCAACGTCCTGATCAAAATGCCTGTAATATCACTGAACATAAGCGCCTCAGGAGGCAGGAATAACGGCACGATTCTCTCAGGCTCGTCACTTCTTAAATCCTCCATCTCAGATTTTGTAAATCCATGATCCTTCTGGAAGCCATCCATTACTTCCTCCAGCTCCCTCATCTGCAAAAGCTCCTCATTTACAAGCGCCTGGGCAAATGCCAGATAGGTATTACCCTGTTTTTTTAACAGGTTACTGATTTGTTCTTCTGACAGATAGCCTTTTTCCACGGCTATATCTCCAAAACGCTTGTCCATAGTGGCCTGAAAACGATTTACTTCTTCAGCCTGTTCCACAGTCATCATGCCTTCTGAAACAGCCAGTAACCCCATTTTTACTCTCACTTCATCCAGCTTTGCAATCACTTTTTCCAATTGTGCTTTCGTTATCTTTTCCTTTTCAACAAGATAATTCCCCAGTAAGTACTCTACCATACCGTTCTCCTTTCGTAACGGGCAACCCCGTTTTTGCCGACTCATCCGCCATTACTTACAATTATATACAATTTTTCTTATTTTTTCCACTATATTGCATAAATATTTGAAAAAGAATTTTCTGTTACCCAAAAATGCCGATACAACTTTGTACCGGCATTTTAGCTTATTACTGTTTTTCTTCACATCCACAGGTATCACCATTGGAATAACCGCTTCTGGTCCATGGTGGCGGTACCATACCACCTCTGTCACGGTTGCGGTCTCTGTCGCGATCTCTATCTCTGTCACGGTCTCTATCGCGATTCCTGTCACGATCCCTATCTCTGTCGCGATCACGGTCTCTGTCACGGTCACGATCTCTGTCGCGGTTGTTGTCACAGCCACAGTCCCTGTCACGATTATTATCACAGCTACAGTCCCTGTCTCGGTTGTTATCGCAGCCACAGTCCCTGTCACGGTTATTATCGCAGCCACAGTCCCTGTCACGGTTATTATCGCAGCCACAGTCCCTGTCACGGTTATTATTGCAGCCACAAGCGGGGCCTGCTACAATATTCTGCACACATCCTGCCCTTTCACGTCTGTTGCGGTTGCGGCCACCACAGCCACAAGCATCATCGCGTCCGTCATTACAACTGTTGCAGCCAAGTATATTGTCACAGCCATTATTACAGCCGCCACAGAACAAGAGGAAAAGAATAATCCAATTACACATCTTACATTCTCATTTCTGAATTGTTTTATTGTATCTTATTCTCTTCCTCTTCGAAATGTGCCTGTAAGAACTCTCTTTTTATATAGGTAAAGGTTTCTTTTTCGCCTTTCTCTGCCAGCATGGTAAGAAGCATTTCCAGATTGCTCCTGGTATAGTCATGCAAAAGTGTAGGAGCCTTGCCCTTTCTGTAATATGCTAAAGGTGCATCATCCGTATATGCCTTTCCCAAGTAAATCTTACTGGCTGCAATTCTGTCCATCACCATCTCCGCGATATAGCGTCTCGGCATAGGTACCGGTGCCATTCCTCCCGGTATCTCATGTAGGGAATAATCAATCCAATATTCGTAATGGTGCTTGTTACGCCCTTTATGATGAAGCCAGGCTGTAGAATATCCTATCTCTTCTCTCTCCGCATTGTTAGGGCTTCTGTCACCCTGATAATATTTGGCACCTACCCAAAATTCCGTAGGGCTGTATTTCGACAAATCATGCGTCAATCCCTGCCAGTACAGACCGACTGCAAAGCATCCCTTACATACCAGCCACCGATGGTGTGTAACCGTCTTGAAGTGCTTCCACGCCTTCATTTGCCATTCACTTTCCTTTCCTGTCATCCGTCTCTGTCATATTTTCCTTAGTGCCTTTGAACACACAGATGCACCTTCCGGGTACCGAAACTTCCGTTTGTTTCTTAGGCAGCACCTTTAAAAGCTCCGTATCAGAGGACATGCATAATTCCCAGCATAGGCCCCTTGGCAGCTTTGGCATGGCAAATTGATGGGGTTCCCAATGCATATTATATGCCACATAAAAGAAATCGTCAGGAGTCCTTTTATCCACATATGCGTACTTACCGCAATACATTACACCTAGCTGTCTGCTGTAACTGGCCGTATCCGGCCTCCATGGGACTTCTCCGTGGTAGGAGGCGTCCGGATAGCCACAGGATCCATAGTCCATCAGGCGAAGCTCCTTCTCCTGTCTGAACACCGGATGCTCTCTACGAAGTTTTATCAGCGCTCTTGAAAAATCATATATCTCTCTACCGGATTCCAGATTTCTCCAGTTCAGCCAGGTAATCGTATTGTCCTGACAATAAGGGTTATTGTTACCCTCCTGAGAGTTGCCAAATTCATCCCCCATAAATAATAGCGGTGTTCCCTGGGATAAAAATAAAAGCATCAGTGCATTCTTTATCTGCTTCAGTCTGAGCGCAGCCACTGTCCTTTTCCGGGTATGCCCCTCCTGTCCGCAGTTCCAACTGGCATTATAATCATTGCCGTCTTTATTTTCCTCGCCATTTGCCTCATTGTGCTTTCTCTCATACGAAACCAGATCCATCAGGGTAAAACCATCATAATTAGTCAGATAATTCACTTTACCTTCCCATGACGGATTGCAACGCAGATAGTACATTACGGAAGGGAGCATACCTTCATCTCCCTTTAAGAACCTGCGCATATCATACCGGTAATCATCCCGATATTCTGCAAGCTGCCTCATTCCAGTGACCGTTCCTACAGTAGCGTCTGCTTCCGATTTCTTTTCAGAGAAACCATAGTACCACAGCTTCGTTCTGGCAAGCGCCGGATCTGCCGCCAGTACACCGGTATTGATATTCTCTCCTTTCAGGTGAAAGCCATCCACGTGATACTCCATCACCCAGTAACGCAATATCTCCGGTATCTCCTGCTCAGACACCTTTTCCGTAAAATAGAACTGCATAATAATCTCCATGCCGTTCTGATGCAGCGTCTTTACCATGTCCTTAAATTCCGTAACAGCATCCTTGGAATATGCATAGCTGTTCTTGGGACT
>JBJFCM010000099.1:0-8761 GCA_051888955.1 Lachnospiraceae bacterium | reverse complement strand
TCATAGGCAATATGAGGATTCTTATCCCCTTCCCAGTCATAATCTCCGGAAGGAAAAAGTGCCAGGCGCACATCCTCCTCTGAAGTCTGACCATACTTATATCCGCCAAGAAAAGCCCGTCCCCTCACATCGGGCACAAGGCTGTTTCCCTCATAAAAACAATACGCTGTTTTTTCAAAAGGGATACCTCTTATATACATACAATAAATATTGCCTACTGCATATTCTTCTGAAAATGGAATCCTTTCCAATTCTTTTAAGGATGTCCTGTCAAACAGGGCTACGCCACAGTCCGCCTGTGTACACACATAGGCAAAATTCACACCCTCACTATCCCTTTGGACCCCTAACGGATAAGGTATTCCCTTTGTAATCTTCATTTTCAAATCATGTCCCTTCTTTCCAGTCATGATATTATTATAGCATACCCTCCCCGTCTCTTCTATGTTTATTTTGTAAAACTGTTTACAGCCCAGCCGGAATTGAGGTATAATGTCCGAAAAGGGCAGAGGAAGATGGCTACAGAAACATCCCAGAGTGACGAGCTTGCTCGAACAGTCTCGGATGCGGCTCTGCCCATAACCTACACACAGCATAATAAAACGAATAAGGAGACCAATATGGCTGAAAACAATTTTGCTGAAGAAGAAATGACTGTAGATCTTGAGCTTGAAGATGGAGAAAAAGTAACCTGTGCAGTTATCACGATTCTTACCGTGGAGAAAAAGGACTATATCGTACTTCTTCCTTTGGATGAAAACGGTGAAAACAGTGACGGTGAAGTCTGGTTCTACGGATATAAGGAGGACGAAAGCGATCCCAACGCTGAGCCTGAACTGATATATATTGAAAGTGACGAGGAATATGAAGCAGTTTCCGATGCTTTTGATGAATATCTGGACAATCAGGAATTCGATGAACTGGTAGACGACGGCGAAGAGTCATGACAACCATAATCCGCAAGCAGTGGATTTAAGAAACGGGAAGGCAGCCTTGGATGTTCCTTTGTTCCTGTAAGGTACAGAATATCCAAGGCTTTTTTTGCACGGGTCATTCCCACATAAAACAGCCGACGCTCCTCCTCTTCTGCCTCTTTGGAAAGCAGCTTTCCATAAGGTATCCTGCCCTCATTGGCATTGGGAATGCACACATAAGCGAATTCCAGCCCCTTGCTGGCATGCAGAGTCATAAGCTGTACCCCTGTACGTTTTTCGCAGTCCCTAGTATCCATATTTTTCGTTTCCTGTTTTACAAAAACAATCCATTCCTGAAGACTTGCAAAAGCTTTTGCCTCCTTCTGTATTTCATCCAGCAGTTCCTTCCATTCTTCGTACAAATCCGCATTTTTTCCTGCCTTTTCCCGCAACCACCTGTCGTACCCCATTACCTTCCTGACAAAGTTAATTGCCAGATACGGGGATAGCTCACAGACCTGCTTTAACTGTCTGTCCAGAAGTCTGATGGACTCTGCCTCCTCCCTTCTGCCCCCAGTGCTGCTCATAGACGCTGTCTTCTCCAAACATATTTCCTCTTCCCATAAGTTTTCCCTGACAATATGCCGGTCCGGCTTATTCATAACCTGTAGAAACAGCTGTCTTTTCTTCTTTCCGGTCGCCAGTTCCATGTAGGCAAGCACATCCTGCACCGCAAAATGTGCATATCGGCTCTTTATCTTATCCTTTACTACATAAGGAATATTGCTCCTTGTAAGATACGGTATCAGATATTCTATCTCTCCGTTGGTTCTGAATATCACAGCCATTTCTTCAAATGAAATCTCTTTTTGAAGAGTTTCCAACTGTCCTGTCAGGTATTCGTACTGTGCCTCTCTGGCTGCAAATGCATTGATGGTCACCGGCTTTAAGGATAGTAAAGTGTTATGTTTCCCAGCTGCATACATATTTTTAGAAAAACGTTCCCGGTTTTGTGCAATCATCCGGTTGGAGGCACTTACGATTTCCTGTCTGCTCCGATAGTTTGCCTCTAAAAGATACATTTTCGTCTGGGGATAATCTCTTTCAAACTGCTGTAAAATCCCCGGACTGGCTCCGCGAAAGCCGTAAATAGCCTGGTCGTCATCTCCCACCACAAAAAGATTGTTCACGGGCGCTGCTAACAGCTTTAAAACCTCATACTGCACCTTGTTACAATCCTGGAATTCATCTACCAATATGTAAGAAAATTGCTTCTGCCAGCGTAAAAGTACTGCCGGTTCTTTCTTAAAAAGCTCCTGGCATCGTATCAGCATGTCATCAAAATCCATCTTCCCTTGCCGAAACGTCTGCTGGCAATACTCCTTTTCTATTTTTATAAAATCCTCCCGCTCCATCCCTGAGGGAATAGGCAACTTTTCCGGTGAAAGACCGTTTTTGTGCAGACTGATACAGTGAAGCAATATGATTGCATCTTCCTGCTTTGTTATCCTGTCTTTTAACAGTGGGGTCAAAATACGAAGCTTATCTTCCGTGGACATAAGACTGTCCTGCTTCCAATGATAGTGTTCCTTTAAGATATGATAATAGATGGCATGAAAAGTGCCAAATGTGACAGGCAGAACCTGTCCGTTCATTTCCCTGATAAATCTCTGCTGCATGGAAAGTGCAGCCGCTTTTGTATAAGTGATTACCAATATGGAGGACGGCGGTATGTGATAATGCTCTATCAGATATTTTACCCGCCCTGTAAGTACTGTAGTCTTGCCGCTGCCCGGTCCGGCCAGTACAAGGGCCGGACCAAGGTGATGGCAGAGAGCGCTTCTTTGCGCATCATTCAATCTGTCCATAATTTCAGGCATTCTGAAGCTTTTCAATGCCCTTTCTGATACGGGAAAGGGACTCTTCCTTGCCCAGTATCTCCATAATCTCCGTTGCACCGGCAGGTGTCATCTGCTTGCCGGATACCGCTGTACGGATAGGCCACATTACATAGCCATTCTTGCAGCCCTTTTTCTCCACATAGGTAAGAAGTGCCTGGTACAGCGCATCATTGGAGTAATCCTCTTGTTCTTCCAATATCGGTAATATTTCCGTCAGGACTTCCAGGGAAGAAGCCGCATCCGTTTTCATCTTTTTGTGAGTGTACATTGCCACGTCATATTCCGGCAGTTCCTTAAAGAAATCTACCTGACCGGCAATATCCGGGAATACTTCGATTCTGGTCTTAACCATAGCTGCAATCTTCTTCAAATCGAAGCCCTCTCCCAATGCCTCCTTTAAATAAGGCTCTGCCATTTCATAGAATTTGTCAAAATCCATGGCCTTTAGATATTCACCATTCATCCATTTCAGCTTTACGATATCGAATACCGCAGGAGATTTGCTGATTCTATGGTAATCGAACTCTTTAATCAGCTCGTCCAAAGAAAAGATTTCTCTGTTATCCTCGGGACTCCAGCCAAGCAATGCGATATAGTTTACTACTGCTTCTGTTAGAAAGCCCTGATTGATCAAATCTTCAAAGGAAGAATGTCCACTTCTCTTGCTGAGCTTTTTGTGGTTTTCATCTGTAATCAGAGGAAGATGCACATACACAGGCACCTCCCAGCCAAAAGCCTCATATAATCTCACATACTTCGGAGAAGAGGAAAGATACTCGTTACCGCGTACCACATGGGTAATGTTCATGGTATGGTCGTCCACAACATTTGCAAAATTGTAAGTGGGATAACCGTCTGATTTAATCAGAATCATATCGTCCAGCTCGCTGTTGTTGACCGTAATATCTCCATAAAGCTCGTCATGAAAGGTAGTGGTACCCTCTGTAGGATTATTTTGTCTGATGACAAAGGGCTTACCTGCCGCCAGATTGGCTTCCACCTCTTCTTTGGACAGGGACAGGCAGTGCTTATCATAAATCATGATTTCCTTGCCTTCTACTATCTCGGTCTTTAAAGAGGCCAGTCTTTCTTTGTCACAGAAACAGTAATATGCCTCCCCTTTATCAATCAGCTCCTTAGCATACTTCATATAGATACCGGTCTTCATACGCTCGCTCTGCACATAAGGACCGTAGCCACCGTCCTTATCGGGACCTTCATCATGCTTAAGGCCCGTCTTCTCCAAGGTACGATAAATAATTTCCGTAGCGCCTTCTACAAAGCGTTCCTGATCCGTGTCTTCAATACGAAGCATAAAGTCTCCGCCTGCATGCTTTGCAATCAAAAACTCATATAAAGCAGAACGCAGATTGCCTACGTGCATCTTGCCAGTAGGACTTGGTGCGTACCTCGTTCTGATTTTAGTCATTGTGTTTCCTCCGTTCCGGGTGAAATAATCACCCTAGTTCCTTGTTATTCTTTTAGACAAAGCAATCATACTATAGTCTGTCAACAAAAGCCATAAATGAATTATAACCGCAAGAAACAAAGAGGTCAATAATTCCTTTCACTTTTTTAAGTTCCCGGTTTTCTAGCCAATATTACTTTTACTGTAAAGCATTTGTTCTCACAGGACAACAGATATTCGCCATTGTATTTTTCCACCACACTGGCTACACTTGCAAGACCGATTCCATGACGGTGTTTATCCTGCTTGGTGGTCGTTATCCTGTTGTGCCGGATGGAAATATTCTTTTTTACTGTGTTGGTCACACACAGGGTATAGAAATTCTTATGTAAAATGCCATGTACTGCAATTTCCCCATCCTCCACCTGCGACGCGGCTTCCAATGCATTATCCAGCACATTGGACAATATGGTACAGACATCTATAGGTTCCATTTCCTGCAATTCTCTGAAGTCTCCTTCACACAAAAACCGGATACCTTTCCTGATGGCTTCTTCTCTTTTGGCAGACAACACAATATCCGCTACCTGGTTTCCTGTCATATGTATCTGTTTTGACACATCCATTTTTCCAGACAAACCTGCTGCATAGCTACTCGCTTCCGCATAGTTCTTATTGGTGCAAAGTTCCTGGATGACCTGTAAATGATTATTCAGGTCATGGCGTAACTGCCTTATTTCCTCTCTATCTGTCTTTTCCAGCTCCAACAACCTAAGCTGCATGGCAAGATAATCTTCCGCTTCTCTTGCACGGTTTTCCAGCCTTATGTTCTTACGTTTGGTAATCAGATAGCCCAGATAGATGCCCAGTAACAGCATCGAAAATAAAAAGGAAAGCAGACCTATATATAGCATGACCTTCGGATTAATCACTTTCAGCAAATGCAACAGGCAAAGTTCAAACAAATTGAACAGAAGGTACAGGCAAAACCCACCTATCTCCCACCCGGTCAGCCTCAGGTTCAGATTTTGCCTCCTGCACCATATTACTGCTATCAACAGCATCATAAATGTAACAATATCTGCTATTGCAGAATAGAGCAGTCCGTACGGATCTATCCGGGACCAATACGGGGAAATGCCGACAGACAAACTCAGCATATAGGTTGGCACAACAAAAACAAGTGTAAAGAAAAAAAGCGTCGGTATCACCATAATCAAATTATACAGTCTTCTTTTTGTACAAAGAAAATCAGCTTCCAAAAACATAAGCAGCATAAAGAGATCAATCACTACTCCATTTTCTATAAAGATACCAATCCATATCCCGACGGCAAAAGCAACTGCTATTCCCAGTATCTTTTTATATTTCCAATCCACCTCTTTTGCAAAAAAAGCCAGATAAATAAGTAACATGCTGAGTCCTTCTATCAAACTACAGCAAAATGTCAACCATAAATGAAACATATCCTTTTTATCCTTTCACTAAATTTTCCCTAAAAAAAGATACAGGGCTTTTTTGAACCCCGCCGACTGACGTTTGCTGATGGGCAGGCTTTTTCCGTTATCCAGCGTCAGATGATACTGATCGTACTCCCGCACACGCTCCAAATTCACCAGATATTTTCTGTGAATGCGGAAAAAAGCGGAAGGATTTAAAGATGCTTCCAATTCTCCCATACTTCTATTGATTATAACGCTATCCCCATCATAATAAACACAGGCCTCCTTATCCTTGATTTCTGCATAAAGAATATCCTGTTCTTTCAGTATAATATTTCCCTCAACAGCCTTCAAAAGTACTTTTGAAGTTTTTTTCATGTCTTCCCTGATTTCCAGAATTACCTTTTCCAATGCTTCTTTTGTCACAGGTTTAAGCAGATACCGGAAGGCTCCTACTTCATAACCCTGGGGAGCAAAATCTATGTAATTGGATAAAAATACAATATAAACCTCTTTATCGAATTTTCTGATTTCCCTGCAAAGTGCAATGCCGTCCATAGACTCCATGACAATATCACAAAAAATGATATGAAATGTTTCTCCCATTTCACAGCACTTTAATAAATCCATGGAACTTAAAAAGTACTTTGCTTCCATATCTGGCATGTCAAACAGCATATTCCATATTTTCTTCGCCATTATTTCTTCATCTTCACATATCGCAATTTTCACCGAGTAATTCCTCCAAAATGGCTATATCTTATGTTCATGAACATTATGCCATGTGCTTCGCACATGGAGCCTCCGGCAAATGGCCACTCCGCTTTGCTCCGGGCCGGTATAATGTCTAATACATTATACCATAAAAAGTATCCATTTACCAAGATTGCGCAGGCGGGGTCCATTTCTTCGTAAACGTTTACGCAAGTTTTTTACCCTCCTACACATATTTTATGTTTTCAAGCAACACAACGGTATAATTTATAGAGAATACAAATAAAGGAGCATTATTATGAAGAAAAAATCCTTTTTATGCAAATCAACCTGCATATCTGCACTGCTGCTTTCTCTTATGTTTACAGGCTGTGCTTCTGACCATGCTGCGTCCCAGGTCGCAGAAAAACCCTCTCAGCTGCCAAGCACTTCCGAAATGCCAAAAGACCATGTGATGGAATGGAAGGATGAAAATCTGAAAAACGCCATGATAGAAGTAACCGGCATAACAGACCGGGATATTATGTTAAGCGATGTATGGGACCTTTATACATTAAACTTGGAGAACAAGGGTATCACCGATATCACTGCTTTGGGTGAACTTTCCAATCTGTACTCCCTGAACTTAGAGAAAAATACCATAAATGACATCACTCCTCTTGGTACTTTGACTAGATTGTGTTCTTTAAATTTAAGCAACAATGCCATCAGCGATATCACTTCCCTTGGTGATTTGACAAAATTAAATGATTTAAAATTAAATGATAATACTATAAGTGATATTTCATCTTTAAGCGGTCTGACCAATCTGCACCTCCTCTGGCTTGGCTGCAATACGATTTCTGATGTCTCTGCTCTGTCTGAAATGAGACAAATGAAACATTTGCGCCTTCAAGGAAATGACATCAGCGATATTCAGGCATTGGAAAACATGCCTAATCTGCAAATCCTGTGGTTGGGCGGCAATCCCATTACAGATATCTCTGTGTTAGGCAAGCTTAGCAATCTGGAAGAGCTTTATTTCGGTTCGCCTCTGCCGGAGGATTACAGTGTCTTAAGTACAATGACACAGCTTAAAACCTTGGCGTTGGATGGTGCCGCCTTATCTGATATCAGCTTTTTAGAGCCTTTAATCAATTTAGATACACTGTTTTTGAGTTGCAATGAAATTACCGATATCAGCGTTTTAGCATCTATGGTCAATCTAAGGGCGTTGTATTTGAACAATAATAAAATTACGGATATCAGTGCCTTACAGAATTTATCAAACTTAGAATATCTTCATTTGCAGGATAATCCTATTGCAGATTATACTCCTGTTTCACATGTTCCGAATCTTTTAAGTTCGGAAGGCTTCAGCGAAACAGCAACAGAACCCGACACAGCAAAAGACGCCGCTTCTATCCCCTCTTCTGTGGAGGATTTTTCCTATGAGGTGACAAAGGATAACAATGTAATTGTCACCGGATACAGCGGAGAAGGAAATCTGATAGAGGTGCCTGCCTTGCTTGAGGATAAGCCTGTCACGGAGATTGACAATTCTGCTTTTCTTGGGAATAGCAGCATTCAGTCCGTTACCCTGCCCGACTCCGTTACTATTCTGGGGGCTTCCTCTTTCTATGAATGTACCGGTTTGACAGAGATTTCCTTCGGCGAAAACCTGACAGAAATTGGACCAAATGCATTTACAAGAACAGCGTTAGAACAGGTAGTTCTTCCGGAAAGTTTAACCTATATTGGTATAAACGCCTTTTCCTACACCAACCTTACTGAAATTACCATTCCGCCACTTGTCACTTCCCTTAGCGGAAGATGCTTCGCCATGACACACCTGGCGCAGGTTACCGTTCCGGGTACTGTATCCATAATCGCTGCAGGCGCTTTTGCCGAAAATGAATATCTGACAACGGTAATCATCGAAGAAGGTGTAGAAAAAATCGGGAAAGAGGCGTTTGCTTCCTGCAACGCACTGGAAAGCATTTACTTCCCATCCAGTATTACAGACCTTTCGGCAGATGTCCTAAAGGACTGCCAGCCCACAAAAGGCAACTTAACCATCACAGTTTTGTCAGGCAGTGTTGCCGAAACAATAATCAAAGAAAACTACTCTTCCTGCGACTGGTGTACGATTGTCGTACAATAATTTCAGCATGATAAATACAGCGCAGCAGTTTTGTCTGCTGCGCTGTTACTCTGCTTATTTCAGCATTTCTGCTACTTCTTCCTTACTCGGGTATCCCTTTAAGATAAAGGTCACCATATCGTCTTCTGCCCCTTCATAGTTCTTTAATTCCGGAAAGTATTCATTAAGCAGTTCATTCTCCATTATTGGAATACAATCAATGGTCTTTACGACTTTTTGCTCAAAGATATCATACACTT
>JBJFCM010000098.1:9078-12305 GCA_051888955.1 Lachnospiraceae bacterium | reverse complement strand
AAAAATATTGAAACTCTTCAATAAAATGCACCACATTATAAAGCACCAGAATATCCATATTTCCTTCTGCACCATATTCCTCCAATAGGGGGAACAATTTTGCCCGATAATAGCGCAGATCCAGCACATAGATGGTTTCGTAGTGCTCGGTCAGAAACGGAATAAAGCAGTTAGCATAGGAATCCTTGATGACGAACAGCCTCCTGCCCGCTGCTTCAGGTGAAGCGGCTCCTGTTTCAATCCGTATGAAGGGATGATTGTCATCCAGAAAATAGCCGTACTTGTTCTTCGTGCTTAAATAGCTCTCTTCATAAAGGGATGGTCTGAAGCTTTCTGCAAAGTCATAATATACTTGAATACACTGGTTTTTCGGTACATAGGCTTCTATCATATCCGGCTCTACCTCCAGATTCGTTTTGGAATGCAGGGTCCCGTAAAAATCCTCTGACACCGTCTCCGCATCATATGACACATGTGTCATTCCCATTTTTTCTGCCCAGGCAAGATATCCATAATATGCTCCCAAAGTCGTCCAGTGGTGATCCGTTCCATAGTAGATATATTCCTGTTTGTGGGCATTCAGTATCTCTGATACATTTATGACATATTTGTCACCTACGGTTTCCGTTACCTGCGCAATGAAATCCTGTTGATTGTAATAGTCGGCATAATCCGGCAGCCTGTCCGTCAGTACATTGTCCGCCGTAGGTACCAGCATGATACGAAGGCCGCCGCCACTGCTTTCGCGACCTTCCTGCCACTCCACCAGTTTTTTTAGGAGTGCCAGTCTTTTTTCTACCGTTTCCGAGGATACAGTCTCAGGAACATGTTTCTCTATCAGGGTACCGTCTTTGGCCAGATAGACGCCGTTTATCTCTTTTTTCCCCAGCAGTACATCCATGGAGGTCTTTATGGAAATCCAGTTGTCGCGGTTAACGAACTGGTCTGTCACATAGGTTTCATAATCCTTTGTATAGCTTCCCGCAAGTAAGGACCGGATACTAAAGGCTGGTTTTGCTGCCAGGATACGGTTTTCATATTCGGAAAACAGGCGGTCCGGGGTGAGAATATCCGCAACGGACAGAATCAGAATGATGAGGGACAGCGATAGAAAAGTACTGACGGTGCTGACTGTACCGGAATGCTTTGTCATATTACGCATAGATTATTCTCCTTTCCACGATTACCACCCGGGTAGCTTCTCAAAAACGGAAATACAAAAAAGGATTATAGGAAGCATCTACAATATTGGCAATGGATAATAATAGCACCGTAATCAAAAAAAGATTTTCTGCCAGGATAAGGCCGATTGAGGGCTTCATTCTGCGGAATCGCGCCTGCACGGCATGGGATACAGACCGTTTTCCACAGGCCCAGCTCTTTATCCACTCTGCCAGCTTTCTCCCCACCGGTGCGGCTCCTATCGCCAAAATCACCAGGAGAACCCGGTAATTGCTGAAAAGATAAAGCGTTTTATCATTGACAAATCCGGCTTTTGCAGCTCCGAACATGGCCCTTAGAAACAATGCTATTTTTTCTGTCTGCTCCAGAGAAAAAAAGCACCATCCCACCAATACTACCGCCATAGCATATCCCCAGCCAAAAAGCTTTGGTATCTTTGCTAATAATTTCCCCAGAAATATTTTTTCCAACAGGAGAAAAAAGGCAAACCACATACCCCACAAAAGGAAATTCCATCCGGTGCCGTGCCAGATACCGGTAAGTGCCCACACAATCACGATATTCACAAGCTGCCTGCCAAGTCCCTTGCGGTTCCCGCCCAACGGAATATAGACGTACTCCCGAAACCAGCTTCCGAGAGACATATGCCAGCGCCGCCAGAAGTCCGTAATACTCGTTGCCATATAGGGATAGCGAAAATTTTCCGGAAAGTGAAAGCCTAGCATCCTGCCCAATCCGATTGCCATATCCGAATAACCGGAAAAATCAAAATAGATTTGAAAAGCATATGCCAACATCCCCAGCCAGGCCATGGAAGTGGTAAGCTTCTCCGCTCCCATCCCCGCAATTTCCGTAAAGAGCAGTCCGATGTTGTTGGCAAAAAGCACCTTTTTCCCCAGGCCGATGGTGAAGCGCCCGGCTCCTGCTGCCAGATCCTCCAATGAAACGTGGCGTTTTTGCAATTCCTCTGCCACCGTCTTGTACTTTACGATAGGACCCGCTATCAGTTGTGAAAACATGGTGACAAACACGCCAAAGTCGAGCAGGTTTTTTTGTGCCGGGACTTCTTCCCTGTATACATCAATTGTGTAGGACATGGTCTGAAAGGTATAAAAGGAAATACCGATAGGAAGCGGCAACGGTAAGCCACTGTATTTAAAAAATCCTAAAAGTCCCAGGTTGATAATAAGGGAGGAAAACAGCAAAACCTTTGCTGCCCGTCTGCCCCTGTATCGCTCAATGAGCAATCCATGAACATAATCCGAAAGGGTGGAAAACAGCATCAAGATTACATAGACGGGTTCACCCCAGGCATAAAACAGCAGACTGCCCAAAAAGAGGATGAGATTTCTCATCCTCCCCGGAACCACAAAATAACAAACGAAAAATGCCGGCAGAAACCGAAACAGAAAAAGAACGCTGGAAAATACCATAATTCTACGCTTTCGTCAAAACGGTACGAATAGCATCCAGCGCTTTTTCGTTCTCTTCCTGGCACTTGGTAATAACTGCCTCATCCCCCCGCTCCATGGCATCCACTACATCTGCGCCGAGCTGTACAAAGCAGACATAATTTCCGATGGCTTCTATCCGGGATGCCTGAATCTTACCAACATTCATGGGATACTGCATCGTATCCGCTACCAGCTTGTCACGATAGGCATTGAGCGCTTTTTCTACCGCTTCCGCCTGCCCCTCTTTTGCTTTTATGATGATAAGAGTATCAACATTGGTGCTGATCATAGGCGTTTCCGCAAAATATTCATCATACATATCCTCTGTAATACCGTACATTTCCGTAAGCATCTGGGCTTCCACAGCTGTATTCGGCCAGTAATTTTCTCCCAGCACCTCTACCACTGCGGCTTTCAGTTCTTCCATGGTAGCTTCTTTATAGGCGCCGTTACCTGTATTGGTCTGATTTCCACCGGTGCCATTCTGTGTACCCGTCTGCCCTGTGTTCGTACCATTCGTCTGTCCTGCATTGGTACCGTTTGTCTGTCCTGCATTGGTGCCGTTTGTCTGTCCTGTCCCCGTTCCCTGCT
>JBJFCM010000098.1:3603-8978 GCA_051888955.1 Lachnospiraceae bacterium | reverse complement strand
CCGTTTGTCTGTCCTGCATTGGTGCCGTTTGTCTGTCCTGTCCCCGTTCCCTGCTGTCCACTATTTTTATTTCCACAGGCCGTAAGCGCAAGTACTGTAAATAAAGTACATAGTAACAATCCTTTTGTTTTCATAATTTCCCTCCTGTTGCCGATTTTGTACCGGCAATCTGCTATTAGTGTCTGCAAAATATGTAATTGTATACAGCATAAAAGAAAAAGCTGTTTCATTCTGGAAATTCTCAAACTCTCCAATGCCTATCTTGAAAAGCAGATAATCCTGTGTTAGAATTAAGCGCGACAATAGGAGAATAAATTTTTATGAGTATTTTAAATGTTGAAAACCTGACACACGGCTTCGGTGACCGTGCTATTTTTCATAATGTGTCCTTCCGTCTGTTAAAAGGCGAGCACATCGGTCTGATTGGTGCCAACGGGGAAGGCAAATCCACCTTTATGAACATCATTACCGGCAAGCTGCAGCCGGACGAAGGGAAAGTAGAATGGGCCAAAAATGTACGGGTTGGCTATCTGGATCAGCACACCGTGCTGGAAAAGGGCATGACCATCCGGCAGGTGCTTTCTTCCGCCTTCGATTTTTTATACGAAATGGAAAATCAGATGAATGAAATCTGTGACAAGATGGGAGAGGCTTCTCCGGACGAGCTGGAGCAATACATGGAGGAGCTGGGGACTATCCAGGATTTGCTGACCATGCATGATTTCTATATGATAGATGCCAAAGTGGAGGAAGTGGCCAGAGCTTTGGGGCTGTTAGATTTGGGACTGGATAAGGATGTGACTGATTTGAGCGGCGGACAGCGTACCAAGGTGCTGTTAGGCAAGCTGCTGCTGGAAAAGCCGGATATCCTGCTGTTGGATGAGCCCACCAACTATCTGGATGCGGAGCATATTGCCTGGCTGAAGCGCTATCTGACAGAATATGAAAATGCTTTTATCCTCATCTCCCACGACATTCCTTTCTTAAACAGCGTGGTAAATCTGATTTACCACATGGACAATCAGGAGCTGAACCGCTATGTGGGCGACTACGATAAGTTCCAGGAAGTCTACGCCATGAAGAAGGCGCAGCTGGAGGCAGCCTATAATAAGCAGCAAAAGGAAATTGCCGATTTAAAGGACTTCGTTGCCCGCAACAAGGCCAGGGTCTCCACCCGCAACATGGCCATGTCCCGTCAGAAAAAGCTGGATAAAATGGATGTCATCGAACTGGCATCAGAAAAACCGAAGCCGGAATTTTACTTCAGGGAGGCCCGTACACCCGGCCGCTATATCTTCCAGACAAAGGATCTGGTAATCGGTTATGAAGAGCCGCTTTCCAAACCTTTAAATCTTTCCATGGAAAGAGGGCAGAAAATCGCCCTGATTGGTTCGAACGGTATCGGCAAGACTACCCTGTTAAAAAGTATCCTGGGACTGATTCCTCCGATATCCGGCAGTGTAGAACAGGGAGATTATCTCAGTATCGGCTATTTTGAACAGGAAATAGCACCCGGAATTGAAACCACCTGTATCGAAGAAATCTGGCAGGAGTTCCCCTCCATGACCCAGTATGAGGTGCGTTCCGCCCTTGCCAAATGCGGCCTGACCACAAAGCATATTGAAAGCAAGGTCAAGGTTCTAAGCGGTGGCGAACAGGCCAAAGTCCGGCTCTGCAAGCTGATTAACAGGGAAACCAACATTTTACTTTTGGATGAGCCCACCAACCACCTGGATGTGGACGCCAAGGATGAACTGAAACGTGCCCTGACTGACTACAAGGGCAGTATCCTCATGGTCTGCCATGAGCCTGATTTCTATGAGGACTGGGCTACAGACGTATGGGATTGCACAAAATGGACCACCAAAATCATTTAATTTTGGTGGTCCTTCGTATCTTCTGCCTGTAATCCGGCATTCTCCAATATTTCCTGTGCCTTGTCGGCTGTTTTTATGACATCTAACTCCTCACTGATAACATAATATGCCTGAGAAGTTTCTTTTGTTTCCTCGTTTGTACATCCCGTAAGCATCAAGCCTGACAGAACCATTAAGAGGCTTGCCATTAAAAGATGCACCCTCTTTTTATTTTTCATAACGCTTCCCCTTCTATACAGATACCATGCTATATTTCCTATGGCAGTCAATCATTTATAACTGTATTGTATCATCGGACAGAAAAAGAAACTACTTAAGAATTTCTTAAAAAAATTAATTTTTTCGTAATATTTCAAATTCACAAACTCCCATATACCCGGGTGCAATTTCATACTTTTCAAAACAGATGACCGGGTTCCCATTTTCATTGATATAAAAATGTGTTTCCGGTGTGATGGTGGTAAACTTCCATTCTTCATCCAGCTCATCAGCCGTCGGCCCATAACCGAAATATATCTTATTCTCATCCTCGCTTATCTGCTCTTCGATCTGATTTATGATGCTCTCATTACAGATGGTAATGTAATCCGGTCCTAAAAGATCCTCCAGCGTAATATCTCTGTGATTTTCCAGGTCCAGATTGTAGTAATTGTTTTCCTGGTAAGCAGCCACCCAGCATTCATTCGCATGAAGCACCAAAGACAGATATGGGCCTGACTGATACTTCACTTCATAGCTCACCTGGACATCCATGGAACGGTCTGCCCATTCCTCTTCGGTACCCCCTGTTGCAAAGAACGCATCCTTATAGTCCGCCATGTCCTGCTTGGCCTTTGCCACGAAATCATCTACAATGGCATTGATTTCCGCATTGATATCCGCTACATAGGTATCGGTGGTTTCTTCGCCCATCCCACCTGCCGCAGTCAAAGAACCGCCTTCCGAGGTATTCTGGGCTGTAACCGCCTCTTCAATCTGCGGTACCTCTGCCACCAAATCCACACTTTCCTCATGCTCTTCAAAGCTGCGTACCGTCAGCACTCTGGCCAGCGGACCTATTACCGGCAGGCTTCCCAGTTCCACTGCCAGTACCTGACTGCTGTTTACCCCTACGGTCAGACAAATGACAAGTGCAGCTGCCAAAGTGCCCGTGGTTCTGATAAAAGTGACCAGCTTTCTGTTTCGTGAATACACTTTGGCCTTTTTCCGTGCCTGTTTACTGTCAACCGAGGCAATGGCCTCATTTACACGCTCTGACAGCTCTGCAGGTATTTCTATCTTGTCATATACCTCTTTTCCTCGCTTCATACACATTCCTCCTTTTCCCGGACAACTCCCTTCAACCTTCTGAGTGCACTGTACAGACGGGTCTTTACCGTATTCAGATTGGTCCCCGTTATCTGTGCTATCTCTTTTAAGGTCATTTCTTCAAAATAGTGCAACGTGACAACCGTTCTCATCTGCTCAGGCAAAGCTTGTACTTCATGAAAGAGATTCAAGCCTGCCTCATAAGCCGGTTCCTCATAAATTTCTTCCGGAAGCTCTGCCGGTTCGTAAGCAATTTCCCTTTTGTTCTTACGAATGTAGTTCAGGCTCTCATTTGCCAGAATACGGTAGAACCAGGTCTTCATGGCTCCCTCATTCCGCAGTGAACCGTAGTTTTCCAGAGCCTTGCAGATGGCATTCTGCACGATATCCAAAGCACTGTCCTTATTCTGTACATAGGTATATGCTACCCTGTAGAATTTCTGCTGATCAGCCACAATAAACGCTGTCAGCTTATCATACATATCCTGCGCCATCTGCTCACTTCCTTCCGTTTATGTTTCCCTTACACTATTAAGACACCGTTGCCCGGGAAAAGGTTTTTCTTTTTTATCATTATTTCAAAATTTGGTATGCAATATACCTGGACAGGTTGAAGCTCCTGATACCCATCTTCTGATAGTCCTCGTAGATATTCCTCAAATAGTAATAGCCCCAACTCTCCTCATCACTTCTGTAACCGCCGTAAAGCTCATAGCGGGAACCATAACGGGAGTCATACTTATTGCCATCTATATCCGCTCCCATCGCTGCCCGTTCCATGGAAAAGCCTTCCTCTACAAAAAGCTCGGAAAATGCCGGTGCCGCATCTGCTGACAGTTGTGTCAGATAGGCGTAATCACGATAAGCATCCGCATCGAAAAAGGTACTGGTGGAGCTGCCCATATTCGCCACATTGCATTTGGCAATCCAATAGTCCGGATGGGCAAAGGAAAGCACCAGAAAACACACCGTGACCACTACCATGCTGTACTTAAACAGAGGAAACTTTTTCCTGTAAATACTGATAATGACACCGGTCAGCAGGATAAAGAGCACTACCAGGGACCACAATACAAAAAGCCGTAAAAAGGTCAGGTAATAATGCTTGATGTACAGTATCATCCGGAAAGCAGAGGATGCAATCATGATGTAAGTGCAAAGTGACATTATTGTCACTATTCCTTTTAACATTTTATTTTCTTTAAAATAAGCATGGCACACCAGCACCAGGATGAGATTGATGATGCATACCGCCAATAACTGGAAAAATCCCTGTCTGGCATATTCTGCATAGGTGTAATTCTCCAAATCAATCTTACCTAAAAACAGGCAGACAATCTGTACTCCGCTGAACACCAGATACAGCAGGGTAATCGGCAAAGTAACAGTAATCCCGATTACTGCCTCCAGCTGTGCCCTTTCCTTATACTCCTCAGAAAAAGTCTTCTTACAAAGGTACGCCATAATGCAGTAGGTCATAAAGAACATGAAAATGACAGTAAAGAGTACCCCAAAGACATTGCCCATATCCAGCTTGTCAAATAAATCCTCCGTCATATCCATAAACACTTTGTCGGCGCTCATGAGCAACAGCCAGATAATAAAGAACAACGGAATACTGAAGCAAAGGCCAATAATAATATAGAGTGCCATACCCTTGCCTTTCTTCCCCCGAAGCTTGTGATAGACGGACATATCCTGGAATGGTCTTGCAATCTCACCCAGACTGCCAAACACTGCCGCAATCACGTAGCCTGTATATCTCCCAAAGGTCCAGTTTTCATCCCGATAGACCTGATGAAGCAGAAAGCTTATCGTCAGCACCAGGATACCTGTCTTATTCATGGCAATGATCTTGCCATCCGCCGTGCAAAAGGTGGACAATCCCAGCAGCATAATGCTAATCATGTAGAAAATACTGTCTTTTTTTAAGGAAATCTCCAGTTTTTTCAAACAGAAGCAGTAAAACCAAAGACTTCCTGCGAGAAAAAAAGGATAGGTGATACCGCTGCCGTTCTTATACATGCAAAAGGCATAAAACAATGCATATAGAAGGCTTCCCAGCCCCAGCGTACCAAAGTTCTTTTTCAGGTTCTCAGTCTGCCTGGTATCAGGCTTTCTGGTTGTCGTATAAGGCTGTTGCGCATTGGACTGTTGTTGTGAATATACCGGCTGCACATAGGGCTGCTG
>JBJFCM010000098.1:0-3503 GCA_051888955.1 Lachnospiraceae bacterium | reverse complement strand
CCTGCCGAAGTCTGGTTCTCACTATTATTCATCACTCTCTACCTCACTTTCTTCATCCTCTACGTATTCCATGATATCCCCGGGCTGGCAATTCAGTGCCTTACAGATTGCCTCCAGAGTAGAAAACCGGATAGCCTTTGCCTTGTTATTTTTCAATATGGAAAGGTTCGCCAACGTGATGTCCACCTCTCCGGCAAGCTCCGTCAAGCCCTTTTTCCGCTGTGCCATTACCACATCCAGGTTAATTCTTATTGCCATATGGCACCTCCTTATATTGTCAGATCATTTTCTTCCTTGTATTGAACCGCTTTGTCAAAAACAAATGCCAGCACCTTGCTGAACAAACCTGCCACCACAAATACCAAAATCACCACCAGCATCGCTACTGTCAGATACATGATGGCACGCACCAGAGAAATCAACGCAATCATAAAACTATAAGTGCCCATTCTCTGCAGGCTCACCACGTTGTCATACACAAAGCAGTCATCAGCCAGCACGGTACGAAACATTTTCCTGAGTTCTCCCAGGATGGCAATCGCCAGTATTCCCAGGACAAAATAAATAATCACGCACTCCGCATAATGTTTCGAGATTTCAGTGGTAACACCCAGCTTTTCCGCATATGTGCCAATCCATTTTACGGTAAAGGGTAAAGTCACCGTTACCAGTATCCCCGCAAAAAACATAAAATCCAGTAGGTATTTTGTTATTCGGATAATATTTTCCTTCTTCACTTGCGCTCCTCCTTATCATAGACATAACAAAAAGTCCCATGCCTTCATGAACACATTTTTATACCACAATGGTATCTTATGTGCATGAATATAGCACGGGGCTTTTCGATTGTCAATATGTTTTTATTGTTTTTCAATAAATTTTTATTGTTTTTCGTCCTTAATCATTCCAGACTTATAATAAGCATATGCGTTTTTGCCACTCTTTTTCACACTGTACATGGCAGCATCCGCACACACAATCAGTTGCTCACCATCCGGGGCATCCTTGGGCGCAGAGGCAACACCCACACTTCCGTGAATGATATGCGTCTCACCCTCCAGCTTAAAGGGCTTTCCAAATACCTCCAGACACTGCATAGCCGCAGTATCTACAATCTTCACATTGTCACTCTTCAAAATCAGGATAAATTCATCCCCGGCAAAACGATATGCCGTAAGCAACGATGTCCGTAACACCTTTAATCTGGCAGCTACTTCCTTCAATGCCGCATCCCCGATTACATGTCCGTAATTATCGTTGATATGCTTGAAATTGTCGATATCCAGCATGATAATCGAAAAAGGTTTCTTGCTCTCTGTGACCTCCTGCAGATCGTTCATGAACTTGGAACGGTTAGGCAGACCGGTCAGGAAATCATGCTGGGATGCATCCTCCAAAAACATTCTGGCTTCTTCCAGCTCGGCCGTCAGCTTTCTCCTCTTAAGATTGTCCACGCACATCCAAATCGATATCGCTAAAAGAACTGCTAACAGAATTGCACTTGGCAACAATGCCTCCTTGTTCCTCTCTATAAAGGAAGGCTCATGATTGACATAAACGGTATCTTCAGGAAGGATGTCTTTATCTATCCCGAACTTTTTCATGACAGCTTCATCAATACAGTAAATGTTAGGGCTGTCTGCTACAACGCCCACATCCTCCAAGTTCTTTCTTCCATTGACAACATCCATGGCCATTCCGGCAGCAATCTCACCCGAGCGTTCCATGGAAACGATATTTCCACCCAGAACACCATATCCGATACCGCCCTCCACCATACGGAAAGCGGGAACAGGTGAAAACTGTGCAATCAGCTCTATGGACTCCTGATTGGTATACTGCTTACCGCTGGCATCCTCTGTCATAACAACATAAATCAGTATCGTATTCTTCTCCAGATTGGAAAGTGCACTTTTTAATTTTGCCGTCGTCAGCTCGGACGTATTGATTTCCGAAAATTCCAGATCCGGATACAGCTCTGCATTCTGATAGAAATTTTTACGCTCCGCTTCACCGGTAATACTGTTGTCCAGAATACCGACCACCTTCGTGGCATCCGGATAAATAGATAACGCCAAGTCAATATTTTTCTGGACGGAAAGCTTCTCTATCACACCGGTAACCAGCGGATCCTTGGAAGCCTCCAACGCCAGCTCTTCATCGTTTACTCCTTCAAAAATCAAAGGAATGCCGGCAAACAAATCCTCCTGATGCTCCAGCGCAAAAAGAAAAGCAGCATCATCGCCTAAAATAATTGCATCATATGGCTCTACCTTGGACATGCGGTACGACAGACTATCATAAAAAAGCTGATAGGAAGTCTCATCATTGACACGCTTTGTATCCATAAACTCATAGTCTAACACCACGCTGTCAGAGAGTCCTTTTTTGATGCCCTCAATCTGTATCTGCACCGTATCCCAGGCATACGAATAAGAGCTGATAAACAACACTCTGCCGTTATCAGCATTCTTAGCCTGCACATACGTCTGCACACCGGGTGCCAGCCCTGTACATACAGCTACTCCAATCGCAATAGCCACGATACCGGACCATACCCTCATTTGTACTTTTTTCATTCAGTTTCCCCTACCAATCCTCTAGAAAACCCTTTCATACTCCCATCTCTTGCTTCCGCAAGAATAACTTACCCTTAAATTACAGTATAACATATAATATTCTATTTTGAAAGTTCTTACATTCGTTTCTTTATAATAATTTTTTATCAAATCGGTACAAATTTTTACCGTTCTGATACGTTTCCTCTTCTACCTGTTTCGGTGACAGCTCTTTGATTCTGGCAATCTCATCTATAATGTATGGAATATTCAGGGAACTGTTGCGCTTTCCCCTGTTAGGCTCCGGTGCCAGATAGGGGCTGTCCGTTTCCACCACAATCCGTTCCATGGGAATGTATGTTAACGCCTCTTTCAGCTTTTTGGCATTTTTAAAAGTAATGACTCCACCGATGCCGATATAAAAACCCATGTCCAGAAAAACAGCCGCCGTTTCCTTTGTGTAGGAAAAGCAGTGGATGACACCGCCGATTTCCTCTGCGTGCTGCTCCTTCATGATTTCTATCGTATCCATAGCCGCATCCCGGGAATGAATCACCACCGGCTTTTTCAACTCCCTCGCCAGCTCCAACTGCCGCACAAACCACTTTTTCTGTGTGTCCCTGTCCGGCTCCGGCCAGTAGTAGTCAAGACCAATTTCCCCCACTGCCATGCATTTCGGATGCTGGCAGATTTCTTTCAGCCAGGCAAAATTCTCTTCATTTAATTCCGCTGTCTCACTGGGATGCACGCCCAGCGCCCCATACACAAAAGGATACTTCTCCATCAGCCCCAATGTGGTCTTACAGGAGGAAAGGCTTGCCCCGATATTCATGACCCGCCCTATCCCCTTTTCTGGCAAAGAACTTATTAACTCATCCCTGTCCTCGTCAAATGCTTCATCATCATAATGTGCATGTGTTTCAAAAATCATGGTTACTCCTTTAT
>JBJFCM010000097.1:0-2728 GCA_051888955.1 Lachnospiraceae bacterium | reverse complement strand
GCCTTTCATCAGCTTATCCATACCGTCCTGCACCAGGGCCTCTGTACGGGTATCAATGGAGGAGGTCGCTTCATCCAGAATCATGACCGGTGGGTCGGATACGGCGGCGCGGGCAATGGAAATAAGCTGTCTCTGTCCCTGGGACAGTCCGCTGCCGTCACCCTTCAGAACCGTGTTATATCCCTGTGGCAGCATGCGGATAAATCCATCGGCATTAGCCAGCTTTGCAGCAGCAATACAATCCTCGTCCGTAGCATCAGGATTGCCATAGCGTAGATTCTCCATAACCGTTCCTGTGAACAGATTCACATCCTGCAATACCACACCCAGGGAACGACGGAGGTCGGCTTTCCTGATTTTGTTGATGTTGATTCCATCATAACGGATCTTGCCATCGGCAATATCGTAAAAGCGGTTTATCAGGTTGGTAATCGTGGTCTTTCCTGCACCGGTAGCACCTACAAAGGCTATCTTCTGTCCCGGCTCAGCAAAAAGTGTGATATCATACAGTACCTGCTTTTCCGGAACATAGCCAAAGTCCACCCCGTCCAGCACCACTCTGCCTTCCAGTTTTGTATAGGTAATCGTTCCATCATGATGGGGATGCTTCCAGGCCCACATACCGGTACGCTCTGCGGTTTCAGTAATTACGCCGTTTTCTTCTTTCGCATTGACCAGTGTTACATAACCGTCATCGGTTTCCGGCTCTTCATCCATAAAGGCAAAAATACGGGAAGCACCGGCCAGAGCAGTTACAATAGAGTTAAACTGATTGGATATCTGGGATACAGGGTTGGTAAAGTTTCTCGACAGGGTAAGGAAGGATGCAATCATGCCGAGGGTAAGCGTACCGGTTCCGGTCAACCCCAGATTCGTTGTACCTGCAATCGCCATATATGCTCCCAGAATGGCAATGATCACATACTGCACATAGCCTAATGCATTCATCATCGGCATCATGGAGTTGGCATAACCGTTGGCACTTGCAGCGCTCATAGCCCAGGCCTTGTTTTTCTCACGCAGTTCTTCCTTTGCCTTTTCTTCATGGCAGAACACCTTGATAACTTTCTGACCGTTTACCATTTCTTCCACATAGCCGTTTACATCCGCAAGGGTTTTCTGCTGCATGATAAAGAAAACACCAATCTTGCCGGTAACAACTTTCACAATCTGCAGGATAAGAAGCATTACCAGGACAGCAACCAGAGTCAGCCATACGCTGAGATACAACATACATATGAATACCACCACAATGGTAAATACCGAAGACACAAGCTGTGCCATAGACTGGGCAATCATCTGGCGGAGGGTGTCGGTATCATTGGTATACAGGCTCATGATATCGCCGTGAGTACGGGTATCGAACTGGCGGATGGGAAGTCTTTGCATTTTCTCAAACATATCATCACGAATTTTTTTGAGAGTTCCCTGGGCAATCGTAACCATGACTCGATTGTAAAACAAGGTGGAAAGGACACCTATCAGATAGATGATGCCTATGGTGATAAGAGCCTTTAAAAGTCCTGTAAATACAGGGCTGCTTTCACCCAGCAACGGTACAATATAGTCGTCGATTAAAACCTGTAAAAACAAAGAAGAAGCAGCACTTGCAATGGCACTGAGCAGAATACAGACTACAACAAAAATAAGCTGACCCTTATATTCTTTCATATAGGATAACAATCTGCCGAGGGTCTTCGATTTATTCATTTTCCTTCTCTCCTTTCTGCTGGGATTCATATACTTCACGGTAAATATCGCAGGTTTTAAGCAGCTCGCTATGCTTACCAACAGCTACGATCTTTCCGTCATCCAGAACTACGATTTGATCTGCATGTTGAACGGAGCTGACACGCTGCGCAATGATGATTTTTGTGGTATCAGGGATGTATTCGGCAAAAGATTTCTGAATTGATGCATCGGTTCTGGTATCCACTGCACTTGTAGAGTCATCCAAAATCAACACTTTGGGCTTCTTTAAGAGTGCACGGGCAATACAGAGCCGCTGCTTCTGTCCACCCGAAACATTGGTACCGCCCTGCTCGATATGGGTATCGTACTTATCGGGGAATGTCTGGATGAACTCATCCGCACAGGCAAGTCTGCATGCCTGTTCGATTTCTTCATCAGTGGCATTTTCATTGCCCCAGCGCAGATTCTCCTTGATAGTGCCGGAAAACAACTCGTTCTTCTGCAGCACCATCGCAACGGCATTTCTAAGGGTGTCCAGGTCATAATCCCTGACATCCACACCGCCCAGAGTCAGGCTTCCGCCGGTCACATCGTAAAGACGGGGTATCAACTGCACCAGACTGGATTTAGAGGAACCGGTGCCGCCGATAATACCAATGGTTTCTCCCGAAGCAATGGAGAGGTTGATATTGTCCAGAACCTTTTTGTCAGCTTTAGACGCATACACAAAATCTACACCATGAAAGCAAACGGAGCCATCCTTTACACTTGTGACAGGATTTACAGGATTTGCAATATCGGTTTTTTCCTCCAATACCTCTGCAATACGCCGGGCAGAAGCTAAAGAAATCGTAATCATGGCGAATACCATGGAGAGCATCATTAAGCTCATCAGTATCTGTGTTGCATAGGAAAACAGGGCTGTCAAATCCCCTGTTGTAAGTCCAAGCGCTGCGTTATTACCGCTTACAACAATAGCCTTTGCACCAATCCAGGAAATCAGTATCATACAGGCGTACATAAAGAACTGCATGAT
>JBJFCM010000096.1:7914-12362 GCA_051888955.1 Lachnospiraceae bacterium | reverse complement strand
AGTTCCATCCGGTACAGCGCCGGAGGCAAGCCCGCGATAGGATGCTGTTTCAAATGGCAGGAAAGGAAAAAGTATGCAGGATTTTGAACAGGCAACGGACGAGGAACTGATTGTCCGCCTGCGTGACGGCGAAAAACAGATTACGGATTATATCATGGACAAGTATAAATATCTGGTCCGCAGCAAGGCAGGCTCCATGTACATTCTGGGTGGTGACAGGGACGATTTGATACAGGAAGGAATGATTGGCCTGTTCAAGGCAATCCGGGACTATGACAGCGGAAGGGATGCCAGCTTTTTTACTTTTGCAGAGCTTTGTATCAGCAGACAGATGTATTCGGCGGTACAGGCAGCAGGGCGAATGAAGCATATACCGCTCAATTCCTATATTTCCCTGTATGGCAGCAGTGCGGAGCACGGAGAGGATGAGGAAGCCGGTATTTTAAGCATGCTGGCAGACCACGGACTGAATCCGGAGGATCTGGTAATCGATAAGGAAAATGTAGAGCAGCTGGAAAAGCAGATGGAGCAGGAATTGAGCAGCTTTGAAAAACAGGTGCTGGATTTGTACATCACCGGGATGAGCTACAGCCAGATAGCAAAGGTGCTGGGCAAGGATGAGAAATCTACTGACAATGCGCTGCAGCGTCTGAAAGCGAAGATAAAAAAGATGATTTTGGAATAGAAAGTAGGATAGTATGGCAGGAAACAAAAGATGGGGAAAGGTATTGGCTCTTGTGATTCTGGGGGTACTTGCCATATGGTTATCAGGGAAAGATAACATTCATTCGGACAGCCTTTCAAAGCTTTTTGGGGGAAATAATCTGTCTGGTGAGGAACGGACGGCAGATGTGGCAGAAGATGGTGCAACGACTGATGGAGAAGCGTATTCCGATGGGAGTACAGAGGAAAGACTGCTTACGGTCCACTGTCTGGATGTGGGCCAGGCAAGTGCCACGCTGATTGTCAGCGGCGAACACGCTATGTTAGTGGATACCGGCAACCGGGATGACAGGAAATTTATACTGGACTATTTACAGGAGCAGGGGATATCCGCATTGGATTACCTGCTCCTGACACATCCTCACGAGGACCATATCGGTTCTGCTCCAACAGTTATCAGAGAGATTTCGGTGGATCGGGTACTCATGCCGGATATCAGCATCGATGAATGTGAAACAGCGATATATGCTGACACACTGGCAGCCATTGAGGAAAGGCAGCCTTTGGTGGATTATCCAAAGGCAGGAGAGGAATATGTGCTTGGCAATGCCGTCTTTCGGGTGATTTGCCCGTCACCTGACTGGCAGACGGATGCGGAGAATCTGAATGAAAGCTCTATAGGTATCCTGCTTGTGAATGGAGAAAACCGTATTCTTTTATACGGGGATGGAGAAAGCAACAGCGAAGCCTATATGGTGGCGAATGAGGATGTGGATGCCGATGTGCTCATAGTGGGGCACCACGGCAGTAATACCAGTAGCAGCGAGGATTTTTTGCAGGCAGTATCTCCCAGATGGGCAATCATTTCCTGCGATGAGGACAATGACTACGGTTACCCTCATCGGGAGGTCTTGGCACGCCTGCAGGCTGAAAATGCAGAAGTTTTCCGCACAGATATGCAGGGAACAATTGTGTTTGAAGGAAATGGAAAAAATATAACTTTTTTAATGAAAAATTGAAAAACCTATGATATAATATCCACGGAAGAAATGAGCAGTGCCAACGGAGGTAATTATGCAGCCGGAATATACCAGATTGAAAGTGAATAACGAGATTGAACTTTGCGAAACTGCCGATATGGAGATGAAGCAGCAGATTGAGCGTATTTTACTTCGGAACCGTATTTCCTACTACATAAAATGGTACAAGCAGGGCTTGTTTCGAAGGAACAGAAATATCTGTATTTTCTGTGTGAATGACAGTGCTAAGGATGATGCGGAGCAGTTGATCCGTTCCCTTGCAAAGGATATAGAAAGTAAGGTAAAGTTTCTGATGCGCAGGTCAGAAGAAAGTTATTTTTAGTTTTTATAAAAAGGGTAAAGCCGCCTATTTCATTTTCTGAAGATGAGGTAGGCTTTTACTTTGGACATAGGAGGAGTGTATTATGGAAGCGTACAATGTGTTTAAGGATTTGGCCATTATCATTGTGTTTGCCAAATTTTTCGGGCTTTTGGCAAGGAAGCTGAAAGCACCTCAGGTAGTAGGTGAGATCATCGCGGGTCTGATTATCGGCCCCAGTGTCTTGGGACTGGTACAGCAGACGGATTTTTTGATGGAAATGGCAGAGATAGGTGTTGTGCTTCTGATGTTTTCAGCCGGACTGGGAACTGACTTGAAGGAGCTGATGAAAACCGGTCCAAAGGCATTTCTGATTGCCTGTGCCGGGGTGTTTGTTCCTTTGTTAGGAGGTGCACTGCTCTATATGGGCTTTTATGGTACCGCACCCTGGGGGTCGGAGGGCTTTTATCAGGCGGTATTCGTAGGTGTCATTCTGACAGCCACTTCCGTGAGTATCACCGTGCAGTCCTTAAAAGAAATGGGGAAGCTGAAGGGAAAAGTGGGCACTACCATTTTAAGTGCAGCTATTATTGATGATGTAATCGGAATTATCGTACTTACCTTTGTAATCGGTTTCAAGAATCCGGATTCCAACCCTGCCAAGGTGGTATTGAATACCGTGCTTTTCTTCCTGTTTGCAATTATTGTGGGAATTATTATCTATAAAGTCTTTAAACTGGTTGACAGCAGATATCCGCATACCAGGCGTATTCCCATTATTGGACTTGCGCTTTGCCTGGCCTTTGCCTATATTGCTGAAAAGTTTTTTGGCATAGCGGATATTACAGGAGCCTATGTGGCAGGAATCATTCTTTGCTCTATTCAGGATTCGGAATATATTGCGGAGAAGATGGATATCAATTCTTATATGCTGTTTGGTCCGATATTTTTTGCAAGTATCGGTTTGAAGACGAACATTGACAATGTGACAGGCGCCATTCTTATCTTTTCACTATGCTTTGTGCTGGTAGGACTTGCGACCAAGATTATCGGATGCGGACTGATGTCCAGACTTTGTGGTTTCAGAGGAATGGATTGTCTGAAAATTGGTGTAGGTATGATGACCAGAGGCGAGGTGGCGCTTATTGTTTCCCAAAAAGGTCTGTCAGTGGGATTGCTCAGTCCGGTGTATTTTACATCCGTTATTTTGCTGATTATTGTATCCAGTATTTCCACTCCCATTATCTTAAAAATTCTGTATGCAAAGGCGCCGGGAGAGGAAGCTGCATAGGATTGGGATTTTAGAAAGAGAAAAGGACTGCAGGACGTGTCTTTAAGAGACGTTTTGCAGTTTATTTTTTTTTAATAAAAGATACCGGACGGCTTTATTGACTTTGCATATATATGTGTTTATAATCGACAACGTGAGACCGACTGACTGGTCGGACGGAGGACAACAGGAGAGGAAGGACACAAATGATATCCAAATTCAGTGTAAAAAAGCCATATACAGTTTTGGTAGGCGTGGTGCTTGCTATCGTACTGGGAGTAGTATCCTTTACAAGGATGACAGCGGATTTGTTGCCGAACATCAGCCTGCCGTACGTTATTGTCATGACGACATACGTGGGAGCAAGTCCTGAAACGGTGGAAACGGTGGTGACCAAGCCGATTGAATCGTCAATGGCTACAGTCAGCAATATTGAGAGCATCAGTTCCGTTTCCAGTGAAAACTATTCCATGGTTATACTGGAGTTTTCACAGACATCAAACATGGACTCTATTTCGCTGGAAATCAGGGAAAAGCTGGATCAGATATCCGGTTACTGGGAAGATGAGCTGATTGGCAGCCCTGTTGTTATGAAGCTGAACCCGGATATGATGCCGGTCATGATTGCGGCGGCAGGTGTTGAGGGGATGAGTGTGGCTGAGGTCAGCACTTATGTGCAGGACAACATCATACCTGAATTGGAAAGCATAGAGGGTGTAGCATCCGTAAGTGCTACCGGTCTGATAGAAGAAAGTGTCAATGTTATCATCAGGCAGGATAAAATTGATGCTGTGAATGCGCAGATAAGGGCTGCTATTGACGAGCAGATGAAAGATGCCGTACAGCAATTGGCAGATGGCAAGGCAGAGATAAACGAAGGTCTGGACAAGATACAGGACGGGAAAAATGAGCTTGCAAACGGTCAGGCTGAAATTGATAACAACAGGGCGAAATTGGAAAGCGGCAAGACCGAACTGGAAAGTCAGCAGGATAGCACGGCGGCGCAGCTTGCGGATGCAAAGACCAAGCTTCTCACTGCCAAGATAGATTTGGAGGCCATAAAAACTACCACATATGCGAATATTGCCATGTTGCAGCAATTGCAGACAGGGCTATCGGAGGTTGAAAAGAATCAGGCTGACGCAACAGCAGAGCGCCAGGCTGCTTTAGAGGCGTT
>JBJFCM010000096.1:0-7814 GCA_051888955.1 Lachnospiraceae bacterium | reverse complement strand
TTGAAAAGAATCAGGCTGACGCAACAGCAGAGCGCCAGGCTGCTTTAGAGGCGTTGAAGGCTGCCGCTATGGAGAACGGTGCGCTTACACAGGAGATGCAAGATGCGCTGGCAGCATTGGACTGGACGATACAACTTGATGAAGTAAAGAATGTAATCAATACTTATATTGGAACCTTAAACGCACAGTTAGGAACCTATAATGCGGGCATTGCAGAAATCGATACGCAGCTGACAGCTCTTGAAAAGGGAGAAATCGAAGCTGTAATCGGTTTTGCAAACGGGATGACACAGATTACCCTGGGTGAATACCAGCTGAACACGGCACAGTCCGAGTTGGATTCTGCAAAAGCAGAGCTGGAAAGCACAGAAGAACAGCTGCAGGAGGCTCTTGAAGAAATTGCCGACGGAGAAGTACAGCTGGAGGAAGCAAGGCAGGAAGCGTATGAGCAGTCTGATATGGTGGAAATATTGACAGTGGATACGGTTTCAGCACTTTTAGCCGCACAGAATTTTTCCATGCCGGCAGGATATGTGACAGAGGATGGCGTTTCTTATATGGTCAGAGTGGGTGATAAGACTGCTGATTTGGAAGAAATGAAATCCCTGCCTCTTATGAATCTGCATATGGATGGTGTGGACACTATTACTCTGGAGGATGTGGCAGACGTATTCTATGTGGATAATTCGGATGAGGTGTATGCGAACGTTAACGGCAGTGCCGGCGTTATCCTTTCCATACAGAAACAGACAGGATATTCTACCGGTGAAGTGTCTGATCTGCTGCTGGAACGTTTTGAAGAACTGATGGAGGCAGATGCTGGCCTCAATATGATAACGCTGATGGATCAGGGCATCTACATCGATCTTGTCATGGATTCCATTATCAACAATGTGGTGGTGGGTGCAATCCTTGCCGTTTTGATATTGTTGTTATTCCTAAAGGATTTGAGACCGACGCTGGTGGTTGCTTTTTCCATTCCCATCAGTCTTGTGACAGCGATAGTGTGTATGTATTTTAGTGGGGTGACATTAAATGTTATTTCCCTTTCCGGTCTGGCATTGGGTATCGGTATGCTGGTGGACAACTCTATTGTAGTAATTGAGAATATTTACAGATTGCGAAGTGAAGGAAAGTCCATGCGGGAGGCTGCGATAGATGGTGCCAAAGAGGTGGCCGGTGCTATTATGGCTTCTACCCTGACTACCGTATGCGTATTCCTGCCAATCGTCTTTACGGAAGGAATCACCAGACAGCTTTTCGTGGATATGGGTCTTACGATTGCTTACTCCCTGTTGGCCAGCCTGCTAATCGCTCTGACAGTGGTTCCGGCAATGGCATCCAAAATGCTGACAAAGACCAAGGAACAGAAGGAAGGGAAGCTATTCGGTGCCTTTGTGAAGGGGTATGAGAAGGTATTGAAGCTGTCTTTGAAGATGAAGCCGGTAGTATTGCTGTTAGTAGTAGCTTTGTTAGTTGTCAGCGCAGTTGCAGCAATGTCTAACGGTACGGCCTTTATGTCGGATATGGACAGCACCCAGCTTACTGTCAGCGTCAATCTGGCCGATGACGCAACATTGGCAGATACCAAAGAGGTGACGGATGAAGTAATCAGGAGAATTCAGGAACTGGATGATGTGCAGGATGTAGGTGCTATGTCCAGCGGTTCTACCATGACGATGCTGATGGGCGGAAGCGGCAGCAGCAATGCGGCAACCGTCTATGTTACGACGGTAGAAGATAAGACCATGACTAATGAAGAGATTGCGGATATTATTATAGAAAAAACGGCAGATTTGGATGCTGAAATCAGTGTGGATACCTCCAGTATGGATATGTCCTCGCTGGGAGGCAGCGGTATTACGATTCAGGTAGAAGGCAGGGATCTGGATACCCTCAGAAGGATAGCAGGAGAGGTGGCAGAGATTGTTTCACAGGTAGAGGGTACTGCAGAAGTATCTGACGGCATGGAGGAGTCATCGGAGGAATTGCGAATTACGGTCGATAAGGACGCTGCCATGGAGCATGGTCTGACAGTTGCGCAGGTATTTTCACAGGTTTCCGAAAAGCTGGCAGAAAGCAGTTCTGCTACAACACTGGCAGAGGCAGATAAGGATTATAGCGTCTATGTCATTAACGAGGCGGACGAAGCTCTGACGAGGGAATTGCTAAAGGAGATGACTATCAAGGGAACAGGTGAAGGCGGAGAAGAGGAGAAAGTGGCTTTAGAGAAAATAGCGGATTTTGAGATGACGGAAAGCTTAAGTTCCATTCGACGTGCAGACCAGACCAGATATATTTCCGTATCTGCAGCCATAGCGGATGGCTACAATGTGGGACTTGTTTCCACAGAGGTTGAGAAGCGCCTTGCAGATTATGAAATGCCCGCCGGCTATAGACTGGAATTTGCCGGGGAAAACGAGACTATCAATGATGCGCTGGAACAGATAGGATTGATGTTGGTACTGGCACTGGTATTCATGTACCTTATCATGGTGGCGCAGTTCCAGTCCCTTTTGTCACCGTTCATCATTATGTTTACGATACCTTTGGCATTTACGGGCGGTCTCCTTGGACTGTATTTTACCGGTAGTGAGGTCAGCGTCATTGCCATGGTTGGCTTCGTCATGCTGTCAGGTATTATCGTAAATAATGGTATCGTATTGATTGATTATATGAATCAACTGCGGGAAGGCGGTATGGAGAAGAAAGAGGCTATATTGACAGCAGGCAGAACCAGACTGCGTCCGGTGCTTATGACGGCATTGACCACTATTCTGGCAATGTCCGGCATGGTATTCAGTCATGATATGGGAGCGGAGATGATGAAACCGATGGCAATCGTTACGATTGGCGGACTGGTATACGGTACGTTGCTGACCCTTATTGTGGTACCGTGCGTTTATGACTTATTTATGCGGGATAGAAGAAAAAAGGAGCGGGGAGAAAAACATCATGGCAAAGATAACCGGAAATGAAAGCAGGCAGGAACTGCCGGAAAAGGTCTTAAAGCTTTATCAGGCAGTGATTGAACTGATAGGAGAGGGTGCTGATATTGCCAATATGAAGGTCTCTGAAATAACAGACCGGGCTGGTATCGGAAAAGGCACTGCATATGATTATTTTGCTTCAAAAGAGGAAATCATCGTATATGCGCTGCTGTTCTTTATGGAAGATTCTTTGGCATCATTGGAGAATAAGATTTGGGGACAGACGGATTTTGAGGCACGTGTGACATTTATCCTGGATACCGTCGACAGGAAGGCGGGAAAAGGAGTCTGTATGATGCGTTTCATCAATCTTTTGTTTGAGCCATCACAGACGGGACAGCTTTTGCGTGAAACGTTGAAAGGACGGAGCAAACGGGGACAATGTCAGCCTCTGATGATTGGCAGGCGTATTATTGAACGTGGAATTGCAGATGGGGAAATCAGGCAGGATCTGCCTATGAGCTATCTGTTATACATTTTCGTTATGAAATTTATTACCTATCATGCCTTTGTGGTAAATGGCCAGAATTTAGAGAATACTGCAAGAGGGCAGGAGACAGAAGGCCTTTCAGAAGAAAATAAGGTGTCCTGTGCGGAATTCCGGAAATGCATATTGAATGGCATCATGGAGGAGTTCAGGGCAAGATAAGCTTTTGATTCTCTATACAAAAGTTCGGATTGACAAAAGTTTGGCAGTGATATAGTATACATTGTGAATTGTTCACTATGTATACTATATGGATGCTTAAAGGATGGAAAACAAAATGAACCCAATAAGAAAACTATATTGCAGAGCATTCCAGCTCTGCTTTAAAATTGCACTTCCGCTTCTTCCGTATCGGGAGCCGGAAATACTACAGGATATGGAGCAGGTTGGCGAAGTGTTGAAGCAGAAGACTGTGGACAGCATATTGATTGTCTCTGATAAAGGGATAACCAATGCCGGTCTGTTGAACGGACTGACGGATGCCTTGAAGCAGAAGGACATTGCCTATGTTATCTATGATGATACCGTACCGAATCCGACGATTGCTAATGTAGAAGCGGCAAGGCAGTTGTATCTGGATAATGCATGTAAGGCAGTTATCGCTGTTGGCGGCGGTTCTTCCATTGACTGTGCCAAGGTCACGGCTGCCAGGATTGCAAAACCAAAGCAGACAGTTTCCAAAATGCGCGGACTGTTAAAAATACATAAAAAGCTTCCGATGTTGATTGCAGTGCCTACCACGGCGGGAACCGGAAGTGAAACCACATTGGCAGCAGTCATTACAGATGAGAAAACGCGCCATAAATATCCCATCAACGATTTCTGCCTGATACCAAAGTATGCGGTGCTGGATTATCATGTTACGACAGGGCTGCCTAAGTCACTTACCGGCACGACAGGAATGGATGCCCTGACTCACGCCGTAGAAGCTTATATTGGTGGCAGCACCACAAAGCATACCCGCGCCATGGCAGAGGAAGCAGTAAAGCTGATCAGGACATATTTGAAGAGAGCCTATGACGACGGACAGGACGAACAGGCCAGAGAAGGTATGTTACGTGCTGCTTACTGTGCAGGCATCGCATTTACCCAGTCCTATGTAGGATATGTGCATGGCATTGCACATTCTCTCGGAGGACAGTATTCTGTGCCTCATGGACTGGCAAACGCAGTCATCCTGCCCTATATGCTGGAGGAATACGGTGTAAGCTGCCATAAGCGCTTAGGAAAGCTGGCCCGCGTGTGTGGGATAGCGGCTGTAGAGGATGCAGATGGTACTGCATCTGAAAAGTTCATAGCCTGGATTAAGGAGATGAATTCTTACATGGGAATTCCCAGGCATATCGACGGCATCCGGGAAGAGGATATTCCTACGATGGCACAGCATGCCGACAAGGAAAGCAATCCGCTGTATCCGGTGCCAAAGCTGATGGATGCTAAGGAACTGGAAAAAATGTATGCTGTGATAGCCGGCAAAAATTGAAAGGGGTCTGTCCCAAGGAGTGTTTTATTATGGATATTGAAAAAATTGTGAAAAATCAAAGGACATTTTTCAATTCCGGTAAGACTTTTGATGTGCATTACCGGATAGAAATGTTACAAAAGCTGAAAAGTACGATACAGAAATATGAGCAGGAAATCGGAGCGGCACTTTATACGGATCTGGGCAAATCAGAAACAGAAAGCTATATGTGTGAAACGGGTCTGACACTCAGTGAACTTTCCTATCAAATAAAACATATAAAAGGCTGGTCCCGCAACAGGCGGCGAAAAACAGATTTGGCGAATTTTCATGCCAAAAGCTTTACTGTACAGGAGCCCTATGGATGCGTGCTGATTATGTCCCCCTGGAATTATCCGTTCATGCTGTGCATGGAGCCGATGATTGGTGCGATTGCGGCAGGCAACTGCTGTATCCTTAAGCCCTCGGCCTATTCTCCGGCCACATCAGCCATCATTAAGAAGGTGGTAAGCGAGGTATTCCCGGAAGAATATGTTGCAGTAGTGGAAGGCGGCCGTGCCGAGAATACGGCACTTTTGGAGCAGCGTTTTGACTATATCTTTTTTACGGGCGGAACAACGGTGGGACGGCTTGTGATGGAAAAGGCTGCCGCACATCTGACTCCCATGACTCTGGAGCTTGGAGGAAAAAGCCCCTGTATCATTGATGATACCTGTGACATCAAGGTTGCAGCTGCAAGGCTGGTTTTCGGCAAATATTTGAACTGCGGACAGACCTGTGTTGCACCGGATTATGTACTGGTGGATAAAAAAGTGAAAGCAGAATTGATTGCCCAGGTAAGGCTTCAAATCAGGAAAATGTTCGGCGAGCATCCTCTGGACAATCCGCATTACGGAAAAATCATCAACAAGAAGCATTTTGACAGGATTACCGGTCTGATTGATATAAATAAGGTGGTACTCGGTGGAGAAAGCGACCCGGATACACTGCGGATTGCGCCCACGGTCATGGACAATGTGACACCGGAGGATGCCGTGATGCAGGAGGAGATATTCGGTCCCATCATGCCCCTGATTTCCTATGAGGATATCAACGAGGCAGAGGCCTTTATTCGTGAAAGAGAAAAGCCCCTTGCCCTGTACCTGTTCACAAAGGACAAAGAGGTGGAAAAACGTTTCTTAAAATATGTTTCCTTCGGAGGCGGCTGCGTGAACGATACCATCATTCATCTTGCAACCTCCGAAATGGGCTTCGGCGGTGTCGGTAACAGCGGTATGGGCTCCTATCATGGTAAAAAGAGCTTTGATACCTTCAGCCATGAAAAGAGTATCGTAAAAAAATACTGCTGGCTGGATATGCCGATGCGGTACCAGCCGTACACGGCGAAACATTTAAAACTGATAAAACTGTTCCTGCATTAGAGGACAATCTGACGGGATGGCATTTGCCGCATATACGGCAAGCGCCATCCTTATTTACTGTCTTCTCCGCCCGGGCCATCCTTGCGAGGTACCTCGTCAGGAATCATTTCCTGGGGCAGGTCTACGTTTGGAATGTTACCGTCGTCATACAGGTTGGCGGGAGCTTGCCCGCCGGGTGTTGTGATAAGCTTGTCTTTGTTCATAGTGCACCATCCTTTCGAAGATAGGATGTGCAGGAATGGAGGAAATATTCCTGTTTTCCGGTAAATTCTGGAGACTTATTACTTCACTCTTTGCCAGGTGGAAGAGTGAGTGTCCACAACATCCTTTACAATCAGTACGCCGTCTTCAACTGTAAAGCGGATATCATATCCTGCAAAGTTCATGCCATAAATATAATCCGGCTTCTTATTATAGGCTGCTCTGGGATCCTGGGAAAGAACATCAAAAACAGCCTGTTGCAAATCCTCCGGAAGCAGCCTCTTTAAATTCTCAGGGAAAATTACGGTAATAGCATCCCCGCTGTGGGCTTCCCCGAAGCTTCCCTTTGCTTCCGGATGGGAATCCGTATAAGGAAGATATGGTTTAATGTCATAGATAGGGGTACCGTCCAGCAAGTCTGCCCCTGATATGACTAAAACAGGTTCCCCATTTTCCTCGTAACGGACAGCTTCCAATCTTACACTGGACAGGCCAATCGAATTTGGCCGGAACGGAGAGCGGGTTGCGAATATGCCTTTTCGTTCCTTTCCGCCTAATCTGGGTGGTGCCACGGTCAGGTTCATGCAATTCCTTTTGGCTTTGGAAAATCCCCACAGCAGCCAGAGATGAGAATATTCTTCTATTCCCCGGACAGCATCCGGGTTTCGAAACTCACCCTCAAAGTGAATTTCTCCCTTCAGGGAAGGAACCAGTCCGCTCTGTCTGGGAATACCGAATTTTTCCGGAAAGTCTGTATGAATCCTTGCTACTACGATTAATTTTTCATCCATATCATTCATTCCTTTGCTGAGTGTAATGGCTGATTTGTCCCAAAATGAAATAAAGACCTTTTGTTCACTTATTGTAGCATAGGTAATCAGGAAAGTCTATTATGCACTTTTTAATGCAGATAAAGGATCGGCTCGCTTTTTGTATGTTGCAATCCCATCCTTTTTTGGTTTATAGTAATATTAGGTATAGTTGTATATTATTCTATAATTTCCCATGTAGTGCAATGTTTATGTGGAGGTAATTCGTGAACATATTTGAAATCATCCAGCTAAAGAAAAAGGAATTGGCTAAACTACTCACCTTGTCATTAGGAGGACTGATTTTCTTTCTGATGCATTGGGAAACCAGTCCGAGATATATCACTAATTTTGTTCCTGTAATTCTTATAATGGCAATCGGCGGATTAAAGGAAATGGAGGCTTTAATGGAAAAGGTATGGTGCAAATTTGGCAGTAAGGTTT
>JBJFCM010000095.1:0-2741 GCA_051888955.1 Lachnospiraceae bacterium | reverse complement strand
AACCATAACCGCAGAAAAGTGTGTATCCGACGCTTTAAGGGCATCCTATCAGAAGCGTTCCATGGCTGTGCCAGGCATCCCTATGAAGGCCTTTTTATTGGCAACGAAGTGCTTGCCGCAGGAGGCAATTCTGCGCCTTTCACAGCTTTTAAAATAGATTGTTCCGTTGCATTTCACAAGGGGATACGGTATAATCAAGAGATAATAAGCAAAATGGGAGTGCGCTTATGTTACGGTCGAAAAAGGGATTATTTATCTTTAATATAGTTTCATTGTGTGTGGCAGGCCTTATCTGTGTTACCTTGTATTCATATCTGCAATACAGTAAGGCGCAGCCACTATATACAATCTGCCCTAACAGCAGCAGCGGAGGGCGCAGCCAGATTTCCAACAATCCTAAGGATGATTATTCTGCAGAGCCTTCGCTGGACGGCAAGCCGCAATTTTCATCTGACAATGTGGTCGAAGCTAAGGCTGTAATACCTGAGAATGCAGGATATGTGGATGCATCCTCCTATCAGTTGGAGATTTCTGTCAGCAAGCAATGGGTAGAAAGCGTAGAAAAGCAGATTACGGGAGCAGAATATGATGCAGTTTTTTATAATAATTCCCCCTACGATATAAACAACTGGGAAATTCAGATAATCGTTCCGAACGGGAGCAGGCTGGACAGCAGTTGGAATGGAGATTACAGCTATCAGGATTCTGTCATTACTATACTCCCGTTAGACTATAACCGCACTATTTACGCAGGAGACGATATTACCTTCGGCTTCATTCTTATGAACGCGAATACCGTCTACCATATTAAGGATATATCTATCATTTTTTATCGTGATTATAAGATATGGCGTCATCCCTTATTCTGGATTACACTGTTGTATCTTTTGATTGTACTGATAGTAGATATCAGTTATATCATAACCTGTATTAAATTAAGACAGTACAATAAGAGGCAGATAGAAGACCGGCGCATCATTGACCAGTCACTTAGTACCTTTGCCAATATCATTGATGCTAAAGATATATATACCAAAGGACATTCCTTAAGAGTTGCTGTGTATTCCCGGGAAATAGCAAGGCGTATGGGAATATCGGAAGAAGCACAGCAACAGTTATATTATATTGCACTGTTGCATGATATAGGTAAAATCGGTATTTCTGACAATATTCTGCAAAAGCCGGGAGCACTGACACCAGAAGAACGTCGCACGATTGAGCAGCATGTTGTGATTGGGGGAACGGTTTTAAAGGATTTTACATCCATCCCCGGTATTGCAGAAGGAGCCATGTATCATCATGAACGTTATGATGGGACAGGCTATGCGAAAGGACTTTCCGGTGATGCCATTCCGTTGTTTGCCCGGATTATCTGTGTGGCCGATGCCTTTGATGCCATGAGCAGTGCCAGATGCTACCGCAAGGAACTGGATATTTTGACTATTATTAATGAAATCAAGAAAAACATGGGAACACAGTTCGATCCTGCAATTGCACCATATATGCTGGAAATGATTCACGACGGCTCTGCGCCCATTTCTATTACATAAAGCTTGATAAAAGGATATTGATTTATGAACTTGAAGCGCTTATTTTCTACGACCGATGTAAAGGGAACAAAAAATTACATTAACAGTCAGAAAAAGTACGAAATCATCCGTACCATTCTTTACTTTGGCATATCCTTATCCCTGTTCGCTGCCGGGTGGATTTCCACCGGCTCCCGCAATAATCTTTTGACGATCGTAGCTGTACTGGGATGCCTTCCTGCCAGCAAGAGTCTGGTGGAAGCAATTATGTACTGTAAATACAGCAGCCTGTCCGCTTCGGATGCAGAAAAAATCGAAAACAACACAGAGGGACTTACCTGCCTGTATGATATGGTCTTTACTACCAGAGAAAAGACCTATCCGGTTCTGCATATGGCCATATGCGGTAAGACAATAGCCGGATATATGCCATATGATAAGCTCTCAGATGCCGATTGCGCAGCACACCTGAATACCTGCTTGAAGGTGGATCATTATACCGGCGTCACTATCAAGATATTTAAGGATATCCGTAAGTATACGGAGCGGCTTGGGCAGCTACAGGAGCTTGATGCAGAAGAAGCGATAACGGCAGGGATTACGAATACCTTAAAAAGCATTGCACTTTAGGAGAGCTTATGCAGACTTATCAGATTGGAGCCAATCAGGCTGGACAGCGGCTGGATAAATTCCTCCATAAATTTATGCCAACGGCAGGAAACAGTTTTATTTATAAAATGCTCCGCAAAAAAAATATTGTTTTGAACGGAAAAAAAGCAGAAGGAAAAGAAATTTTGACAGTAGGGGATACTGTCTCTTTCTTTTTTTCAGATGAGACGTTTCAACTGTTCACCGGCAGGATAGCTTCTTGTAGTACAACGAACAAGCCGGCTGTTGCCCATCCTGCACTTACGAATGATTTTTCCGGCAGATGTGAGGAATATCGCATTGCTTATAAAAAGCTTACCGGTATTACCGTTATCCATGAAGACGACAATATCTTGATATTAAATAAGCCGGCAGGGATTTTGACCCAGAAGGCAGACAATAAACAGGTATCCTTAAACGAATGGATGATAGGGTACCTGCTTGATAAAAAGAGAATCACAGAAGAAACGTTGATGACCTTTAAACCCTCTGTACTCAACAGACTGGATCGCAATACAAGTGGTCTGGTTCTATGTGGGATTTCACTGCCCGGCAGCCAGATGC
>JBJFCM010000094.1:0-2774 GCA_051888955.1 Lachnospiraceae bacterium | reverse complement strand
TGCCAACACGCCCACTAAGGTAACAAGTGGGAAATCATGCCCCTTTACAATCATCTGGGTGCCGATCAGCACATCCGCTTCCCCGGCAGCAAATGCTGCCAAAATCTGCTCATAGCTGTCCTTCGATCTGGTGGTGTCCGCGTCCATACGCAGGGTACGCGCCTGTGGGAACATCTCCTTTAACTTCTCCTCTATCTGCTGGGTTCCTGCCTTAAATCCGGAAATATACTTGGAGCCGCACTCGGGGCAGATTTTCACCGCAGGCTCCTCATAACCGCAATAGTGACAGACCAGTCTGCCACCTTTGTGCTCCGACAGGGAAACATCACAATGGGGACATTTCATCACATGCCCGCAGGCACGGCAGGATATGAAGCCTGCATACCCTCTTCTATTGATGAACAGCATGATCTGCTGCTTTTTTTCCAGCCTGTCTGCTATCAGCTCCTGCAATTTCCTGCTGAAAATGGATCGGTTGCCCTGTTTTAATTCTTCCCGCAAATCCACAGTATAAACCATGGGAAGCTGCCCACCTGTCAATCGCTCCTTTAGCGTAAACAGGGTATATTCACCGTTCTTTGCCCGGTAATAGGCCTCCAGAGAAGGTGTGGCCGAACCTAACACCACGCTGGCTCCATGCATGCGGGCAATTTCTTCTGCGGTCTCTCTTGCATGATACTTGGGGGAGCCTTCGCTCTTATAGCTGCTCTCATGCTCCTCGTCCATAATGATGAGTCCGATATTGGGAAATGGTGTGAACAGTGCCGACCGGGGACCGATAATCACATCGATTTCCCCACGTTTTGCCCGCTCACACTGGTCATATTTCTCTCCGGGAGATAACGTAGAATTCATTACGGAAACCCTGTTTCCGAACCTGGTATAGAACCGCAACAGGGTCTGATAGGTCAGAGCGATCTCCGGTATCAGCACAATGGCCTGTTTTCCTCTGGCTAAAATCCCTTCTATCAGGTTCATATAGACCTCTGTCTTGCCGCTGCCGGTAATGCCATGTATCAGATAAGTCTGCTGTCTTCCGCCATCAAAATCGGCAAGCACGGTATCCACAATATGCTGCTGTTCTATGCTCAAAGCCTTTCTGTCAGTCTGGCCGACCACAAGTCGCACGGGATTACGTAGCTGATTTTCCTTTTCTATCGCGATAATGCCCTGTTTTTCCATGGCCTTCAAAGTAGGTGCACTGATATTCAGCTTCCCTGTGACTAATGGATAGGGCAGGCATTCTACCTGTAGCAATTCCTTCAAGAGTCGTACCTTGGCAGTCATGTGCTTTCTCTCACAGAAATCCAACATTTCTTCTGCCTCGCTCTTCTCCATGGCAAGCCGCACCGTTTTCTTTTCCAACGCCTTCACGGACTGCTTGGCGGGCAGCACGGTCTTTAATGCCTGTATCATGGTAGAGCCATAGTTCCTCTTTAAGAATGCCGCCAGCTGTATCTGCTTTTCTTCCACAGAAACCCCGCCCGTAACCAGCCTCGTCACTTCTTTTATTCTGTCAGGGTCAAATTCCGGGGTATCCTTTATGGCCACTACATAGCCCTTCAATTGTTTATTTCCAGCACCAAAGGGCACCTGTACACACATGCCCTCAGAAAGTACACCCTGCAGGTTCTCAGGAATTCGGTATTGAAAAGGACGATCGACCTTTTCATGCGCAATATCCACGATAACGTCAGCATATATCCCTTTCATACCGGGTGGCTCCTTTCTTCCATACTGTTTGTTTCCTTTTGGGTCACTGTCTGCCCCTCTTTGCCAGTATGTCCGCTATCAAATCCCTTTCGTCCATGGGATACTTCACGCCTTTGATTTCCTGATAATCCTCATGGCCTTTTCCGGCGAGCACGATGATATCCCCCGGCTCACCATGGTCGATGGCATAGGCAATGGCTTCTTTTCTGTCACAAATTTCCACATATTTTCCATCTGTTTTCGCCATACCGATTTTAATGTCTTCTATAATGTCCTGAGGCTCCTCAAAACGGGGATTATCCGAGGTAATAATGGTTAAATCGGCAAGCTTTCCGCTGACCTCTCCCATCTCGTAGCGTCTCAATTTGGAACGGTTGCCACCGCAGCCAAACAGACATATCAGCCTGTGAGGTTCATATTCCCGCAGGGACTTTAACAGGCTCTCTAAGCTCATGGCATTGTGGGCATAATCAATCAGCAAAGTAAATTCATCAGATACCTTAACCATTTCAATCCTGCCCTTTACTTTGGCTGCCAGCAGAGCGCGCTTGATATTGGCCTCAGATACCCCAAAATGGCGGCAGATGGCCATAGCAGTCAAAGCATTATAAACGCTGAAACGTCCCGGTGTGGTGACCTCGACCTCCATCTCAAGCAATCCCTTTGTGGTAAAGGAAACACCCAGTTCACCGGGTTTCTTTACCAGATGTAAATCTGTCGCACGCAAATCGTTTCCCTCGTTTAAACCAAATTTTTCCAGCGTACAGGTATGGCCTTTTGTCACTGTATCACAGTGGACATCATCACCATTTACAATCCCTACACGACATTGCCTGAACAACAGTCCCTTGCATGCCATATATTCCTCAAAGCTGGCATGCTCTCCCACGCCGATATGATCCGGCTCTATGTTGGTAAAAATACCGTAATCGAATACAAAGCCCTGGGTACGGTGCAGCATCAGTCCCTGAGAGGACACCTCCATCACCACCGTATCACAGCCGGCATCCGCCATCTTTCTGAAATATTCCTGCAAAAGATAGGACTCCGGTGTCGTATTG
>JBJFCM010000093.1:0-2827 GCA_051888955.1 Lachnospiraceae bacterium | reverse complement strand
GTGCAAAGCTGTCAGGGTCATCCATGTTAAATCTTAAGAGCAAGTGGGCATTGGAAAACTCATAAGCTGCAAATATCTGATACACCAGCACCTTTTCCTCCGTGTAAATATACACATAAGGATATTCCTCAAAAAATTGAGGGTCCTCATAATAGTGGAGGCTGGCAAACATCGTACCATTTTTCATATTGTGTCCATACAGAACCGTATTGGGGTCATCCCAATCCTTGGAATTGTAAAACTCTGTATAGATGCAGCCGGGATACCCTTTGCTGCCGTCAATATTGTAATTTAAGTAATAGGTAGGATCCTCCGGATGCTGCAGCACCGGATAATCCACCTTCGTTCCCGGCACGGTTATCCATGCATAAATATCTGCATTTTCTTCTTCCTGTAAGGCTTTGAAATCAATTGTTTTTTCCGGTACCTCAAAGCCTTCCAGTCCCGGGTAAGCCCCCTCTGGCTCTATTGCTTCGTTTTCCGTTGTCTCAGTTACTTCTGTATTTTGACTGGCAGTCTCTGCAGGCTCCTCTTCGGTTTCCGGCTTATTCTGTTCTGTTTCCTCTATAACATAGGCATCCTTTAAATCTTCCAGATTACTCTCCGCCCTCTTTAGGCCGACTCCGTAAGAAACCAGCCATACCAGACAGGCAAGGAAGGCCACACCAAACAGGACCGCAATAATGATATTTAATTTTTTTCTGCCCTTTTCCTGCTGCTCTTCCTGCATCTTCCTATTACCTCAGATTATTTTCCTTCATTGCCATAATTTCCGTAATACTTGCCGTAATACTTACCATAGTATTTTCCGTAATAATTGCCATAGTAGCCATATTTGCCGCCCTTGCTCAGATTGACCTTATTCAGCACACAGCCCAGGATATGGCATTCCGCTTTATCCAGCTGTTCCTTTACCTTTTGCGCAAAGCGGTAGCTGATTTCCCCGTTTGCAATGACTAACACCACACCGTCGCACTGCTTTGCCACGATGGCACTGTCGATAACGCTGCCCAGAGGCGGTGTATCAATAATAACGATATCATATTCATTACGCACCTTTGTAAGCATCTCTTCAAACTGCTTGTTACCCAAAAGTTCACTGGGGTTGGGGGGAACCGGTCCCGCAAACACCATATGTAAATTCTTTACATCAGTCTGACAGCATACATCTTCAAAGGGATATTTTCCTACCAGGTAATGCACCAGTCCCAGTCTTACCTTACCTCTATGATGCCTTCTGACCAGAACGGACTTTCTTAAATCCGCATCGACTAAAAGCACCTTTCTGCCATTCTGGGCAAAGGATACGGCCAGTTCGTAGGAAATACTGCTCTTCCCTTCATTGGGAGTGCAGCTTGTGACTGCAATTACCTTGATATTGCTTCCGGAGAATTCCACATTGGTACGCAGTGTCTTGTAAGCTTCCTTTGATTTATAGTCCAGCTCTTCTTTTTTCAGTTCTATCTGCTGCATGGTACTGCTTCCTTTCACACTTAATCATTTTCTGATAAATCGGTAATGGTCAGGTCTTCATCCTCTGATTCTGTCTGTTCATCATCGGCATCCTTCTTTTTGCGCTTTCTTTTCTTGCTGCTCTTCTCTTCTTCCTCCGTTGTTACAACCGGAATCAGTGCTAAAGTACTCAGCCCCAGATACTTTTCAACATCCTCGGAGGACTTAATCGTGTCATCTAACAGAAAACGGATTACTACAACTGCCGCTGCCAGAAAACCGCCTAAAAGAAGGCCTAACAATGTCCATTTCACTACATTGGGATTAGAGGGTTCATAGGCCACATTTCCTTCATCTACCAGATTTACCGCCTCTACATCCATGACCTCCTTAATGCGCTCCGCTGCCACGTTACGGACTTCATCCACCAGTTCCTTGGCAAGCAAAGGGTCCGGATCCGTTACCGTGATGTCAATGATACGGGTATCGCTGGGAGTCGTTACATCCAGCTTATTCAGAAAGGCTTCATAGGACATATCCATTCCGAAGGTGGCAAGCACCTGCTCTACCACCGTACGGGACTTTATCAGCTGCTCATAGTCCTTGGTAAGCTGTGTACCCATCTGCAGGTCGCTGTAGGTCAACGTATTGCTGGTGCTCTGCTTGTTTAAGATAACAATCCTGGTAGTAGATTCATAGGTAGGTGTAATGACAAATCTGCTAAAAGCAAATGCGGAAGCTCCCACAAGTATCGCCACCAGCAGAATGAGCCAAAGCCAGCCCAACAGTACTGCAAAAATCTCTCTTAAATCAATTTCCATTTCATCGGTATTGTTCTGTTCCATTTTTCTCTTCCTATCATTTATTATTGTAAAATTAATTCTTCAGCATTTTTATAAAGAAGCTTGTCCACATAACCTGCAGGACACTTTTTCTCAAGTATTTCCATACACTTTTCTATGTACGGAGCCCGGTTCCCGTTACTGTGGGCATCTGTTCCCAAGAAATCCACCATTCTGTTCTTTAACAGGTACCGCACTGCCTTGGCAGGCTTTCTTCCCATTTTTCCTTCTACTGTTGAGGCATTGACTTGAATCAGAACTCCCATATCCCGAAGCTCTTCCACTCTGTCAAAAGGCTTTTTACAGATATTTTCATATCTTTCCACATGCGCTATAATAGGATTGAATCCTACTGCCTGTATTTCTGCCAGACTGTTACGGATATATCTGAAATCATCCAGTGGAGAAAATTCCACCAGCACATACGAGGAGGATGCCAAAGTCAATATCTTACCCGCTTCCAAAAGATCGGGGACTTCTTCATGATAATAGATTTCATTGCCCGTATAGATGTCCATTTCGTAGCCCTGCTC
>JBJFCM010000092.1:0-2831 GCA_051888955.1 Lachnospiraceae bacterium | reverse complement strand
GGCACTACTCTTTCCTTGGGATAGCCGCCACCCGGTGTGCAGAAGAGCTTTTCAAAGATATATTCCAGATTCAGTTCACCGCCCCAGCCGAAATTCTCAGCAAAAGGAAGTGCTACACAGTTACCGTCATTTACCTGAGAGAACAGGTAAGCATCCAGAGGGGACTCAATATGACCGCACAGCACCTTAGGGAAGGAATTGCATGCCAGCATAGCGCCTTCACCGGTGCCGCAGCCGGTAATCACATAATCCGCTGCGCCGGAATTCAAAAGCACTGCTGCCAGAATACCATTCTGTACATAGGTCAGGGAATTGGCATCCTCTGCGGAGTACATGCCATAGTTCACTACCTCATGTCCCATGGGCTCTACGACCTTTTTCAGAGTCTCATACACCATGGCGTTCTTAGCTGCCTGGCTGTTTTCATTTATTAAAGCGATTTTCATTTTCTGCCTCCAACTATAAAAAGCCTCAGCAGTATATATTGTACTCGTGTCACGCTCCCGCTCCGTAAACAACGTAGCAGCACATAGGGCCGCAAAGTGCTTTAAAAGCACTTTATACGCAGCCCAAATGCTGACGTTGTTTAAGGGACACTCGTATCAATATATACCGCTATATCATTTTCTTTACTACATCCTCTTCACTAACTATGAAGGCTGCTTGCCAATGTAAGCCAGGATACCGCCGTCTACATAGAGGATGTGTCCGTTCACTGCATCGGATGCATCGGATGCCAGGAATACTGCGGGGCCGGTCAGTTCTTCAGGCTTTAACCATCTGTTTGCAGGGGTCTTTGCGCAGATGAACTGGTCGAAAGGATGTCTGCTGCCATCCGGCTGAATCTCACGAAGAGGTGCCGTCTGGGGAGTCTCGATATAGCCGGGTCCGATACCGTTACACTGGATATTGTACTGGCCATATTCGGAACAGATATTCTTGGTGAGCATCTTCAATCCGCCCTTTGCTGCTGCATATGCGGATACGGTCTCACGACCTAATTCTGACATCATGGAGCAGATGTTGATAATCTTGCCATGGCCCTTCTTTATCATGGAAGGAAGCACTGCCTTGGATACGATGAACGGCGCATTCAGGTCTACATCGATTACCTGTCTGAACTGTTCTGCTGTCATCTCAATCATAGGAATACGCTTAATGATACCTGCATTGTTCACCAGGATATCGATTACACCTACTTCCTTCTCAATCTGCTCTACCATAGCATTGACTGCTGCTTCATTGGTTACATCACATACATAACCATGTGCTTTGATACCTTTTTCTGCATAAGCTGCAATTCCCTTATCTACCAGTTCCTGCTTGATATCGTTAAAGCAGATCGTTGCGCCTGCCTCTGCGTATGCAGATGCGATTGCAAAACCGATACCATAAGAAGCTCCGGTTACCAGTGCTACTTTGCCTTCCAGGCTGAAATTCGTGTAATTGCTCATTTCTCTTCTCCTTTTCTATTGCATTTTATAAAGTGTAAACTACATTAAGTCCTTCATGGCTACGCCGTCCATATCGTCGAAATCCTGATTCTCTCCGACCATGCCCCAGATAAAGGTGTAGGCTCTGGAGCCGCATCCGGAATGGATGGACCAGCTGGGAGAAATAACGGCCTCTTCATTTCTCATGACGATGTGTCTCGTCTCATTGGGTTCGCCCATATAGTGCATAACGAAGGCATCCTCCGGCATTTCAAAATAGAGATATACCTCCATACGTCTGTCATGGGTGTGGCACGGCATGGTGTTCCATACGCTGCCGGGAGCAAGCTTCGTCATACCCATCTCCAGCTGACAGCTCTCTACCTGACCGGGCAGGATGTACTTGCAGATTACTCTGTGGTTAGCATCCTCTAAGCTGCCCAATTCCACCTTATTCTCGTCCTTTACAATGACCACACCCTCTTCAGGTGTTCCTTCCGGCTTGATCAGCACGGTAGGATAGGTCTTATGTGCCGGTGCGCTGTTTAAATAAAACTTGGCAGGATTCTTCTCATCCTCACTTGCAAAAATGATTTCCTTAGAGCCCATGCCGATATACATAGCTTCCTTGAATCCGACCTTGTAAACCTTTCCATCTACGGTAATCGTGCCCGCTCCGCCGATATTAATGACACCAAGTTCTCTTCTCTGGCAGAAATACTCTGCACGGAGCTCATCCCCTGCTGTCAGTACGAGCGGCTTTACCGGTACTGCTGCTCCTGTAATGATTCTGTCGATGTGGCTGTATACCAGCTTGATTTCGCCGGGTACGAAAAGATTCTGGATTAAAAATTCTTCCCGTAAGCGCTCTGTGGTATAATGCTTCACATCCCTGGGTGATACTGCTGTTCTCAGTTCCACGCCTGCCTACACTCCTTTCCTTTTCAGACACTATTTGCAATGTCCATATACAATGTTGTTCCGAAACTATCAACTGTCAGGCAGTTATGATAATTCTCCATGTAAGTGCTTACATTATATCATAGTCTTTTGGTTTTTACTACTCCTTTTCTTAGTTTTCCCAAAAAAACTGCCCACCTTCTATTGCTTTCTACTATCATTATATAAGTCCATATTATCTAAGTCTATTCAAATAGCAATCAAAACCTTGCATATTTTGAACAATTGTCCTATACTGTGGATAAAAGTAAGAAACAGGCTGGCCGAAAATGTCCGGCAGGCCCGGCCAACATCAGAAAGGAATCCTTATGGAAGAGCTTACCTCCTGCAAACAGGCGATTGAAAACTGCTTACATACACATACCTTTTCCATCGCCCATTTATATAAAGAAGAAAAAGCCATGGATATGCATATCCATGACTGTTATGAACTGTACT
>JBJFCM010000091.1:0-12949 GCA_051888955.1 Lachnospiraceae bacterium | reverse complement strand
GGTTCCCAGCAGAGTGACAAGCTCCTGCTCTATGCCCCGGGATTTGCCTTCTACGTCTACGGCATGAATAAGGAATTCATCGCAATAACCAGAAAGGTTGTCTAACAGCGCTTCGTTTACGACTTCCGTTGTCTCCTTCTGCCACCTGTCCGTTACAACAACATATCCTTCCTGTTTCTTTTTGCAGCTCAGATCCAAAACCAGATGCTCCCTGCCAACGCAGTCCCTAAGTGCCGTAAGCCTTTCATAGTCTATCCTGCCCTCTCTGAATACATAGGAGGTCACGATGACATGGCTTGCTCCCGCTTTTAAATATTCTTCCGCATTCTCCGGCGTAATGCCACCGCCCACCTGCAATCCCTGCGGATAGGCTGCAAGGGCTGCAAGGGCCTGTGCCTTCGTTTCCTTATAGTATTCGCTTGAAACAGGATTTAACAGAATAATATGTCCACCCCTTATCCCCATCTTTTTATAAAGACTGGCATAAAAAGCCGCATCCTGTTTAGATACAAAATTTTCCTGTGCTGCATCCGCCTCATCTTTCAGGCTTCCGCCTACAATCTGTTTTACTTTTCCGTTATGTATATCAATACAGGGTCTGAACTGCATGTATTTTCCTCCTGAATATCACTTAACTTACAATGTCTAACAACATTATGCCATGTGCTTCGCACATGGAGCCTCCGGCAGATGGCCACTCCGCTTTGCTCCGGGCCGGTATAATGTCTAACGACATTATACCATACACACCCCTCATTTCAATCATTGCTTTCACAATCAAAAATTTTAGAAAATAAATTTTCCAATCCTGCTTTCGTATAATTTGTCTGACAATGCACACAATACTATCGTCTATATCCAAATCAACCTAAAGGAGATTATTATGAAAAACATGAAAAAAACAATTGCTACCTGCCTTGTGCTTATCTGCGTTTTCTTACTGTCTGCCTGCGGCACCGGTTCCAAAAAGAACGCCAATGACATGGCCGGTACACAGTCCCAGACGGGCACTACTACAGGAAATACCAATGGTACTACTAACGGTAACACGACCAATGGTAATACCACCAACGGAACTACTAACGGTACTACCAATGGCAACAACACGAATGGCACCACTAACGGCACTAACGCCAATGGTACCACCAACAATGTAGGGAATGCTGTTGGTGACGTCATCGATGATGCCGGGAACACAGTCGGTGATGTTATCAATGATGTTGGTAACGGTGTGAAGGATGTAACTGATGATTTAACCGGAAATGGCAATGGAAATACCCACAACACCACTACCACAAATGGCACTACCAACGGAAGATAATCTTCCTCTCGGGCAAAAAGGAAGGCGTCCGCCTTCCTTTTTGTCTATATTCCTTTCTCCACGATACTGCCTTCCCTGTAAGCCTTCAAAAGCTTTTCCAAATCCGCAATTCTCTCCTTGATTTCCTCACCGATATCCGTATCTGCCACCCGTTTTCTCACGGGGAAAATTTCCACATCCAGAGAATCTGAAAAAATATCCGACTCTTTTCTGATCGCTGCCTCCGTCGATTCAAATTGCTCATGGGATACTAAGCGCATCCCCCGGGAATTACATACCAGAGTGTATCCGGCAATGCCAGTTTTTTGGTGAAATGCTTTGGAAAAACCGCCATCGATAATAAGAAGTCTTCCTCCGCATTTTATGGGGCTCTCTCCGTTTTTCTGTTCCACCGGAACATGTCCGTTCACAATATGGGAGGTCTTTGCGGAAAGACCGAATTCTTCCAGTATCCTCTCTATCACGTCTTCCCTGTCCAGCAAATCATAATAGCTGTTTTTCTTTTCCACATGCGCTTGCTCGTCTTCAATAAAATAGCGTTCAAAGGTCGCCATTTTATTTTTTCCATAGACCGGAGAACCCGCTCCTGCCCAGATATACCACATAATATCCTGGCCATCCCGCTTCTCTTTCCCGCTTGTCCCATAGTAACCGATTCTTGCGTAGTTTTCCAGCACATCATACAACGCCTTTCCGCTGTACATCCTTCCTCCCACATTCACCTTAGCAAAACTGCCATCCTCATTTAAAGGCATACAGCCATGATAAAGCAGGTTAGAGTTGTATACTTTATATAAGCCTCCATTAGAAAAAAGAAACCGCACATGCCTCTGCAATTTCTCGCTGTGAAGAAATGCCTGCTGAAGGCGCTCCATCACTTTTCCTTCCTCCTCCGTAAGCTCGTATGGATGTGCCGGATCAATCGTAGGGAAATCCACATCCTTTAAAGGATAAGTCACCCCTTCTATCGTTATGGTTTTCTTTTCATAGTCTATCTTATCTAAAAGCAGTCTGTCTTCCATATTGAATTCCGGATGACGCATGATTACCTGGCCCTCCAGCTTAAACTGTAAAATGGCTATTGCTTTGTGCATCTTCATGTCCAAGCTTAGATCCTTGGTATTATAATCGGTATTGAACTTGATGGCAAAAGCGCCACAAACCGTGTCCCGATAAGTTTCCATGGAAAAAGTAGCCAGCGGAATCAGATTGATGCCGTAGCCGTCCTCTAACGTATCCAGATTTCCATACCGGGTTGCCACCCTGATAACCGTAGCAATGCAGGCCAGATGCCCGCTCGCAGCTCCCATCCATACTACATCATGATTCCCCCACTGCACATCCACCGAATGATAATCACTCAGAGTATCCAAAATCACGTGCGGACCCGGCCCTCTGTCATAGATATCCCCTAAAATGTGGAGATGATCTACAACCATCCGCTGAATAAGATGACTTAGCGCAGTGATGAACTGAGGTGCCCTGCCAATTCTGATAATGGTGTGTATGATTTCGTTGTAATAGGCTTCTTTATCCTGTACTTCTTCCTTTTCCGTAATCAATTCCTCTATCACATAGGCAAAATCCTTCGGCAGTGCCTTTCTCACCTTGGACCTGGTATATTTGGAGGCTACCCTTTTGGTAATCTGTACCAGCCTGTGCAGCGTAATCTTGTACCAGTCATCAATGTTCTCTTCTTCCTTCAGGACAATATCCAGCTTTTCTTCCGGATAATAGATGAGTGTAGCCAGTGATTTTTTATCCCGGTTGCTCAATGTATTGCCGAATTCTTCGTCTATCTTACGTCTGACAGAACCGGAACCGTTTTTTAGCACATGGTTAAACTGCTCGCATTCTCCGTGAATGTCCGTCAAAAAGTGTTCTGTTCCCTTGGGCAGGTTCAGGATTGCCTGCAGATTGATAATTTCCGTAGCGGCTGATGCAATTGTCGGATACTGTTTCGACAGACTCCTTAAATACTTTTTTTCTAATTCTGTCACCATAACATAATCCTTCGCATTGAATATTTTTCTGAGACAAAAATCCCGTTTCTACTGAAAACGAATAGAAACGGGATTTGATGTTTTTTTAACAATTATTTGCGGCATCGATTACGTCGCTCATATCATACATACCTGCCGGTTTCCCTGCAAGGAACTTGGCCGCCTGTATAGCGCCCTTACCAAACACTGCCTTAGAATATGCCATATGGGAAAAGGTAATCACCTCGTCAGACCCGGCAAAAATAACATCATGGTCTCCTACAATAGTGCCGCCACGGACTGCTGAAATACCGATTTCCTTCTTCGTGCGCTTCTGTCTGACCTGACTCCTGTCATAGACATATTCATACTCACCGCCAACTTCCTCATTGATGGAATCTGCAAGGGCAAGGGCCGTACCGCTGGGTGCATCTACCTTCTGATTGTGATGCTTCTCCACAATTTCTATATCGAAACCTGCCGGTGCCAGCACGCCTGCTGCCTCCTTCAATAATTTCAAAAGCAGATTAATGCCCAATGACATATTAGCCGATTTTAAAATGGCTACCTTCTCCGAGGTCTGCTTTACCTTTGCGAGCTGTTCCTCTGAAAGGCCCGTCGTACAGAGCACACAGGGCAGCTTCCTCTTCTCACAATATGCAAGCAGTCCGTCCACTGCCGGCGCCGCACTGAAATCAATCAAGGCATCAGCCTCCACGTCACAGCTTTCAATATCCGTATATACGGGATAGTCATTGTGACCGTCATCCTTAAAATCGATACCTGCTACGATACAGGCATCTGTATCTGCTGCAACCAGGCCGGAAATTACCTGCCCCATTTTTCCATTGCAGCCATGCATAATCAATCTGTACATTTATCTTCTCCTTTAAAGAATTCCAAAGCCACGCATTGCCTTTTCAAGCTTTGCCGCATTTGCATCTTCCATCTCTGTAAGCGGCAGCCTCAAAGAACCTGCCTCCATTCCCATTAGATTCAGTGCCTTCTTCACAGGGATAGGATTAACCTCGCAGAACAGTGCGTCACACAGCTCCATGGCTTTTAACTGCAGCTCCATGCTGCCCTTTACATCCCCTTCGAAATATTTGGCACAGATATCATGGGTCTGTCTGGGAGCTATATTGGAAAGAACGGAAATAACGCCGATACCGCCCAGGGACAGAATCGGTACAATCTGGTCGTCGTTGCCGGAATAGATATCTACTTTTCCTTCTGCCTTTGCTGCCAGCCTTGCTATCTGGCTGATATTGCCGCTGGCCTCTTTTACTGCCACGATATTTTCCACATCTGTGCAAAGTCTGATAATAGTATCCGGCAGGATATTGCAGCCGGTACGGCTGGGCACATTATAAAGGATAATAGGAAGCTTCACGGATTCTGCAACTGTCTTAAAATGTGTATAAAGTCCATTCTGTGTCGCCTTATTGTAATAGGGAGATACTAACAACAGACCGTCTACGCCATATTTTTCTGCCTCCGTAGAAAGATATACTGCTGTTTCCGTACAGTTGGAGCCTGTTCCTGCAATCACAGGAATTCTGCCTGCCACCTTCTCTGCACAATATTTTATTACATCTAAGTGTTCTTCATGGGTCAACGTGGAAGATTCCCCTGTTGTACCACATACGATGATGGCATCGGTTCCATTCTGAATCTGGAACTCAATCAGCTCTGCGAACTTCTCATAATTTACTTCACCATTTGCTTTCATGGGTGTTACAATAGCAACACCTGCTCCTTTAAAAATAGACATTTCTTTTCCTCCTTAAACTGTTGGACCCCCATCTAATGGACGAATAAGCAACCTCTAAACCTCCGGCAGGCGGCCTCTAAATCCAGCCATTTGGATTGAGCTTATCCGCGCAAAAAACCGGCCACATAATACTATGGGCCGGCTAATCTTACATCCATCCTGATAGCGCCCCATCTAAATATTAGATGACAGTCATGCAGTTCTTAACTGCATGCCCAAGACTCGACTAACAGGTCATCTCCTCTTTCGGCGTCCTTCCCTTTTATCCCTCCTCTTCTGTGCCTGCCACATCAGAGAGACTACTCTTGAATAACGCAACCTCTATCTTTTTCCTATCATAACACCTATCCAGCCCGCTGTCAACGTGAGTGTACAGAATTTACATAGGATATGTTTTAAATTTTAAAGTTTCTATCTTGGATACCTCATCCGCCAGAATACACACCTCGTCATTTAAGGAGATACCCGTCAGTATCACGTCCGTATCCCCCCTTAGGGCCAGAAGGTTCTTAACATCCTCTACCGTGATAATATTCTTATCCACAAGACCGAGTACCTCATCCAAAATCAAGAGGTTACACTCCCCGGTGGACAGCACCTTTTTCGCAAAGTTAAGACCGTTCCGAATATTCATCGTTTCCTCTGCTTTTTTTTCTTCGGAAAGCTCTTCGTATATTTCATCGGACTTTTCAAAACGAAACAGCTTGATTTCAGGCTCCAGCCTTCTTACGAACTCCGTATCCTCCAATCCCTTTCCTTTCAGGAACTGAATGATGACCACCTGCTCTCCTCTTGCTGCTGCCTGTACAGCTCTCCCTATTGCGGCGGGCGACTTTCCTCTGCCGTCACCGGTATAAATATGTACCATACCTTTTCCCATATAATTATCTCCATTACGTAAGAATCGTGTTTGTCGACATTATATCATTATTCCTTTTTTTTGACAACCAGTCCTCTAAAACAGCTTTACTCCTCCGGCTCTTCCTCCCTGGCAAGCTCCAGCTTGCTGACGGATACCTCATACGCCACCCGCTTTTCTGCCTGGTCATCATCCACCTTTTTCATATATTCGCGGCTTTGGATGCGCCCCCATACGCTACAGCGCTCCCCTACCTCAAAGCTGCTTGCAAATCTGGCATTTCTTCCCCAGCAGATACAGGGTATATAGTCGGACTTCCCATAAGGGCGGTTTACAGCCAGCAATAAATCCGCAATTTCCCTTCCGAGAGGCGTTTTCCTGTAAATAGGTGCTTTACAGATATAGCCATCCAGATAAATCTGATTTGTCTTTGCGCTTTCCTCAATCTCCTCCACAAAAATGATTTCCCTTGCGAACACGGAAAGTACAAGTCTGTTCTTCCTTTCTTCATGCCTGTTATAGGAACGGAACTGCCCGTTCACCTCCACATGATATCCTCTGTAATCTGCTGTAACATCTATCAGACGTTCAGAGACCATCATGGGGATGATATCAAAAGAATCACTTAACCGCTGCACTTTTATATCTACCATATAAAAGCCTTCTCCAAAAATCTCGTGACTGTAGGTAAACCCGCTTACAATTTCCCCCATAATCGTTACCTGATTGTTTTCAATAACCTTATCTGTCATATTTGTTCTCCCTTTCTTACACCTAAGAATTTTTTCGGCTTTTTTGCCTGTATTGTACTATTATATATACTCTATTTAATCCCTTCGTAACACACTTACCCGTCGCGCATACTGACAAACCCAGCCAAACTCCGCATTTACCGTATTTTTTCTTGCACCAAATGACAAATAGTGATATACTGAAACAGTTTTTAAATGATAATGTTTCAACTAAAAAAGGAGTTTACAGTATGAAGCAGAAAAGAGAAGATGTAAGAAATGTAGCCATAATCGCCCATGTCGACCATGGTAAGACTACTCTGGTAGATGAGCTTTTAAAGCAGAGCGGGGTATTCCGTGAGAATCAGGAAGTCGCAGAGCGTGTCATGGATTCTAACGATATCGAAAGGGAACGCGGTATTACCATTCTTTCCAAGAATACTGCCGTTACCTACAAAAATACTAAAATCAATATTATCGATACCCCCGGCCATGCCGATTTCGGCGGTGAGGTAGAACGTGTCCTCAAGATGGTAAACGGTGTCATTCTGGTGGTAGATGCTTTCGAAGGCCCCATGCCACAGACTAAATTTGTATTGCGCAAGGCTTTGGAGCTCAAGCTTCCCGTTATCGTCTGTATCAATAAAATCGACCGCCCTGAAGCCCGTCCCGAACAGGTGGTGGATGAAGTTCTAGAGCTTTTCCTGGATCTGGAAGCAGATGATGCCCAGCTTGACTGTCCTTTTGTCTTTGCTTCCGCCAAGACAGGCAGCGCTACCTTGAATCTTACCGTCAAGAACAAGGATATGAAGCCTTTGTTCGATACGATTCTGGATTATATTCCCGCTCCCGAGGGCGACCCGGATGCCGGTACCCAGGTACTCATCAGCACCATTGACTACAATGAATATGTAGGACGTATCGGTGTAGGTAAGGTGGACAACGGCCGCATTGCTGTGAACCAGGAAGTAGTGCTCTGCAATGCCCATGATTCCGAGAAGCAGAAAAAAGTAAAGATCAGCAAGCTGTATGAATTTGATGGTTTGAATAAGGTAGAGGTAAAGGAAGCGAACATTGGCTCCATCGTAGCGATTTCCGGTATCACGGATATCCATATCGGGGATACGCTCTGCTCTCCCGACAATATTGCACCCATTCCCTTCCAGAAGATCAGCGAGCCCACCATCGCCATGCATTTCATGGTCAACGACTCTCCTCTTGCAGGTCAGGAAGGCAAATATGTAACCAGCCGCCACATCCGTGACAGGCTTTTTAGAGAATTGAACACCGACGTTTCCCTGCGTGTAGAAGAAACTGAGTCCGCAGACTGCTTTAAGGTATCCGGTCGAGGAGAACTGCACCTTTCCGTATTGATAGAAAATATGCGCCGAGAAGGCTTTGAATTTGCAGTAAGCAAAGCTGAAGTACTGTACAAGACCGATGAAAACGGTAAAAAGCTTGAACCTATGGAGCTTACCTATATTGATGTCCCGGAGGAATTTTCCGGCGTTGTCATCGAAAAACTGAGTCAGAGAAAGGGTGAGCTGAGAAACATGGGAACTGCCACCGGCGGCTATACCCGTCTGGAATTTTCCATTCCTTCCAGAGGCCTTATCGGCTACCGTGGCGACTTTATGACGGATACCAAGGGTAACGGTATCATGAACTCCATCTTTGACGGCTATGCTCCCTACAAGGGCGATATCCAGTATCGTAAACAAGGTTCCCTGATAGCCTTTGAAAACGGTGAATCCATTACCTACGGTCTGTTCAATGCCCAGGAACGCGGTACCCTCTTTATCGGCCCCGGCGTCAAGGTATACTCCGGTATGGTAATCGGCAGCAATGGGCGCGGCGAAGACATCGAAGTCAATGTCTGCAAAAAGAAGCAGCTTACCAATACCCGTTCCTCCAGTGCCGATGAGGCACTCCGCCTGGTACCGCCTAAGATTATGAGCCTGGAGCAGTGTCTGGACTTCATCGATACGGATGAACTTTTGGAAGTAACTCCTTCTTCCCTCCGTATCAGAAAAAAGATTCTGGATCCTACCATGAGAAAACGTGCAAGTATGAAGAAATAAGACAAGGTTCTGAAAACACCACCCGCCGGGTGGTGTTTTTATTAGTACTCTTCCGCAATCTCCAGCTCTTCCTGCTCCGCTTCTACAGGAAGCTCCGAACCGGGGGTATGCATTAAGAACATCGCCCAGTATCCGGCACCTACAATTCCGGCACCGCCCACGATATTTCCCAGTGTTACCGGCAACAGATTTTTTAAGAGAAAGCTGCCCATATTGAGACCTTCTGCCACTATCCCATACTCTCCCGCTGTCAGGATACCTGCTATACAGAAATAAATGTCTGCAATGCTATGTTCAAACCCACAGAGTACGAACAGCATCACCGGCCAAAAACTCATCATAAGCTTCCCTGATACTTTTTTAGCAGCAAAGGCAGCCCAAATAGCAATACATACCAGAATATTACACAGAATACCTCTGATAAAAGAATCCATAAAAGAGAGATTTACTCTATGCAGCGCCGCATTTACCACACTCTGCGCAAGCTTTTCTCCAAACAGATCCGGCACATGACCAAATACCACTAACACCGCCACGAAGGATGCGCCAATAAAATTCCCGGCAAAAACAAAGAACCAGTTCTTTAACATCTCCCGTAATTTAATCTGCTTTTCCAAAACTGCAATGATGAGCAGGTTGTTACCTGTAAAAAGCTCACTCCCCGCAATCAGGACCATTGCCATACCTGCCGGAAAAATGCAGGCGCTTACCAGTCGTGCCAGGGACGGATTGTCCACTGTAACCGCTGCTGTGGTAGAGCCAATTCCGGCAAAGCCGATGAACATACCGGCAAATATACCCAGCACCAGCATCTTAAAGGCCGATAATTTTACCTTATGAATTCCGATTTCAATATAATTTCTGGCTATTTCCAATGGTGAATGCATTTTTTCCTCCTTTGGACAATTCCCCCAACCCCTTCTGTCCCTTTTGCATATTGTAACATCTATCACGTCAAAAGAAAAGTCCCGGGTGACAGTCTTGTTCTTAACGCTTTCTTTACTTTGTTTTTACATAAACCCTATTTATAATGAATATATCATAAGGGAGGACAAGCACTAATGGATATTTCTTTTTCATTTTTTATACAGAGCTTACAGAATCCGGTTTTGGCAATTACCGTATTTCTTACGCTCTGCGTTATTTTCGTAAATGGATGGACGGATGCGCCCAATGCCATTGCGACCTGTGTTTCCACCCGTTCCATGGATGTTACCGCTGCTATTATCATGTCGGCAATCTTTAACTTTCTGGGTGTCCTTATTATGACCATGGTAAATTCCACAGTAGCCATGACCATCACCAATATGGTAAATTTCCACGGCAGGAATGAAGATGCTCTCATCGCACTCTGTGCCGCTCTTTTTGCTATCGTCATCTGGGCGGTTGCTGCCTGGTATTTTGGTATTCCCACCAGTGAAAGCCATGCACTCATTGCCGGTCTTTCCGGCGCTGCCATTGCACTGCAGGGTGGCCTTTCCGGTATCAACGGCGGTGAATGGCTGAAGGTAATCTACGGTCTTGTACTTTCTACCCTGCTCGGTTTCTTTTCCGGATTTTTTTGCTGTAAACTGATTACCATAATTTTTGCAAATGCTGACCGTCGCAAAACCGACGGCCTGTTTAAATACGGTCAGATTTTCGGTGGAGCCGCCATGTCCTTCATGCATGGTGCCCAGGATGGTCAGAAATTCATGGGCGTACTGCTTTTAGGAATCATGCTGTTAAACGGCTCTGACAATACTACCGGCATCAACCTGCCCGTCTGGATGATGCTGTTATGCTCTGTGGTGATGGGGCTTGGTACGTCCGTAGGAGGAAAAAAAATCATCAAATCCGTTGGCATGGATATGGTGAGACTGGAAAAATATCAGGGTTTTTCCGCAGATATTGCCTCTGCGGCCTGCCTGCTGTTATCCTCACTGTTAGGGATTCCGGTCAGCACGACACATACAAAAACTACTGCTATCATGGGTGTTGGAGCCGTAAAACGGCTTTCTGCCATCAATTTTTCCGTTGTAAAAGAAATGGTGCTGACATGGGTACTAACCTTCCCCGGCTGTGGCCTCATCGGTTACCTCATGGCAAAGCTTTTCATGTTAATTTTTTAATTTATGCATAATAAGGAGACTAACTATCATGGCAAAAAAAAATGACGATTTCTTTTTTCAAAACTTTATAGAATGTGCAGATTTTTCCCTGCAGGCAGCAAAGATGTTAAAAGAGTCCCTTGCAAATTTCGACCCGGACGCTATCGGAGAACTGTTAGATCCTCTCCACATGGTGGAGCATTCCGCAGACGTAAAAAAACATGAAATGAAGGCAGTTCTGGTAAAAGCATTCATTACACCTATTGAGCGGGAAGACATCATGATGCTCAGTCAGAATATTGATGATGTCACGGACTGTATCGAGGATGTACTGCTGCGGGTCTATGTCAATAACGTGCGCTCCATCCGCCCGGATGCCCTGCCTTTTGCCGAATTGATTATCCGATGCTGTCAGACCATGGTAGACACTTTAACTGACTTTGCAGATTTCAAAAAATCCAAAACCTTGAACCAGAGTCTCATAGAAATCAACACACTGGAGGAGGAAGCAGACAAACTTTTCATTGCTTCCATGCGCACTCTTCATACTGAATGCACAGATCCGTTAGAAATCATCGCATGGCGTGAAATCTACAACTATATGGAAAAATGTACGGATGCCTGTGAACATGTGGCAGATGTGATGGAAGAAATACTGATGAAGAATTCTTAAAATTACGCGCGAAAGCAATCAGAAGGATGTGCTAAAAGGGTTGACAATTAAAAAAAACATTGCTAGGATAAGGTAACTTTAAACGGAGGCTTGTATTATGACAGCAGAAACAATTTTGCAGGAAGCCCGCAGCCAGACAGAACTCATTGTGGCAGACCGCCGTTACCTGCACACTCATCCCGAAACGGGATTCGATTTGACAGACACTTATACCTATGTTAAGGAAGCATTGACCAAAATGGGTTATGAGCCCATGCCCTGCGGCAAGGCCGGTCTTGTGGCACTGGCCGGCGGCAAAAAACCGGGAAAGGTCTTCTTAATCCGCGGAGACATGGACGCTCTTCCCATCAACGAGGAAGCCGATGTGGACTTCCCGTCTGAAAACGGAAAAATGCATGCCTGCGGCCACGATATGCATGCCGCTATGATGTTAGAGGCTGCCAGACTGTTAAAGGCCCATGAAAACGAAATTGAAGGAACCGTAAAGCTGATGTTCCAGCCCGCAGAAGAAATCTTTGAGGGCTCCGCAGATATGATCAAAAGCGGCCTTTTGAAGAATCCGGATGTAGACGCGGCACTTATGATTCATGTTATGGCAGGAATGCCTTTTCCGGAAGGTTGTGTCATCGTAAGCGATGGAGGTGTCAGTGCACCGGCGGCAGACTATTTTACCATCCGTATCCAGGGAAAGGGCTGCCATGGTTCCATGCCCAATACCGGTGTGGATCCTGTTACCGCAGCGGCACATATCATCACTGCCCTTCAGGAAATCCACGCCAGGGAGCTGGCGCTTTCAGACAGGGCTGTACTGACCATCGGCACCATTCATGCAGGAGAAGCTGCCAATGTCATCCCGGATACTGTAGAGATGGGTGGCACAATCCGCACTTATGATGAAGAGGTCCGTGCATTTATCAAGTCCAGAATGACGGAAATTGCAAAAGGAATCGCTGCATCCTTCCGTGCGGAGGCCGAGGTAAGCTTCGGCAGTGGATGTCCCACTCTGATCAATGATGCCGAGCTGTCTTCCTGTACCGTAAAGTATGCAAAGGAACTGCTTGGTCCTGATAAAGCAATGACTGTAGGACAGCTTAACGCCATGTCAGGTGCAAAAGGTGCATCCAAAGCAGGCGGCTCAGAGGATTTCGCCTATGTCAGCCAGGAGGTACCCTCCATCATGTTGACACTGGCTGCCGGACATCCCGAAAAGGGCTACTGCTATCCCCAGCACCATCCGAAGGTAAAATTCGATGAATCGGTCCTTCCAGCAGGAAGCGCCGTTTATGCTTATACCGCAATGCGGTGGCTGGAAGAACATAAATAGCGTAAAAAGCAAGGGACTGTGCCGGTTGTAAATCAACCACACAGTCCCTTCTTTATGTTCATCTCTGTAATCCAGTCTCTTACATTACCAATACGATTTCATTTTCCTCAAGCA
>JBJFCM010000090.1:1539-13058 GCA_051888955.1 Lachnospiraceae bacterium | reverse complement strand
GAGCCTCGAAAATGCGAAGCATTTCCTCGGTCGCTTTCGCCCTGTTCCATCTGCTGCGGGCAGAGCCTCGAAAATGCAAAGCATTTCCTCGGTCGCTTTCGCTCGTCAGATGTCTGCAAACGTATCCATGCCTGTTCGAGCAAGCTCGCCAGTCCTGGATGCGTCCGCAGACGCCTGCCTCTGCCCTTTACGAACATTATACCAAAAAAAGTGTGGTAAATAAAGGTTTTTATTTGATATTAAGAATTGTTCACAAAAAAATCACCTTTTATGCTATACTTTTTGGGAAAGCTATACGTGATGCCAACAAAAGGAGGAGAAGCGGTGGAAAAAGAATGGAAAGAACCTTACCGCATTATAATAGAAGGAGGAGAAGGGGAAATTGTTGAAAAAAAGTCCCGCTTTATCGCAACGGTGGCGAAGGCGGAGAGTGAGGAGGAGGCAGCTTCTTTCATAGAAGCTATGAAGAAGAAGTATTGGGATGCCAGACATAACTGCTCAGCTTTTGTAATCGGCTCCCGGGGGGAACTGATGCGATGCAGCGATGATGGGGAACCCTCCGGTACTGCCGGGAGACCTATGCTGGAGGTGCTTCTGGGGGAAGGGATACGCAATGTGGCAGTGGTTGTCACGCGATATTTCGGAGGTACTCTTTTGGGAACGGGGGGACTGGTGCGTGCTTATACCCAGGCTGTCAAGGAAGGACTGTCACACTGCCAGATTGGAAGGATGCGTGCGGGAGTGCGGATGGCAGTAGAGACGGATTATAACAGTATTGGTAAAATTTTATACATATTGGGAGGCAGAGGGATAGAGCCGGAGGAAAACCAGTATACTGATGTTGTCAGGCTGGTACTCCTGTTTCCTGCGGAATGGAAGGAAGAACTTTACAAAGAATTTACGGAAGTGACTGCCGGAAAGGCAAAAATAGAGATTTTAGAAGAGATTTATTACGTTGACAAAGAGTAAGTACGTGGTTAAAATGGGGTTTAGGTAACAAATCTCCTATTAGAAAGGTGGTGGTTTTTATGAAGTCGCACAGTAAGATGCACAATACGGATAACCCTCTTCCTGCCCGATGCATGAAGACCACATTTACAACTAAAGGAGATATATTATGGATGAAATCAAGGAATTATTAGCAACCCGCCAGTACACGTCCCTGCGCCAGAGAATGGCTGAGATGAATGAGGCGGACGTGGCGGTACTTATGGAACAGCTGGAAGAAGACGATATGTTGAAGGTATTCCGGATTCTTCCAAAGGATTTGGCAGCAGATGTTTTTTCCTACTTAGAAGTAGAGAACCAGCAGATGATCATCACATCCTTGTCGGAAAAAGATGCAGCCGGCATCATTAACAATCTGATGGCGGATGATGCGACTGACCTTTTAGAGGAGATGCCTGCCAATATCGTGAAAAAGCTGCTTGCCAATGCAAACCCCGAGACCAGGCGGGATATTAACCACCTGCTCAGGTACCCGGAGGATTCCGCCGGAAGCATCATGACGGTGGAGTATGTGGATTTGAAAGAAAATCTCACTGTGGAGCAAGCGATTGCCCGTATCCGCAAGGTGGGAGTGGACAGTGAGACCATCAATATCTGTTATGTGCTGGATGCTCAGAGAAAGCTGCTCGGTACGGTAGCACTGCGGTATCTGCTGCTCAGTGACCCGGATGAGATCATCGGGGAGATCATGCATGAGAACGTTATTTCCATCCATACCCTTATGGACCAGGAGGAAGTAGCTGCCCAGTTTAAAAAATACGACTTTACCTCGATGCCGGTAGTGGACAATGAGAACCGGCTGGTAGGTATCATTACGGTCGATGATATCGTGGATATCATGGAAGAAGAGGCTACCGAGGATATTGAAAAGATGGCGGCTATCGTTCCTTCCGATAAGCCATACATGAAAACCGGTATCCTGGAGACATATAAAAAGAGGATTCCCTGGTTACTGTTATTGATGGTTTCTGCTACCTTTACTGGGCAGATTATCGGCCATTTCGAGGATGCATTAAGTGCCTGTACAGTGCTTACCATGTTTATTCCCATGCTGATGGATACAGGCGGTAATGCGGGCGGACAGGCCAGCGTGACGGTAATCCGTGGTCTTTCACTGGGAGAGATCACATATAAGGATACCTTACGCATCATCTGGAAAGAAGCAAGGGTGGCTGTTTTGTGCGGTGCCACGCTGGCTGTGGCTAACTTTGCTAAACTGATGCTGTTCGACCGGGTAGGGTTGATGGTGGCAGCGGTGGTATGCCTGACTTTGGTAGTAGCCGTTCTGATTGCCAAGCTGATTGGCTGCACTTTGCCGGTATTGGCAAAAAGGCTCGGATTTGACCCGGCAGTTATGGCAAGTCCTTTTATTACGACAATTGTGGATGCGTTGTCGTTGATGGTTTATTTTCAGTTTGCATCCAAGATACTTGGGCTTTAAAACAGGAGTCAGATTATGGAAAAAGAAGACAATAATAAACTGGGAACACAGCCGGTGGGAAAGCTGTTATTCAGCCTTGCCCTGCCGGCCATTGCTGCCCAGGTCATCAATTTGCTTTATAATGTAGTTGACCGTATTTATATCGGCCATATACCGGGAGAGGGCTCACTTGCATTGACTGGAGTAGGTGTGACTTTCCCGGTTCTTATGTTGATTTCCGCTTTTGCCGCCCTGATTGGCTTCGGCGGCGCTCCCAGAGCATCTATCGCCATGGGACGGCAGGAAAAAGACAATGCAGAAGAAATCCTGGGAAACTGTGTCATGACGTTGATTTTACTGGCGGTTACTCTCACCATCCTGTTTTTTGTTTTTGCAGAACCGATTCTTTATGCCTTTGGTGCCAGTGAGGATACGATAGGATATGCTTATGACTATATGCGCATCTATGTGCTGGGAACCATCTTTGTGCAGATGACAACGGGACTGAATGCCTTTATCACATCACAGGGCTTTGCGACAGTTGCCATGAAGACCGTTATGATTGGCGCAGGCATCAATCTGGTATTGGATCCGGTTTTTATTTTCGGCTTTTCCATGGGGGTAAAAGGTGCGGCTATTGCCACTGTGTTTTCTCAGGCAGTTTCTGCAATCTGGGTACTGGTCTTTTTATCGGGTAAAAAAACCTATTTGCGTATCAAAAAGAAATATTTGAAAATAAAGCCGTCCGTTATCGGACCGGTGCTTGCACTTGGGGTGTCACCCTTTATTATGCAGGCTACGGAAAGCCTGTTGTCCATAAGCTTTAATACTTCCCTGTTGAAATACGGCGGAGATATGGCGGTAGGCGCCATGACGATACTAAGCAGCGTGATGCAGGCTGCTATGATGCCCATTCAGGGACTGAGCCAGGGAATGACGCCGATAGTCAGTTACAACTATGGAGCCGGGAAGATGGAAAGGGTAAGGAAAGCCTTTTTGCTGACTCTTGCAGCCTGTCTGGGATATACCTTCCTGCTGTGGAGTGTGGCGATGGCAGCACCACAGCTTCTTGCCAGAATTTTCACACCGGACGAGGCTCTTATCCAATATTGCAGTTGGGCCATGCGTATCTACATGGCCGGTATTTGCATCTTTGGAGCTCAGTCAGCCTGCCAGCAGACCTTTGTGGCCATGGGAAAAGCGGTGCATTCCTTATTCCTGGCTGTACTGAGAAAGCTGATTTTGCTCATACCGCTAATCTATATTCTGCCTGTATTTATCGAAGATAAGGTTTTTGCGGTATTTCTGGCAGAGCCCGTATCCGATATCCTGGCAGTGGCAACAACTGTGACGGTGTTTAGGCTTACGGTGTGGAAGATGATGAAAAAAGAGAATAATTAGCATTTGACGCTATATCATACTGTACGGAAAGGATAAATTGAGGGGAGGTTCTTATGATAATATTACAATGGTGTAAAACACAGATTATGTGTCTGCTGATTCTGGCATATGTGGGAATTATTTTTATAAAAGAGGGGAACAACCTAAATCGGCTTACACAGAAATCAAACTGCAATCATATATTTGACTTATTTTTTATTGTGTCAGAATTGGCTGTTTTCTTTGATGGGGTTACAGCTTGTACAGTAAATTATTTAGAACTGGTTCCCAAGGCCGTTAATTTAATTGCACACTTGGGAATGTTTGTGTTTTATGAGATTTTTGTTACTCTGTTATTTTGGTATTGGGTATCTGTAACGGTAGGAATACCTAAAAGGAAATGGATCAAGGCGGCGTATATACTGCCCAGTATGATTTCTATTTTTCTTACGATAATTTTTCTCCCGGATATTCATTTTGTTCAGGGACAATATACAAATTATTCCATGGGAACAGCGGTCTATATTTGTTTTGGCAGTGTTGCAATCTACTGTGTGCTGACGGTCGCAATCATAATAACAAAATTCAGATATATTTCCCAAAATAAGAGGAAAGGATTATCGACTACACTAGTATTTATCATTATTATAATGTCATTGCAGATTATATATCCGGAATCTTTAGTATCCTGTATAGCCCTTATCATGGTTGTCATCAGTATTTATTTGAATATGGAAAATCCGACAATTCATGGATTGGAACACTACCATCATGAAATGGTGATGGGATTTGCAACATTGGTAGAAAATAAGGACGATAATACCGGTGGGCATATTCGGCGTTCCTCTGCGTATGCTGTTTTGATTGCTAAAAATCTGAGAAAAAGTGAGAAGTATAAGAGGCTGATTACAAAGGATTATATCGATAATTTGGAACAGTCTGCCCCGATGCATGATATTGGTAAGATTGGGATTCCGGATGCTATCTTACAGAAACCGGGGAAACTGACAGATGAGGAATATGATAAGATGAAAGAACATCCGGTGATTGGCGGAAAGATTATCAAAGATACATTCGGACATCTTTATAATGGTGAATATGAGAATATGGCATTTCAAGTTGCAAGGTATCATCATGAAAAATGGAATGGAAAGGGATATCCGGATGGACTGAAGGGAGCGGAGATACCACTTTGTGCTCGTATCATGGCTGTGGCGGATGTGTTTGATGCTGTATCAGCGAAACGGTGTTATCGAGATGCTATGCCCCTCAAAGAATGTTATAGCATTATATTAAATGGGCGGGGATCAGATTTTGATCCTGACATTGTCGATGCATTTATGCTGGATACACATAAGGTAGAAGAGATTTATCATAACAAAATACATATATAAACAGACGTAAACCCTGTACCGTATCCGGTACAGGGTTTACACCGTCACCAGGTTTCTAAATCACTGCGCCTTCAGAAAATCATACTGAGACATATACAATCTGTAATACTCCCCTTTTTCTGCCATCAACTCATCATGATTTCCCTTTTCCAGAATAGCACCCTTATCCACGTACATAATGCAGTCCGCATTCTTAATCGTGGACAGTCTGTGTGCAATGATAAAGGAGGTACGCCCGACTAACAGTTGGTTCAGTCCCTTTTGCAGCAGGATTTCCGTTTCTGTATCGATGCTGGAGGTAGCCTCATCCAATATCAGGATACGGGGGTTGGCAAGCAGCGCTCTTGCAAAGGAGATCAACTGGCGCTGTCCTGCGGATAAGCGGCTTCCCCGTTCGTTTACTTCGGTGTAATAGCCATTCTCCATTTCCATGATAAAATCGTGGGCACATACTGTCTTGGCGGCAGTGATGACCTCTTCGTCCGTAGCATCCATATTGCCGTAACGGATATTGTCCATGATGGTGCCGGCAAAGATAAAGGAATCCTGCATCATGATGCCCATCTGGGTACGTAAGGAGTGCAGCGTTACCTTGGAAATGTCCACACCGTCGATCAGGACACGGCCGGAATCTACATTATAGAAACGGCTGATCAGATTGACGATAGTGGTCTTACCGGCACCGGTAGGACCTACGATAGCGTAGGTTTCACCCTGGTGGGCGGTGAAATTGATGGAATCCAGTATTTTATGGCCTTCCTCATAGCTGAAGGATACATTTTCAAAGGTCACATCGCCGTGGATAGGTGGCATAGGCACTGCATCCGGTTCATCCTTTACCAGAACCGGCTCGTCAATGGTTTCAAAAATACGCTCCAGGTAGGAGATGGCGGTAAGCAGTGAATTATAAAAGCTTGCCAGTGTGTTGATAGGCTGCCAGAACCTGCTGATATAGGCAGTAAAAGCAATCAGCACACCTACTGTCAGGGTGACGGAAGGTGCCAGTATCCATTGCACACCCAGCACGTAAATAAAGGAAGTGGTGAGAGTGGAAATGATATCGATACTGGGCCACAGGGTAAAGTTGAATATTACAGCACGCATCCAGGAAGAACGGTAGCTCTTGCTCAATTTGTTAAAAATTCCTGTGTTTTCTTCTTCCCGCACGAAGGACTGGGTCACCCGGATACCGTTGATGCTTTCTGCAATATAGGCATTCAGGTTGGACTGTTTGTTGCTTTGAATCTGCCATGCCTTACGCTGTTTCTTCTTAATAAAGATAATAACGATAGCGAGCAGAGGCAGACCGCAGAGGCAGATGAGTGTCAGTCTTACATCCAGAACCAGCATAAATATGAGGATGAAGATGAGGTTGCACAAATCGGTAAAGGTGTTGACGATACCGTTACTGAGCAAATCACTTAAGCTGTTTACATAGTTTACCACGCGTACCTGAATTTTCCCATGGGGCCTGTCATCATAGTAGGAAAAAGGCAGCTGTTGCAGGTGACAGAAAATATCGTAACGCAGATCATGTATAATGCTCTGCCCGATGAAGCTCATTTTCTTAATTTTCAGGCGCAGTGCTAAGGCCGAATATAAGGCAACGAGGAGCGTCAGCCCGCAGTATATCCAAATGGATTTCATGTCCTTTTGGGGAATGCTGTAATCCATAATCCGCTGAAAGAAAATGGGAATTAACATGGTCAGGGCGGAGGAGGAGAGCATCAGGGCAACAACAAAAAACATCTGTTTTCTATAGGGCTTTATGTAGCCGGCAAGGCGTTTTACCTGGCCTAAATCAAAACTGTCTTCTAATACTTCGTCAACATCATATTTGTTTCTTGCCATTTTAGTTGCCCCCTTTCTGTAAGAGTTCGGCAGGAATTTCCCCATACTGGTTGTGGAAAGCGGCAGCGTAGTAGCCGCCCTTTGCTACAAGCTCATCGTGGGTACCCTGTTCGATAATCCTTCCTTTGTCCATAACCAAAATCAAATCGGCATCCTTTATGGAAGAAATGCGGTATGCAATAATAAAAATGGTACAATCCTTTTCGATATTTTTCAGCTGCTTCTGGATGTAGCTTTCTGTTTCCATATCTACAGCCGAAGTGGTGTCGTCCAGTATCAGGATGGAAGGGTCCTTTAAGAGGGCGCGGGCCAGGGAAATACGCTGCTTCTGTCCGCCCGAAAGCCCCACACCACGTTCTCCGACGATGGTATCGTATCCGTCCGGCATCGCCATGATGAAATGGTTGGCATCCGCCATGATGGCCGCCTTTTTTACTTCCTCAAAGGAGCAATCAGGGCGTCCGTAAGCAATATTGCCTTCTATGGTATCGGAGAAAAGGAATACATCCTGCATCGCCATACCGATGTTGTCACGCAGATTGTAAAGGTCCATATCACGGACATCCACGCCGTCCACCAAGACCTGTCCGGAGGTGGCATCATAGAACCGGCACAGAAGGTTCATAATAGTGGATTTACCTGAGCCGGTGGAACCGATGATACCGACAGTCTGTCCCGGGGATACCTTGAAATTGACATCCATGACGATGTCCTCATCATCTGCCCGGTAAGATACGTCTTTAAATTCGATTTCACCGTCCAGCTTTTTGGTAATGCCCCGGGAAGGCGTTTTCACATTGGGCTCTTCACTGTAGGTGGCATAGATTTTTTCTACCGAGGTAATAAAGTTGCCGATATCGTTGACCAGCCAGCCAGCATTGCGGAGAGGCTGGTTCAGCATCCAGAGGTAGCCGTTTACGGTGACCAGATTACCCATGGAAAGCTCTCCGGTTATGACCATGTAGCCTCCGTACAGCATCAGAATGATGTTTAAAGCATAGGCCAGAACTTCGAAAATGGGCACATATTTCATCCAGACCTTGGAAGCGTCAATCTGTGCAGCACGGAAAGCATCGTTTTCTTTATTGAATTTTTCGATTTCAAAATCTTCCTTGGAAAAAGCACGTACGACACGATTGCCGCTGACATTTTCCTGGACAAAGGCATTTAAGGAGGAGAAGCACTCACGGTTCCGCTTAAAGGCCGGTTTTACCGCCTTTGACTGCATGTAGGTGCAGAAGGCAGTGAAGGGAAGTACAATCAGCATGCACAGCGCCAGCTTTACATTGACGGTGAAAATCATGACCAGGGCAAAAGCGAACATCAGCACATTTTCACAGGTGGCATAAACCACGTAGGCTACAAAATGCCGGATGGCATCCATATCGCCGGTCTGGCGGCTCATCAGATCACCGGTCCGCTTCTTATTATAGAAGTTAAAATCCTCCTGGAGAAGCTTTCTGTATACTTTGTCGCGCATATCATAGAGCACGCCCTGAGAGGCAGTTTCAAAAACAATCTGGTATAGAAAACGCAGAACGCTTTTGATGATGATGACACCCAGCATACAGGCTACGAAGGGAAGCAGCAGATCATAAGCCCCGCCCTGGATGACATCATCCACAATCAGACCGGAAATATAAGGGTTGACAATGTTGAGGGCAGTAATCAGTGCTGTGAGAATAATGCCCACTATCATATTTTTACGGTATTTCTTTAAAAAGGAAAGGAACCATTTTATTGGTGTCATAGTAAAACCTCGCTTTCATTAGCCTTATACTAACATCTTAATATGAAAAAGAAATGGAGTATCTTGTGGCAAACCTGTATCTTTTTGCAAAGGTGTAGAAAAAAGGAGGGAGTTGTGATATCCTATAGGCATGCAGAAAATGTGTCTGCACAGCAGGGTGACAAGTGTCAGAGAGGTATGAGTTTATACATGAATGAGGAAAATACAGAATTGCTTATAGAAGAGTTGAATCCGACATTTTTATTTACCTGGAAGGGCAGACGTATGCAGGATGAGAAGGAGTATCACTCTCATGACCATCTTGAAATTGCTTTTATGATGTCGGGAAGCGGACAATACAAGATTGATGGCAATATCTATGATGTAAAGGAAGGGGACCTGCTGATTTTTAATCCGGGAACCAGGCATCAGGGGCTGGTAACGGATGCAGCAAATGCGCTGACGGAGTTCTTTGTAGGCGCATCGGATATCCATTTTAAGAATCTGCCGGAGAATTCGCTGCCGCTGCCTGCAGATGAGCCGATTATCCATACATCGGGGGATTTCAGGCAGAAGCTTTTTAAACTCTGTGCCTCTATGGAGGCGGAAAACACCGTTTATTGGCAGGGCAGGTACTTTATGATGAAGACCTATCTGATGCAGATTATACTGTTGATTGTGAAGCAGCAGGTAGAGCCTGTGGAGCTAAAGACGGGCTGTGCCTTTGAATCCATCAATAAAAAGTATGTGGTGGAGCAGATAGTCAGCTATTTTGAAGACCATTATGCAGAAAAGATATCCTTGGACCAGATTGCAGAGAATATGTACTTAAGTCCCTTTTACATATCCAGGATATTTAAGAGTGAGACAGGAGATACGCCTATCAGACACTTGATCAATATCCGTTTAGAGCGGGCGATGGAGCTTTTGAAGGCAGGCTTCCCCGGAAGTATCCAGGAGATTGCCGAACAGGTGGGATATGAGGATGCCTACCATTTCAGCAAGCTCTTTAAAAAGCGCTACGGATGTCCTCCCTCGCAGGTGAAAAGGGCGAAATAACCCGGAAAGATTGATACTTTTTTATCAGCATGTTTTTTTTTAAGTACCTTGCGGAAAATCGGGAAAAAATGATTGCAATGATTGTAGAATTTGCTACAATCTTTTTAGGAGAACAAAAGTTTTTGGGAGGTAAGATAAATGAGATATTTTTTCAATGCAAAAATTGAGAAAAAAGAAAAAGGATATATGATTCAGATTCCTTTTAATGTATGGGAAGTATGCAAGCAGCGTGAGGTCATTAAGGCCGATATGGTGCTAGATAATAAGATTATCGATTGCGAACTGCTTCCGAAGGAAAAAGGCAATTATGAGATTCATGTGGAGGATGAGGACGCTATTCAGGTAGATATCAGCGAGACTCACAATATTCTGCTGCATGTAAACGGCAGCCTGATTAAGATGGACCAGAACAGTCCCTACAGCTTTGAGAAGCCCATCCGTAAGATTGACAGCATGGAGGTCATTATTCAGCCTGAGGACGGTCTGTGCGGACAGACCTGTGTGGCTATGCTGGCGGGCGTAACGATTGCAGATGTTATCCGCGTTATGGACTGCAGGGAATGGCAGGCTACCATGGGCCGTGTGATTTCTGCACTCAACTATTACGGCATCGACCATACCGATATCATTACTTATACGGAAGGTGCTGACTGTGTATTGCCCAAGTGCTGTATTATGATGGAGAAGATGGGACGCTTCTGCCACTATCTGGTAGAGTATGACGGAAAGTTCTATGACCCCAATCTGGGTGTCCTGGAAGAATATGATATGAGCAAGCTTTTAGGTTATCTCGAAATCAAATGTTAAGGAGATGTGCAATATGAAGGTATTGCTGATTAACGGCAGTCCGAATGAGAAAGGCTGTACGTATACCGCACTTTGTGAAGTGGCGGAGACGCTTGAAAGCCATCAGATTGAAACGGAAATTTTCTGGGTAGGGAAAGCGCCTTTGGCAGGCTGCATGGGCTGCGGAGGCTGTGGCAGAACGGGAAGCTGTGTGTTTGATGATAAGGTAAATGAAGCGGCAGCAAAGCTGTCAGAGGTGGATGGCATTGTGATTGGCTCTCCCGTGCATTATGCAGCGGCCAGCGGACAGATTACGGCGTTTTTAGACAGACTCTTTTACAGCAGCGGCAGTAAATTATCCCTTAAGCCCGGCGCTGCAGTGGTTTCCTGCAGGCGTGGCGGCGCTTCGGCGGCATTCGACCAGCTGAATAAGTATTTTACAATCAACAGCATGCCGGTGGTTTCTTCCCAGTACTGGAATCAGGTGCATGGAAGTACGCCTGAAGAAGTGAAGAAGGACGAGGAAGGTATGCAGACCATGCGTACACTCGGTGAGAATATGGCATGGCTGCTTCGTTCTATTGAGGCAGGCAGGGCAGCAGGCATTGAGAAGCCTGTACATGAGCCGAAGGTGCGGACCAATTTTATCCGATAATAAATGTGAAAAAAGATGTTGTTTGTAACAGCATCTTTTTTTTAGTTCAGATTTATGATATGATTTTATAAAAGTTTTATAAATTTTATATTTCTACATTGCGAGAGGAGAAAATGTGATCATGGACAGCAGCAACATGAACAACAACATGAATAACAACGGAGCTTCAAATTATACTTACAACACGGACGGAACTTATACGACGAACAGTAATTACAACACGAACGGGACCTACAC
>JBJFCM010000090.1:0-1439 GCA_051888955.1 Lachnospiraceae bacterium | reverse complement strand
CATCACCGGTTATTGAGAAAAACAACAGGTGGAAGGGTGTTATCGGTGCCTTAATCGGCGCTATTCTGGGTGGCCTTGTATGGACTGCTATCGGATGTCTGGGCTATATTTCCGGCTGGGTTTCTGTATTGATCTTTTTCCTGGCACAGGCAGGCTATAAGAAGCTGAACGGGAAAGAGGATACTTTCGGTGTTGTCATCAGCGTGGTATTCGGATTGCTCATTATTATTCCCGCCACTTATGCTTCCTACGGTTTCAGTGTCTTTCAGGCACTAAATGAGGGTGCACACAGCCATTTTAATTACTTTGATGTATTGCTGGACCTGCCTATGTATATGAATAGGTATGAACTTTGGGGGCAGTTCGCAACCAATCTGTTCATGGGCTACGCTTTTACTGTTGTTTTTGGTGTTTTTGCCCTGCTTGGCAAGAGGAAAAAATAAAAAATTAACAGAATATAAAATAAATATTAAATCCCATCAAATGGATAAAAGTAAGAAAATGGGAGATAATAAAAGAAAACAAGAGGAAAAAAAAGGTAATAAGAAATATTTGTTCGTGCATGTGGTTGCAAAGCCCTGCATATAAAATTAATATATGTTGTAGAAATTAGCACTCGATAAAGTTGAGTGCTAATAATTTGAAAAACAGAGACATCAAGGAGGCAATCATTATGAAATTAGTACCATTAGGTGACAGAGTCGTATTGAAGCAGTTAGTAGCAGAAGAAACTACCAAATCAGGTATCGTTCTTCCCGGCCAGAATAAAGAAAAACCCCAGCAGGCTGAGGTAGTAGCAGTTGGCCCCGGCGGATGTGTAGACGGCAAGGAAGTTAAGATGGAAGTAAAGGTTGGCGATCAGGTTATCTATTCCAAATATGCGGGAACAGAAGTAAAGATCGAAGAGGATGAATACATCATTGTAAAGCAGAACGATATTCTGGCAGTGATTCAGTAACTGATCAATAATAAATCTAATCTATTTGGAGGCGTTTAATTATGGCAAAAGAAATTAAATATGGCGCAGAAGCGCGTGCAGCATTAGGAAAGGGTGTTGACCAGCTGGCAGACACCGTAAGAGTAACACTTGGACCCAAAGGGAGAAACGTAGTACTGGATAAGTCTTTTGGCGCACCCCTTATCACCAACGATGGTGTTACCATTGCAAAGGAAATTGAACTGGAAGACCCGTTTGAGAATATGGGCGCACAGCTTGTTAAGGAAGTTGCTACCAAGACCAATGATGTAGCAGGTGATGGTACGACTACCGCTACCGTACTTGCACAGGCGATGATCAATGCAGGTATGAAGAACCTGGAAGCAGGCGCTAATCCGATTATCTTAAGAAAAGGTATGAAGAAAGCAACTGATTGCGCAGTAGACGCAATCGCAAAGATGAGCTCCAAGGTAAACGGCAAGGAGCATATCGCAAGAGTTGC
>JBJFCM010000089.1:0-13240 GCA_051888955.1 Lachnospiraceae bacterium | reverse complement strand
ACAAATTAATGAATGCTAAAAAATGCCGTAATCTCCAGGGATTGCGGCATTTGTAATAGTCTGAAAAAGAGGTACAGCATAAGATGACAAGAAAAGAAGCATGGGATTTATTGACAGAGTACAATCAGGAGGAATTTCATCTGGAGCATGCGCAGATTGTAGAACAGACAATGAAATATTTTGCCAATAAGCTGGGATATGATGATGAAGCAGAATTTTGGGGTATTGTCGGCCTTTTGCATGATTTGGATTTTGAACGCTATCCTGATGAGCATTGCATGAAAGAGCAGGAAATCATGCGGGAAAGAGGAATAGACGAAAGAATCATTCATGCAACAGCGAGCCACGGATATGCTATCACGGTAAATATCAAGCCGGAGCATGAAATGGAAAAGGTCTTATATGCGGTGGACGAACTGACAGGGCTGATAGGCGCTGTAGCTATTATGAGACCTTCTAAAAGTGTACAGGATCTGGAATTAAAATCAGTCAAGAAAAAGTATAAAAGTAAGAATTTTGCTGCCGGCTGTTCCAGAGAAGTCATTGAACGGGGAGCTGAAATGCTAGGATGGGAACTGGATGATTTAATCAGCCAGACAATAGAAGCCCTCCGCACATTCAGGGACTGAAACAATTATTAAAAAAAAATAAACAAAAAATAAACATAATGGGTAACAATTGTTGACAAAAGGGATGCAATAAGGCATAATATTTGATGTTAAGACTATTTATGTTGAAAAGGAATGCCATGGACAGCAATCAGTTTAATTCTTATACCGGTGGACAGAACCCGGACAATCAGGGAATATTTACAGGACAGCAGAATCCATACAGCAATCAGCAGAATCCCTACATGGGAGTCCCAAGCCAACAACCGGCACCCAATCCATATGAACAACAGGCAACGCCTAATCCATATATAGATAATCAGCAATATGTATATACGGAACCTTGGATGAATGGTAATGCAAACAACAAAACTGTTTTCCAGGGAAATGATTTCGGACAGCAGCCGTATTATCAGGGACAGATGCAGAACAGCTATATCTATCAGCAGCCGGGGCAGTTACCAAAGAATAATGGTATGATAGGTTTTGCTATAACAGGTATGATTTGCGGAATTCTTTCCATAATTTCCTGTTGTTTTTCAATAGTGGGTATTTTAATTGCTGCTGTAGGACTGGTATTCAGCATCATTGCGCTTGCAAAGAAATATGATGGAAGAGGTATGGCACTGGCAGGTGTTATCTGTAGTGCAATCGGCCTTTGTATGAGCCTTATTATGACGATTGCCATATATATGGATGTATGATGAGGAGACAGCTTACCTTAGAGCAGGGGATGTATATCGCAGGGATTATTGCTTTTTTTGTCGGTGGTCCTTTCATCTTATTTTATATTTCAAAGATGGATTCAGGTATTTATCCTCCATGCGTTCTTTACAGCCTTCTGGGTATCTATTGTCCGGGCTGTGGTGGAACCAGAGCAATGAGAGAATTGCTTCATGGGCATATTATACAGTCCTTGTATTATCATCCATTGGTAGTTTATTCAGTGACTATTTATCTGGTATTTATGATTTCACAGACCATTTCTCTGCTAAGCAGAGGTCGCATTAAAGGAGTGCGTTTTCATTATTGGTTTCTATATGGTGCAGTGGTTGTGATAACACTAAATTTTATATTGAAGAATTTACTTAAATTTGTATTTGGCATCATTGTTTTTTGATGTATAAGGGGAGACCTTTTTACATACATAATTTTTAAAGTATGAAAGGAGTTCATCATTCATGGACGGACAAAATTTTAACAATGGATTTGACCAGCAGCCGGTTACACCGGAACAGCCTGTGTATCAGCAGACAACAGAGCAGCCTGTATATCAGCAGCCTTATGTTGCACCTGTACAGCAGCCTGAAAACAAGCCTAACGGTATGTCCATCGCAGCATTGGTATTGGGTATCGTTGGTATTGTATTAGGATGCTGCAGCGGTATCGTAGGTGTTATCTGTGGCATTGTAGGTTTGATACTGGGAATTCTTGGCAACAAGAAGAATAAGACCAAGCTTGGAACAGCAGGCATCATTGTAGCAGCTGTTGCAATTGGTTTAAGCATCATCAGCTGGATTATCGGCATTGTTATGCTTGGATCCACTGCCAGCATCTTAGAGGAGTTATCCAGCTACGGTTATTACTAAAATTGGTTTTATTATGAAAATAATATAAACATTCATCTATGAGGAGGATAAAAAAATGGAAGAAAAGAAAACAAATGGTAAAGCGATTGCATCCTTAGTACTGGGTATTCTTTCCCTGGTATGTATCTTTTTTGGATATGGTGCACTGTTAGGTATCGTATTTGGCGTTATCGGCCTTATACTTGGTATCAGCGCAAATAAGGAAGCAAAATCCGGTATGGGTACTGCAGGTATCGTAATGAGCGCAATCGGCTTAGGTTTGTGTGCAATTTCCTTCATCGCATGTGTAGCATGTGTTGGCTGCCTTGGCGCTGCCGGTCTTGCATCAACTTACTAAATGTTACCCTATATCACTGTTTTTGGACATGAAATCGCCATGTACGGTGTCATGTGTCTGACCGGTATACTTTCCGCAATTGCTCTCAGTTTTCTGAGAGCAAGGAAATGCGGAGTAGAAAGAGAGGACGTACTGTACATGGGGATTCTTTCCGCTATCGGCATTGTCGTAGGCGGAAAAATCTTATATCTGCTGATAGATATTCCGGTCATCATCCAATATAAAGACATTATTTTTGCCAGTCTGGACAATGTTGTTGCTTATTTATCGGGCGGCTTTGTTTTTTATGGCGGTCTATTTGGAGCTGTATTTGTGATATGGCTGTATTGTCGCAGATTCAAAGTATCTTTTCAGGATAGTCTGATTTGTATGGTGCCTTCTTTTCCGATTGCCCATGCGCTTGGCAGAATTGGCTGTTATATGGCAGGCTGTTGCTATGGTGTGGATGGATTACCGGTGCAACTCTATGAGAGCTTCGGCAATCTGGTTATATTCGCCATTTTGCTGTTAGTAGAGAGGCTGTGGGATAAGAAGCGTATCTTTGAAGTTTATTTATTTACATATGGTGTGATGCGCTTCCTGCTGGAATATTTCCGCGCAGATGCGGAAAGGGGAGCATTCCTATGGTTCTCCACATCCCAATGGATTAGCATTGCGGTCATTATTTATGCAGGATACCTGGAATATAAGATGCATAAGGCATGATTTAAAAGAGCTTTTAATATACTCTACTAAGGAGATATTGAGGGCTTTTTTTATGAAGAAATTTTGGGTTTTATTACTTTTAGCAGGTATGTTCTTTTTAGGCAGGGCAGCGGGATACCTAGTAAGTTATGTGGAAGCTTCTTCGGCAAAACTCGCGGAGGCGGAAAACTGGGGACTGGGGTTCGGAAAAGAAGGGACACAGCCCTCCGGGACTGTTTCGGCGGCAGAGCTTGCAAAGTACGATGCTTATTATGTAGGTGACAACAAGGAAAAGGTAATTTACCTGACCTTTGACTGTGGGTATGAAAACGGCAATACGGAACCGATACTGGATGCGTTGAAAAAGCATCAGGCACCGGCGACTTTCTTTGTAGTGGGTCACTTTTTGGAAACGGCACCGGATATTGTAAAAAGGATGGTCAATGAAGGGCATGAAGTGGGAAATCATACCTATCACCATCCGGACATGTCCCAAATATCCGATAAGAATGCTTTTCAAAAAGAGATGGACGATGTGGCTTCTTTGTTCCAGGAGATAACAGGTGAAGAAATGGCTATGTATTACAGGCCGCCTCAGGGAAAATACAATACGGAAAATTTACAGATGGCAAAAGATTTGGGATATCATACCTTTTTCTGGAGTCTTGCCTATGTGGATTGGTATCAGGATAAACAGCCAACCAAGGAGGAAGCCTTCAAAAAACTGGTTGGCAGGATACATCCGGGGGCTGTTGTATTATTACATAGTACTTCCAAAACAAATGGGGAAATCCTGGATGAACTGCTTACAAAGTGGGAAGAGATGGGATATAGTTTTCATCCGCTCTCGGAGCTTTTGCCGACAGACTCTTCAGTCAATTAAAAAAACCGCTGTTGCGGTTTTTTTATGTCTATTATTCTGTTTCAAAGGTCACATCCTCATCGGTAATTTCTTCTCCACGTAAAAGCTGTAAGATGATAGTGACGCGCTTGTAAGCACGCTCATAGTTTTGTCTGGCGTAGTCAGCAGTGTATTCGTTGTAGGAATTATTGCTGAATGCTTCATGGTAGGACTCTACAGCGGTAGTCATATAGCTGCTGGCATCATCTGCAAGCTCCTCTATATAGGAATATTCCTCGGGAACAGAGATATTAGCTAGTACTTGAAAAGATTGATCCAACTGATCCAGATAATCCAAAAGCTCATCCGTTGCTGTTTCAGACTGTGCATCAATAGCGTTGATTTTGGCATCAATGGCGGCTACTTCGGAGCAGAAAGAGTCAATATCTTTTTGAAATTTGGCTAACTTGGGGTCTTCACCACAGCCTGTCAGAAAAACAAATGCAAACACGAACAGGAGTAGAAAAAATTTATTTTTCAATTACCTATCCTCCAATATTTTTTCAATAGATATTATAAAATTTATCACATTTTATAAGTGAAAGCAATATAAATTGACGATGTAATTGCCCAATTCAAAAAATCATGCTATTATGAAAAATAAAAATATTTAACTGAAGAAGGAAAAGACAATGACCAAAAAAGAATTTGCAGCATGGGCTGGAAAAAATATTATATATCTGGATGGTGCGACCGGTTCCAATCTGATGAAGGCAGGTATGCCGGCAGGCGTCTGCCCTGAAAAATGGATTTTGGAGCATCCGGATGTTTTCGTGAAATTACAAGAGGGATATGTCGAGGCAGGTAGTAACATTCTCTATGCGCCGACCTTTACGGCTAACCGGATTAAACTGGCAGAATACGGTCTGCAGGATGAACTTTTTGCAATGACAAAGAAGCTTGTGGAACTGTCGAAACAGGCGGCAGGAGGAAGGGCCTATATTGCAGGAGATATCACCATGACAGGGGAACAGCTTGCTCCGGTTGGAACGCTGGATTTTGAAACGTTGGTAGAGGTGTATAAGGAGCAGATTGAGGCATTGGTAAATGCCGGCGTAGATATGCTGGTGGTGGAAACCATGATGAGCCTTCAGGAGACGAGAGCTGCAGTGATTGCTGCAAAGGAGACCTGTGAGCTGCCCGTTCTGGTTACGATGACTTTCGAAGGGGATGGCAGGACTCTGTACGGGACTGATGCTTTGACAGCAGCCGTAGTACTTTCCTCCCTAGGAGCAGATGCGGTGGGTGCAAACTGCTCTACCGGACCGGCTGCAATGGAAAATATTATCCGTACCATGGTACAGGCAGTGGACATCCCTGTGATTGCAAAGCCCAATGCAGGGCTTCCTTCAGTGGACAGTGCCGGCAATACCTGTTACGACATGCAGGCAGAAGAATTTGCAGAAGAGATGATGCTGTTAAAGGAAGCAGGCGCTTCCATATTAGGTGGTTGTTGTGGAACTGACTCCGAATATATCAGACGGTTAAAGGAATGCGTTGGAACAAAGAGACCTGTCATAACAGGGAAGCAGGCAGGTACCCGCTATCTTTCTTCGGAAAGGAAGACGGTTGCTTTTTCCCTGGATGATAATTTCATTGTTGTCGGGGAGCGTATTAATCCAACCGGGAAAAAGAAGCTGCAGGCAGCACTTAAGGAAGGTTCCCTGGACATGGTAAAGGATTTTGCCGAGGAGCAGGAGGCATGTGGTGCGCAGATACTGGATATCAATATGGGAATGGGCGGTATTGATGAAAAGGAAATGATGTTACGGGCTATAGAAGAAGTTGCCGGTGTGACAAGTCTTCCTCTTTCCTTGGATTCCAGCCATATTTCTGTTTTGGAGGCAGCCCTGAGACGATATCCGGGACGTGCACTTGTCAATTCCGTTTCTTACGAAAAGGAAAAGTTTGAGAACCTCCTTCCCATCGTAAAAAAATACGGAGCTATGTTTATCCTGTTGCCGCTTTCTGATGCGGGACTACCGGCAGATTTGGCAGAAAAGAAAGATATCATCAGAAAAATTCTGGACAGGGCAGAAAGCCTTGGTTTTCAAAAAGAGGATATTATCGTAGACGGACTGGTCAATACGGTAGGAGCCAACAAAAAGGCGGCGCTTGAGACCTTAGAGACTATCAGCTACTGTAAAAAAGAGGGGCTTGCCACCATCTGCGGCCTTTCCAATATTTCCTTCGGTATGCCGGAGCGAAGCTATGTGAATACGGCATTTCTTACTATGGCAATCCAGGCTGGACTTACTATGGCCATCGCCAATCCTTCCCAGGAACTGCTAATGGGGTGTGCATTTGCATCGGATTTACTGCTAAATAAGGATGAAGCGGATATGCGTTATATTGAGTTTGCAGATGTCATCAAAGAGAAACGTGCCTTACAGGAACAGCAGTTACAGCGTATGGGAGCAACAGGAGCACCCTCTGTCTCCATGGCGCAGGCTGCGAAGAGCCGGACAGATGTGGGAAATGCAAATGGCGATACGACAGAAAAAAAAGCAGGTACAGATGCCGGAGAACTTAGTCCTTCCAGACAGAAGCTGCGGGACGCTGTCCTGAAGGGAAATAAAGGCGGTATCGTACAGATTACCAAGGATGCGTTAGCGGATGGCGCAGAACCGAAAGAACTGCTGGATACGGTGCTTTTACCGGCCATCAATACTGTAGGAGATTATTTTGACAGCGGAAAATATTTCCTGCCCCAGCTTATTGCAGGAGCGGAGGCTATGAAGCTTTCCATCGAAGTGCTGGAACCTCTCATGCTCAAGGAAAACAGTGGAGAGGACATGCCTGTAGTAGTTATTGCTACTGTGGAAGGAGACATTCATGACATCGGTAAGAATCTGGTTGTATTGATGCTGAAGAACTATGGTTTCAAAGTCATTGATCTTGGGAAGGATGTTCCCAAAGAAAAAATCATAGATGCGGCGAAGGAATACAATGCTTCCATTATCGCGCTTTCCGCATTGATGACCACTACTATGAAGCAGATGGAAGTAGTGATTAATTATGCAAAGGAGCAGGGTGTCAAGGCCAAAGTCATGGTGGGCGGCGCAGTTATCACAGAGGAATATGCCAAGGAAATCGGTGCGGACGGATATTCCAGGGATGCAGCCGAGGCAGTCAGGCTGGCCGGCAGGCTGATAGAACAGCTTAAAATCGAACAGGCTCCATAGCAGAACAGTAAAAATTTCATGTTGAATATCATTGCTTTAGTGTGTTAAAATAACATGAATATGTATTGCAGTAAGGAAACAAGGGAGGAACGAATATGATAGGTGCAGATGCCATAATCAAATGTCTGGAGGCAGAGGGCGTAGAAGTAGTCTTTGGCTATCCGGGCGTTGCAATCTGTCCTTTTTATAACAGTATCTTACAGTCCGATATCAGGACTGTTCTAATTCGTACGGAGCAGAATGCGGCACATGCAGCCAGCGGTATGGCGAGAATGACAGGGAAGCCAGGTGTCTGCGCCGTAACTTCGGGGCCGGGGGCAACCAATGTCATTACCGGTATCGCAACAGCCTTTGCAGACAGTATTCCATTAATCTGCATCACGGGCCAGGTAAACAGTGAGCTTTTGGGCAGTGATGTATTTCAGGAAGCAGATATTACTGGCGCAGTGGAGTCCTTTGTCAAATACAGTTATTTGGTGAAAAATGTACAGGATATTCCCAGAATTTTCAAGGAAGCCTTTTATATAGCCAATTCCGGCAGAAAGGGGCCTGTCCTGATTGATATTCCGATTGATGTACAGAACGCCTCCATAAGCAAATTCTCTTATCCGGAGGAGGTATCCTTAAGAACCTACAAGCCTACGGTCAAGGGACATATTGTACAGATTAAAAAGGTGATAAAGGAACTGGAGCGTGCAAAGCGTCCCATTATCTGTGCAGGTGGCGGCGTCCTGTTAAGTGAAGCAGAAAAAGAACTGCGTGCTTTTGCGGAGCAACATCGGATTCCGGTCGTATCCACCATGATGGGAATTGGTGTGATGCCGACTGAGCATCCTTTGTATTATGGTATGGTGGGGAATAACGGTAAGGCTTATGCCAACAGGGCTATGAATGAGTCGGATTTACTGATTATGGTAGGGGCCCGTGTGGCTGACCGTGCGGTAAGCCAGCCGGATTTGATTACCCAGAATAAAGTGCTGGTGCATATCGATGTGGATCCGGCAGAAATTGGTAAAAATGCAGGTCCTACCATTCCTTTGGTAGGAGATGCAAAACATATCTTTGATGATTTTTCCAAGCAGGAATTTTCCTGCGAGCATGAAGAGTGGATAGAGACTTTGAATGGTTACCGCATTTCTATGGCAAAGAAGCGTATGCCGAATCCGGACTATGTGGATCCGGCAGCCTTTATCACCCGCCTGTCCGAGAAGATGCAGAAGGATGCTGTCTATGTAGCGGACGTAGGGCAGAACCAGATATGGTCCTGCGGCTATCATATCGTGAAGGAAGGGAAATTCCTTACCTCCGGCGGAATGGGAACCATGGGTTACTCTATTCCTGCTGCAATGGGAGCCAAGCTGGCAGATATGGGAAAACAGGTGATTGCCGTATGTGGTGACGGCTCCTTCCAGATGTCTATGATGGAGCTTGCTACCATCAGACAGCACCATGTACCGGTAAAGATTATCGTGTTAAAGAACAATTATCTTGGTATGGTAAGGGAGTATCAGCACTATACCTATAAGGACCATTATTCCGTTGTGGATTTGTCCGGCAGCCCTGATTTGGAAAAGCTGTCTGCTGCATATGACATTCCGTTCCTGAGACTTACGAATATGGAAGGAATGGACGAGGTTATTGATAAGTTCCTGGAAAAGGATGAAACTATGCTGTTAGAGTGCCTGATTGATCCAATGGATCTTGTTAAATAGAAAGGAGGCGGCTTGCAGATGAAAAAAATATATTCCGTATTGGTAGAGAACCGTTCCGGTGTATTGTGCAAAGTGGCCGGGCTCTTTTCCAGAAGGTGCTTTAATATCGATAGCCTGGCGGTGGGCGAGACGGACGATCCTACGGTTTCCTGTATGACGATTGTATCCAGCGGCAATGAGCGCACTATTGAGCAGATAGAAAAGCAGCTCAACAAGAAGCTGGATGTCATTAAAGTAAAGACCTTTGATGAAGCACAGAGTATCAGCAGGGAATTGATGTTAGTTAAAGTAAAATACAACAAAAATACCCGCCGTGACATTATGGAAATCTGTGAAATGATGAAAGCTGATATTGTGGATATGTCCAAAAATCAGATGATGATTCAGGTCTGTGATGTTCCTGAGAGGACTAAGCTTTTTATCCAGATGTTAGCTTCTATCAGTATTGTTGAGGTCGCAAGAACAGGAACGCTTGCGCTGTCTAAGTGTGTGGAGACAGATAACTGATAGGAATAGCAACAGCCGAGAATACAGTACAACGATAACTTCCGGTTATGATATGTATTCCAAAAGGTCATACGTTGACAAGGTGCAAAAGTGTTGCTATGATTGAAGTCAATGGGAGAATTTGTTGTGGAGGAAAAGGACTTGCAAAAGAAAGTATTTCAGTTGCTGGTAGACAATACCTCCGGTGTTTTGAGCCGGATTTCCGGATTGTTTTCCAGACGTGGTTATAATATTGAGAGCATCACCGCCGGTGTGACGGCAGATCCCCGATTTACAAGAATTACAATTGTGACCAGCGGGGATGATCAGATCTTGGATCAGATTGAAAAGCAGGTGGCGAAGCTGGTGGATATCCGGGATATTAAGGAGCTGAAACCGGATGAAAGCGTATACAGGGAGCTTGCTCTGATTAAGGTTCGCGCTAAGGCCAATGAGAGACAGGGAGTGATTGCCCTTGCTGATATTTTCCGTGCCAAGATTATCGATGTGGCAGCGGAAAGCCTGATTGTGGAAATGACAGGTAATCAGGCTAAGATTGAGGCTTTTATCAATCTGTTGGAGGGCTATGAGATTTTGGAGCTTGCCAGAACCGGTATTGCAGGTCTCTGCCGCGGCACTGAGAATATTACCTACATAGAAGAGTAGTATGCGATATGATAACCCGAAGGTTTTATGAACCTTCTGTCAGTTATAAAATTATTAAAGTCATTATTTAATGGAGGAAAAGAAAATGGCAAAAATTTTTTATCAGGAAGACTGTAATCTGTCTTTATTAGAGGGTAAGACCATTGCTATTATTGGCTACGGCAGCCAGGGTCATGCTCATGCACTGAATCTGAAGGATTCCGGTTGTCACGTTATTATCGGTTTGTATGAAGGATCCAGATCCTGGGCAAAGGCTGAGGCACAGGGCTTTGAGGTATATACCGCAGCAGAAGCAGCAAAGAAGGCTGACATCATCATGATTCTGATCAATGATGAGAAGCAGGCAGACCTTTACAAGAACGATATCGAGCCCAATCTGGAAGAGGGCAACATGCTGATGTTTGCTCATGGCTTCAATATTCATTTTGGTTGTATCGTACCTCCCAAGAACGTGGATGTTACCATGATTGCTCCTAAGGGACCCGGACATACCGTAAGAAGTGAATATCAGGCCGGCAAAGGCGTTCCCTGTCTGATTGCTGTAGAGCAGGATGCAACCGGCAAGGCACAGGATTTGGCACTTGCATATGCACTTGGTATCGGTGGCGCAAGAGCAGGCGTATTGGAAACAACCTTCAGAACCGAGACAGAGACCGACCTCTTTGGTGAGCAGGCAGTTCTTTGCGGCGGTGTATGCGCATTGATGCAGGCAGGCTTCGAGACACTGGTAGAAGCTGGCTATGATGAGAGAAATGCATACTTTGAGTGTATCCATGAGATGAAACTGATTGTAGACCTGATTTATCAGAGCGGTTTTGCAGGCATGAGATATTCTATTTCCAATACTGCAGAGTATGGCGATTACATTACCGGACCTAAGATCATTACAGAAGATACCAAGAAGGCTATGAAGAAGATTCTGTCCGATATTCAGGATGGTACTTTTGCAAAAGAGTTCTTACTGGATATGTCTCCCGCAGGCAAGCAGGTTCACTTCAAGGCTATGAGAAAGCTGGCTTCTGAGCATCCTTCTGAGAAGGTCGGCGAGGAAATCCGTAAGCTTTACAGCTGGAACAACGAGAGCGAGAAGCTGATCAACAACTAATTTTTAGTTTTTTATCCTGATAGACGTTAGAGAGCAGATAATATGGCAGCACGCCACAAATTATCTGCTCTTTTTGTATAAAAAGATAAATCTGTTATATTTTGTCAGGACATTTTATGATAAAGTATTACAGTGTATAGGGAAAGAATGAAAGGTTGGAAGACTATGAAGGATTTTATTAGAAAAACATCACCCAGGAAAGAAATTGATACCGAGAGTTGGTTCATTGAGAGCTACAGGAGACATCAGGGTCATCCAATCTCTATTCTGATTTCCTTATATAAGGGAAACTATTATAAGTTCGTGATGGCCGTGGTGTGCTTCTTTTTGAAGCATGCCTGTGTTTGGGTGTTGCCCATCATTACAGCCAACATTATCAATGATGTGACTACAAAGAACCCTGATACTGTGCGTAATATCTTTTTCTATGCAGGGCTGGAGGTTGCACTGATTGCGCTCAATATTCCCATGAATTATCTTTATACATCCTATAAGAGTCTGGCTACCCGTTATGCGGAGACCGGGTTAAGAAAAGCCCTGATACGCAAGCTGCAGCAGCTTTCTATTTCCTATCATGTGGAGACCCAGTCCGGCAGACTGCAATCTAAAATCATGCGTGACGTGGAGGCCGTAGAAACTCTTTCCACCCAGATGTTTTTAAGCATTCTAAACATCGTGCTGAATATCGGGGTTGCCCTGATTGTTACTGTGAGTAAGAGCATGATTGTATTTATCTTTTTTCTGCTGACGGCGCCGATTGCAGCAATTACCATGGTCTCATTCCGAAATGTGATGAGAAAGCGCAACAACGAGTTCCGTAAGGAAATGGAAGAAACCTCTGCCAGAGTCATGGAGATGGTAGAACTGGTACCGGTGACGAGAGCACACGCACTGGAAGATGAAGAAGTGGAGAAGATGAGCGGTCAGCTTTTTGCCGTGGCTGAAAAAGGTTATAAGCTGGATTTGGTACAGGCATTGTTTGGTTCTGTGGGATGGGCGATTTTCCAGGTCTTTCAGGTAATCTGCCTTGCCTTTACTGGTTATCTTGCCATAAAGGGAAATATCATGGCAGGTGACATCACCCTCTATCAGAGCTATTTCTCTACGGTGGTCAATCAGGTATCCGCTATTGTGACACTGCTGCCCACCATTGCGAAAGGCATTGAGTCTGTCAACTCTATCGGGGAGGTGCTTTTGTCGGAAGATGTTGAAAAGAATGAGGGCAAGGAAGCGCTTACAGATGTGAATGGCGTATTTGACTTTAAAGATGTTTCCTTCCACTATAAAAACAATGATCACAAGGTCTTAAATCACCTTAACCTTCATGTAAATCAGGGCGAGACGATTGCTTTAGTTGGGGAATCCGGCGCAGGAAAGACAACGATCTTAAATCTGGTCATTGGATTTAATCTGACGGATGGCGGAGAGGTGCTGATAGACGGAAAGGATATGCGGGAGATTGACCTTCGCACCTATAGAAAGCACCTGGCGGTAGTTCCCCAGACCTCCATTTTGTTTTCCGGCACTATCAGAGACAATATCACCTATGGATGTGAAAATGTATCGGAAGAGGAACTGGCGGAGGTCATAAAGGCTGCCAATCTGACGGATTTAATCGCTTCCTTGCCGAAGGGACTGGATACTATGGTAGGCGAGCACGGCGGTAAGCTTTCCGGTGGACAGAGACAGCGTATTTCCATTGCCAGAGCGCTGATTCGTAATCCCAGGGTCATTGTACTGGATGAAGCCACCTCCGCATTGGACAGCATTTCGGAAAAGCTGATACAACAGGCATTGAACAACCTTACAAAAGGCAGAACCACCTTTATCGTGGCCCATAGGCTTTCCACCATACGTGACGCCGACCGGATAGCGGTCATTGCTGACGGCCACTGTGTGGAATATGGCACCTTTGAGGAACTGATGGAGCTTAAGGGTGAATTTTATAAGATGAAGATGATACAGAG
>JBJFCM010000088.1:0-13271 GCA_051888955.1 Lachnospiraceae bacterium | reverse complement strand
GTGTCTCAGATACCGGCTGTACAGGTATCTCAGGTACCGGCTGTACAGGTGTCTCAGACATCGGCTCTGCCTGCGGCGTCGGCTGGCTCTGTACCTGTTCAGGCATTTCCGGTATCGGCTGACCCTGTGGCTGTTCAGGCATTGTCATAGGGGCACCACAGAAGCAGCAAAATTTTACGTCGTTACTGTTTTCTTTTCCACATTTGGGGCAAAACATCTCTTTTCCTCCTAAGTATAATATATTTTCATTTTAACCAGCTTAACCAAACTCGTCAATCCTATTTTCCTGACCCTACAGGCTCATCCCGCTGCATTTTCCGCATCCTCCAGCGTCTGATACCCATACAGATGCACGCTGTTTTCCATGGTGAGGACTGCCAGGTTCTTCCCTTCCTTGCAAATTGCAGCTATAAAGCGCCCATACAATTCCAACATCTTATCGGAATAGGTGCTGATCTCCCCCCGTAAATAAGTCTCATAGGAGGTATCATAGGGCTGATCTTCGTAGGTGTGTATAGTGCGGGCATTGCCTGCCAGATGGGGATACTTCTCCGCAAACTCCTCCATAAATCCCACCTGTATCTGTACGATTGCCTCTATAATCTGCTTCTTTTCCGGAGAAATCGCCGGAAAATTGTCCGCTATGGCCGCATATTCCTCCGGTACTGTGCTCTCCATCATCCTGCCGTATTTTTCTTCAATCAGGTTACGTCCCCTTGCATACTCTGTCTCAAAATCATACAGATACTGCAAAAGCATTTTCCGGTTCCAGGTCATGTACTGGCTCTTCCGCATGATTTCAAAGGTATACCAGTCATTCTGGCAGCTTGCCCTGCCTCCTGTATTTCTGACCTTATCAAAAGCATCAAATTCTGTCTTTGCAATTCTCTCCACCAATGCTTCGTCTGTCAATTCCGCCAGTGCCGCTTTCCTTAAAAGTTCTCCCGTGTGGGCATCCAGATAACTTTCTCTGTCACTGATAATATCCTTTGCATAAAGCCTGTCGCATAAGGCTTCTGCCAGTTCTTCCACCAATTGTATGCGCTTTGCGGTTTCCCCTTTTCCCATAATCTGCTTCAACAGGTCAGCCTCTTTTTCAAAGCCATCCCTGCCCGCAATGCCTCTATAGAGCCATTTGTCGTGAGGCGGGTATTCTCTTTCCATATAATACACAAGCTTCATTGCCCATCTTACGCCTTCTGCCAAAGAAAGCTCTGCCGCAACACTGTCGCCTCTGCCCGCCATCCTGCCAAAATTGTACTGTGCAGCCTGGGAAAAACGGGCACAGCCTTCCGCAATTTTCAGATACCACATTCTCTCCGGAAAACCCTTTTTCAACACATTGCGGATAGCCGAAAAGGTGCCTTCCTTATCCGTAAACACTTCTCCGTTTACTGCTGCTGCCAGGGCTTCATCGGGAATCTCTGACCAGTTGGGGTTTGGACAATTTCCTTTCCCCAGCAGACGCTCATAGAAGCCGGTAATGGTGCATACACCCACTCTGCCCTGTCCCTGTCTGCTCTCACGCCTTACAAAACCATGAAATTCGGAAGGCAGCCTGTTATATGCTTCCTGTAATTTTTCACCGATTTGGGCATATACCTCATCCGACACCCACATACAGAACCCCGGCCCCCAGTCGTGATCCCTGGACACAGCATCGTCATAGCCAAAGCAGTCGGAGCCTTCTCCGCAGAGGCCTACTGCAATTCTGTCCTCATATTCCGCAAACTGCTCCTGTATCATGGTCTTTCCATAGGTCTCATAATATGCCCTGCACAGCTCCATTCCCGAAGCTGCCGTTTCATCCGCCCGTTTTGTATCTGCATGTACAGTCTCTTCACAGCTTCTATCTGCCTGTGCAGCCTCCTTAAGTCCTGCCGCTCTTCTGCAGGCCGCCAGATTTTCGGAAAGCCTCTGATAATATTCATTTTCTCCCAGCGACTCCTTCATGCCTGCCATCGCCTTTTCAAAGCACTCTGCCGCTTTTTCATATTCCTGCTTTTTATAGTAATAGGTTCCCATGGAAGAGAGAGCCGCACAGTAATGGGCATCCCGAATCCCGTACCTCTCAAAAATTTCTATGGAACGCTTAAAATATTCCGCTGCTGTATCGTCCTCATTCAAATTCAGACAAGTAGCCGCCAGATTGGCATAGGTCACCGCTTCTTCAAAATAACTATCATCGCTTTCCTTCACAATAGCCAGCGCCTGTAACAGATTTTCCTTTGCCTTCCCAAACTCTCCCATTTCCTGATACAGCAGGCTGATGTTATTGTAGAGGCTGGCAAACAGCATATCCTTCGGATCCACTTTTTGCTGATACAGCGCAAGCACCTCCTGGTAACAGGACAGTGAATCTTTCAGCCTGCCCCCTGCCCGGTACGCATTGGCAATATTTAAAAGAGTGGTGGCATAGGCCGTACTTCCTGCAATTCCCATACGCTCCATCAGCTTGATAGCCGCATCAGCGTAGCTGTAGGAGCTCTCCACCTGGCTGGTCTCCCGCATATACCCAATCATTTCATTGAGCAATGTCAGCAAGGCTCCATCGTCCTCTTCCTCCATCGCCTGCTTAATGGAAGCCTCTAAAAGCTTCTGTGCCTCCGGTCCCTTGTTCGTTGCAAAAAGTTCATCTAATTTCTTTGTGATTTCTTCTACCTGCATTTTTTATCCCTTCCTAAGTCCCTTTGGATAATGATTTTTCATAATGGTACCTGCCAGCTTTCCCCAGCCAAGACTGTAGCCTTCCACACAGATTAAGCACCAGCCCTTAGCATCAAAAACCGGCTCCCCCGTGACACCTTCCCGCACGATGCGCGCGTCTTCCTGTCCCTCAGCTAAGCCCTCCTGTACATCCATAATCAGGGTCTGCCCTCCCAGGTATTGCATTACCTCCGGATTGGGTTGCCACTGTCCCGTGACATCCTTCCTGTTCAATGGAAGATTCAGATATTGTGCTGCCTCAAAAGGCTTTAAAGCCAGCGCCAGCGCATGGGAAGGTTCAAACCTGTTCTTCTTTATGGTGCCAAGATGCAGTCCCGGGCGAAGCACCTTCAGTCCCTTAATTGCCGGCATGTCTTTGGGGCCCAGATACAGCTGTTCTCCAAATCGCAGATACGTCCCCTCTATATCTCCTGCCCGCAAATACTGCTCTTTAAAGGCAGTGAATTCGGCAAATTCCTTTTCCGGCAGACTCTTTTCCAATCCATTCTTACTGTTTCGTGAAAAAAGCTGCTCCCCAGCCTGCGCTTTTTTTAAGACCGCCAGATAGTGTCCCTCACCCTGCACCCTATGAGGCATCAGCCGCAGAGTATCTGCAATCCCCGCTGCCGCATCCTCTATCCAGCCGGGCATACCACTGCTAAAGCCATCCGGCTTCTCTACCTTCACAACGGAAAACTCGGGGTGCGCCTTTAAGAAGCTGCTCACCGTTCCTTCGTCCTCTTCGGGTGCAAAGGTACAGGTGGAATATACCAGCCTGCCGCCCGGTCGAAGCATTCCCGCTGCGCACTCTAAGATACTGCTCTGCCTTGCAGCGCAGCCTGCTACGTTCTCTCTGCTCCACTCTGTGCATGCCTCCTCATTTTTCCGGAACATACCCTCTCCGGAACAGGGCGCATCCACCAGTATCTTATCAAAATATCCCGGAAAGATTTCTGCCAGCCTTTCCGGTGTCTCATTGGTCACTACACAGTTGGGTACACCCATTCTCTCCACATTTTCCGATAAAATCCTGGCACGCGCGGGATGAATCTCATTGCTGACTAAAATACCGCTTCCCTGCAGATAATCTGCTATCTGGGTCGTTTTCCCGCCGGGAGCCGCACACAAATCCAGCACCCGCTCCCCCGGCCTCACCTCTAAAAAAGGCACCGGTGCCATGGCAGAGGGCTCCTGTATATAGTATACACCTGCCTCATGAAAAGGATGTTTTCCGGGCTGGTCTGCATTTTCATAGTAGAAGCCATTCTCTGTCCATGGTACTCTGCGCAGAGAGAAGGGACTTTTTTTCAAGAAATCCTCCACTGTCGTCTTCCGTGTATTCACCCGAAGTGCCCGGTAATTTTCCCCGGACAAACTTTCCAAAAATGCCGGATAATCCTCCCCCAGCATGGTCTGCATTCTTTCCAGAAATTGTTCAGGCAGCATAGATTATGTTCTCCTCCATAAGTAATAAATCCATTATAGCACCATTCCCCCAAAAAGCGATACCCTGTCTGATTGTTTTCAAAGGAAATAAAAAGAGCGGAAAGCTCTACTCCCCGCCCTGCTGCCATATCATTTTATCTTATCTCGTATTTTCCGGCTTCCTTCAACCTGGAAAGTGCTCTTTCCAGAGAAGCCTTGGAAATATGGTACTCCTGTACACTCTGTTTCTGCCTGAGCTGTTCCTCGGCACGCTCCAGTGCCTCTCTTGCTCTGACAGCATCGATATCCTCCGGTCTCTCTGCCGTATCCACTAACATGGTCACACGGTTGTTGGCAATGTGCACAAAGCCAATTCCCACCACTGCCTTATGCCATTCTTCATTCTCCGTCTGAAAACGGATTTCACCTTCTTTCGTCGCGATTACCATATCCTCATGGTACGCCATAATCGCAATTTCTCCGTCCAGGCCGGGAACAACCAGCATATTGCATCTGCCATCATAAAAAATTTTGTTCGTCGCAATGATTTTCAATCCAAAGGTGCTCATATCCGCTTTCCTTCCCAGGCATTTTCAGCCATCATGGTCTTTGCCTTTTCCACCGCTTCGTCTATGGTACCCACGTTAAAGAAAGCAGCCTCTGGATAGGCATCCATTTCCCCATCAATAATCGCTTTAAAGCCCCGGATAGTTTCCTTTATCGGTACATACCTGCCCGGTACCCCGGTAAAATTTTCCGCCACATGGAAGGGCTGTGACAAAAATCTCTGTATCTTTCTGGCACGGTATACCGTCACCTTATCCTCCTCGGAAAGCTCCTCCATACCCAGGATTGCAATAATATCCTGCAATTCCTTATATTTCTGAAGCATAGCCTGCACTGCCCTTGCTGTTTCATAGTGTTCTTTCCCTACCACGTCCTCCTCCAGGATACGGGATGAGGATTCCAGCGGATCAACTGCCGGATAGATACCCTGCTCCACAATCTTCCTGGAAAGCACCGTAGTGGCATCCAGATGGGCAAAGGTAGTCGCCGGAGCCGGGTCTGTCAGATCATCGGCAGGCACATAGACTGCCTGTACGGAGGTCACGCTTCCCTTTTTCGTAGAAGCGATGCGTTCCTGCAGCTCACCCACCTCGGTAGCCAGCGTAGGCTGGTAACCTACTGCGGAGGGCATACGGCCAAGGAGTGCGGAAACCTCACTTCCGGCCTGCACAAAGCGGAAGATATTATCAATAAAAAGCAGCACGTTCTGATGCTCTTCATCCCTGAAATATTCCGCCATGGTAAGCCCGGTTTCCGCTACCCGCATACGCGCTCCGGGTGGCTCATTCATCTGTCCGAATACCAATGCGGTCTTTTCCAGTACACCTGACTCCTTCATTTCCGTCCAGAGGTCATTGCCTTCTCTGGAACGCTCTCCCACACCGGTAAAAATAGAATAGCCGCCGTGCTCCGTAGCAATATTGCGAATCAGCTCCTGAATCAGCACGGTCTTGCCGACGCCTGCGCCGCCGAACAAGCCAATCTTACCACCCTTCGCATAGGGCGCTAAAAGATCGATTACCTTAATTCCTGTTTCCAATATCTCCACGACCGGGCTCTGCTCCTCAAAGGTAGGCGGCTCCCTGTGGATGACCCAATGCTCTTCCCTGCTTAAATCCTCACCGCCGTCAATGGTCTCACCCAGCACATTAAAAAGTCTGCCCAGCGTCTTTTCCCCCACCGGCACCTGAATTCCTTTTCCTGTGGCGGTTACTTCCATATCCTTGCAAAGCCCCTCACTGGAAGCCAGCATAATACAGCGCACGGTATTGTTTCCTATATGCTGTGCCACTTCCATGACACATCTTTTTCCCTCTTTTTTCACTTCCAGAGCATCCTTGATAAAAGGAAGGTCACCATTCTCAAACTCTACATCTACAACAGGTCCCATAACCTGCACAATTTTTCCTTTATTCACGATTTCGAGCCTCCTTTCTTCCTCTTTTGCGCCTTGGCGCCGGCAATGACCTCCGTAATCTCCTGCGTAATCATCGCCTGTCTGACTCTGTTATACTCGATGGACAAGTCGTGTATCATCTCGCCTGCACTTTTATTTGCGGCCTCCATTGCCATCATCCTGGAGTTCTGCTCACTACAGAAGGACTCTACCAGGGCGCTGTATACATAGCCCATCACACTGTCCGGAATGACATTGTTAATAACTGCTTCCGGAGAAGGCTGTAATTCCAGTTCTTCCTGATAGATACCGATTTTTCTCGCTTCCTCTATGAGATAATCCTCCCGCATCAGGGGCAGAAGCCGCATCATCTCGGTTTCGGTCTGGATGCTGTTCTTCATACCGGTATAAATCAGATACACCTCATCCAATTCCCCATTCTTAAACTGCTCTAAAATAGTCTCTGTAATGATTCTGGCCCGGTGAAGGGTAGGATTCTGTGCTGTGTAGTGAAACTGTTCCGCAACATGGACCCCTTTTGCAGCAAAGAACTGCCTTCCCACTTCTCCTACCACAAAAAGCTTCCATCTGCCGCCCTGATTCATCTGCTCCTGAGCCATTTTTAATACATTGTGGTTATAGGCACCGGCCAGTCCTTTATCCGCTGTAACCACGATATAACCCTTGGTCCTCTCTTCAGGCGCCTTCTTTTCGCGCATATCAAAATACTGGTTCTCCATGTCGGGCAAATGCCTGATAATTCTGGAAATCATGGATTGCAGCGTAAAGAAATACGGCTCTGTCTCTTCCAGATTCCTTTTGGCCTTACGCAGTTTGGTAGAGGAAATCATATACATCGCGTTCGTAATCTTCATGGTATCCTGGATGCTGTGCATCCGGTTCAATATCTCACGCGTGTTTGCCATGTTCTGCCTCCATCCTGCCGCTTATACGGCTCACAATTTATGATAAATATGTCTGCTTAAACTCCTTTGCCGCCGTCAGGATATTTTCCTTTAAGGTATCATCCAGCTCCTTCTGCATTTCAATCTGCCTGCCAATTTCCGGATGCACTTCATCAAAGAACGCCAGCATCTTCTGCTGAAAGTCCTTCACTTTGTCCACCGGCACATTAAGCATCACCTTTCCGTTTGCCACGCACAGGGTAATGACTTGTGCGTGCAGGCTCAAGGGCTGGCAGAGAGGCTGCTTTAACAGCTCCATGAGTACATGCCCATGCTGCAGCAGCTCCTTGGTCGTTGCGTCCAGATCTGATGAGAACTGGGTAAACACCTCCATCTCACGAAACTGCGCCAGATCAATACGGATGCTTCCCGCCGCCTTCTTCATGGCCTTAGTCTGCGCCGCACCTCCCACACGGGACACGGACAGACCAACATTGACTGCTGGCCTCATCCCTGCAAAGAACAGGTCGCTCTCTAAAAAAATCTGTCCATCGGTAATAGAAATGACATTGGTCGGAATATAAGCCGACACATCTCCTGACTGGGTTTCCACAATCGGAAGCGCCGTAATAGAACCGCCCCCCAGTTCATCCGACAGGCGGCTGGAACGCTCAAGCAGTCTGGAATGCAGGTAAAACACGTCTCCGGGGTATGCTTCACGTCCCGGGGAACGCTCCAGCAACAGGGAAAGTGCACGGTACGCCACCGCATGCTTGGACAAATCATCATATACAATCAGCACATCCTTGCCTTGATACATAAAATATTCTGCCAGCGCCGTTCCGGAATATGGTGCAATGTATTGTAACGGTGCCGGGTCACTTGCCGTGGCAGACACCACAATCGTATAATCCAGGGCTTCATTTTTCTTTAAGGTGGTCACCAGCTTGGCTATGGTAGATGCCTTCTGTCCAATGGCTACATAGATGCAGACCACGTCCTTCCCCTTCTGGTTCAAAATAGTATCAATGGCAATAGAAGTCTTACCTGTCTGCCTGTCTCCGATAATCAATTCTCTCTGCCCTCTGCCGATAGGGAACATGGAATCGATTGCCAGAATACCTGTTTCCATAGGCACACCTACGGATTTTCTCTCTACAATACCGGGTGCCTCCTCCTCAATAGGACGATAGCCGTCTGCATGGATTTCTCCCAGGCCGTCGATAGGCGCTCCCAAAGCATCTATGATTCTGCCCTTAAAGGCATCTCCCACCGGAATGCCCGCACGTCTGCCCGTGCGTACCACTCTGGTACCTTCTTTGATTTCCGTATCCCGGCCAAACAAGATACAGCCAATCTCTTCTCTGCGGATATCCTGTACCATGCCCTTGACACCGTTATCAAAGATAACGATTTCACCATATACCGCATGGTCGATACCGTTCACATTGGCAATACCGTCGCCTACCCAGGAGACACTTCCCACTTCTTTATCCTTTGCTTCCAGCTCAAACTCTTCGATTTCACTTCTTAAGATGGAAATAATGCCTTCCGTACTCTTTAACGGATTGCTCTTAATCTGCTCCATCTTGTCTGAAAACTGCTTAAGCCGTCCCTCAGTGCTCCAGTCGAACACCTCATTTCCGGCCTGAAGCACAAAGCCTCCACCCAGACTTTTGTCTTCTTTCATTTCAAAGATCATGTCCCTGCCATCATATTTCTTTCTCAAAAAGTCCTTTATCCCGGCAAGCTGTTCCTCATCGGGCTCCGTTACATAGGATAAAGTCACCCGAAATTCACCCTTCCGTTCCGGGGCTGTTTCCTTATATGCCTGCAGGATTTCCTCCCACAAAGTCACATCCTCGTTGTCACAGAGAAGCTTTAAAAAATTTCTGATCTGCGTAGGAAAGACCTTATCAATTACATTGTGCTTTGCTTTCAGGGCTACGGCAGGATTTTCAAAGTCTGTTTTTACCTGTGGTACAGCCTTGAAAATATCGTCTGCCTGTGCGACGATATCGCCTGCAATATTCAGTTCATGTAAGGTATTTGCATAACCTGCTGCTGTACTAGTCAACTTTTTTCACCTGCTTTTACTAGAAATTGGTTATAGAGCTCCCTGTTGTTTGCTTCGCTGTTTTTCTCTGCTACAACTTTCGCCGTTGCCGCCACCACAAGATCTGCAATCTGTTCTCTGGCCTGCTGCATCCTCTTATCCTGCTCCAGCTGTGCATTCTTTTCCGCATCCGTAATGATTTTAGAAGCCTGTTTTTGAGCATCGGACACGATACGGTCATATTCCGTACCGGCCTTCGTTCTGGCCTCAGCGATAATCTGCGCCTTCTCTTCTGCGGCGCCGCTTAAGGACTCCTCATATTGGGCTTTTAATTCCTTCGCCTTCTTTTCTGCCGCATCTGCCTCTGCGAACTGTTTGTCTATCTCTTCCTGCCTTTTTGCAAGAATCGCCTTCACCGGCTTAAACAGAAAGCGCTTCATCAAAAAATAAAAAATCAACAGATTGATGATGGTAAATACCAGATTGATATCCAGTCTTAACATATATGTTACCGTCCTTTCCTTTTCTTCTTACGCTGTTTTCTTATGTCCCTTTTCGGATTTGTGTTGCTAAGAATGAATTTTGCTATTCGAAGCGAGAGCGTGTTCTGATTCAAATATGCAAATTCATTCAGGAACACTTTTCCGAAATGGGAGTTTCCTATTTTAAGAAGAAGATAATCAGGACAGCAATAACAAACCCGAAAATTGCAGTTCCTTCTGCCAGTGCCCCGCCTAAAAGAAGAAGCTTTGTAATCTTACTCTCTGCCTCCGGCTGTCTTGCGACTGCTTCTGTTGCCTTTCCTGCTGCAATACCGATACCAATACCTGCTCCAATACATGCAAATGCTGCCAAACCTGCTCCAATTGCTACTACGCTCATATTTTTTCTCCTTTTTTCAAATTAATTTTGTTAGTCCCTTTTCGGATTTGTGTTGCTAAGAATGAATTTTGCTATTCGAATCAGAACTCTTAAAAAGCGTCGGCACTTAATGAGCAATAAATTGCGAATTTAGTACCGTTACGCTTTTTACGAAGCGAGAGCGTGTTCTGATTCAAATATGCAAATTCATTCAGGAACACTTTTCCAAAATGGGAGTTTTGTTATAAGTTACGCTACTCGATGGCCTCTTTAATGAAAAGCGATGTCAGGAATACAAACACGTATGCCTGTATCAGCCCATCGAAAATATCAAAGTAAAAACTGAAGGGAACCGGCAGTGCCACCGGCAAAATGAATTTAATCAGTTCCATGATGACAAAAGCACCCAGCACGTTACCAAAAAGACGCATGCACAACGCAAGCGGCCTGATAAAGATTTCCAGGATGTTGATGGGGGTGATAACCGCCATCGGCTGGGCAAAGCTTTTCAGCCATCCACCCACACCCTTGCTGCGAATACCTGCTCCTTCAATCAGGACAATGCTCATAATCGCCAGCGCCGCCGTTACGTTCAAATCCTTTGTCGGCGGTTTCATACCAAACAGCCCGATTACATTGGATATCCCGATGTATATCAGCACTGTGGCAAGATACGGCACATATTTCTTTCCTTCTGCACCTACCATATCGCCCACGAACCGCTCTAAGCTCGTGACAATGGTCTCAGCTACCAGTTGTCTTTTGCTGATATCGTGTACCTTCAGATTTCTGGTCAGAAAGATTGCCAGTAAAAACATGACTGCCATAATCACCCAGGTAATCACTACAGATTCCGCAACCCCTATTCCGCCGAACAGAGGTATGGTAAATGCGGTCTTACACTCCAGTTGATCCAACAGTTCTGTTGCCAAATCTCCCATGTGCCCACTTCCTTTCCTTTTGCTAAAATATGATTATGTATTCTAATCCCAATTTTTTTAAAAGTTAATGTGCATTCTGCCAGTAATTTGTGTTGCAAATGAACCCAGAAGATGCAAAACTCACAAAAAAGGGGGTATCTGTTACTACAGATTGGCCTTTTTTCGCACTTCTTAACGCTTTCTTTATATGGTGTCAGTCAAATAAAATAGTCTTAAAAAAAATTAAAAATAATCTTAATTTCTTTCCCACAGGTTGAAAATCTTTCCGGAATGCAATACACTAAAAATAGATAGAGCATGCTTAAACTGGCAAATACGTATCTGATTTACGATTTCATTTAATGGGAGAAAACTATGAATGTACCGATGCTTTTAAAGACCAAGGAGCAAGTTGCTTACCTTTATGATAACAATTCCCTTCGCCAGGGGCTTGAAAAAATGCGCGCTCACGGCTATACGGCGATTCCGGTGCTCACGAAAGAGGGCTATTACGCAGGCTGTGTCAGCGAAGGAGATTTTTTATGGCACATGATAGATACCCGCAACAATACGCTGAAGATGCAGGAGAATTACCTGATTAAGGATATCATCCGTCCGGACTTCAACCCTGCTGCCCGGATAGATATTTCTATGAAAGAGCTGTTGGACCGCTCTGTCAGCCAGAATTTCATTCCTATTGTGGATGACCGCAATTATTTTATCGGCATCGTTACCAGACAGGACATTCTTAAGAATATGAAGCCTTCGTTCTGCTAGTGTGCTGTCACATTCACACAGTATAGTTTGTACATAGCTATACATATACGAAAAGAGGAATGGTCAAAACCATTCCTCTTTTCGTATCCTAAAGCCGGCTCCTACTTTACAATGCTTTCAATCCAGGAGATTACCTCTCCCGGATAGTCAGCCTCGCTGTGGGGCTGATCCCACACCATCTTATAATCCACTGTTTTTCCTGCTTCAGCCAGCTTGCATGCCAGTGTCATGCTGACAGACAGGGAGGTATCTGCATCACTGGCTCCGACACGTATCCGGTAATACTTTGGCTGCTCGGAAATTTCCTCCGTTCCGATGTAACGCAGCGGATTAATTAAATATTTTCTTTTCTCCAAGCTCTTATCGCCACATGCCTCTGCATAGGCATCATAATACTTTACATACTCCTCGGGGAAATCATCTTTCAATTCTGCAATAGCCTCTGCAATCTGCAAATTAAAATGCATCATGGGTTTTTGGGCAGAACCAAATACCTTATTTTCCCCACTGCCCATTCCCAGCACATCAAAAGAAGTACAAGGTTTCATTCTGCGCCGATGTTTCAGCACATAGCTGTCCAAATCAGAAACAGAAGCTGTTTGTCCATCCCAGCTTAACCATGCGGTTTTATCCCTACCGGGGACTTCCATCATGGTCGGAACAAAGGGTTCCCTCTCCATCCCCTTTGGCGGTCTGGAAACCAGATCTCCCAGGGAAGGGGGTTCCATCGGTCCATCCGGCTTCTTATCCGGTCCCGGACCGGGTGCAGGTGCAGGTATCATGCAGGTATAATTTCCCTTCCTGTAATCTTCTACCGTGTATTTCTCCGGAAGCTCCCCGTTAGAAAGCTTGCGAAGGAAAATGGTAGCTGCTTCGGATAATTTTTTCATTAAATACTCATATCCGGACCCGCTTCTTCCATCTTCTCCTATAGTAAGCAAACTTCCATCCTCGGGATTTTTAAGTTCAAGAGAATTAAAATATGCGATATATTTTTCTGCAAGCTTCCCGGACAGTGCCTCCTGAAAAGGACTCATGACCCCAGCCGGTCCCGCCGGGGAAGCTTCATTCTCCTTATCTGCCGCAAACATCCATTCATATGCCAGATCTGCATGCTCCAAATCCACGATTGGGCAATAGATCTGCGCTGCATATACTGCATCACTTTCCTCCATGAATGCCCCGTTTTCTTTTAAAAGCTCCTCATAATTGCTGTTATTTCCGGTAACCGCTAACAGTGTGGACATGGCGCCGCCTGCGCTCCAGCCTACGGAAATAATCTTGCTCATATCTCCCGGAATGGCGGCCGCATTGTGACGGATAAAGCGGATGCCTGTCTTCAAATCGATGAGGTTGATGGGCGCTTTTCCGCAAAATCTGCCCTCTGCATCCTTCGACTCATGGCCCCGGTTTCCACAGGATACGTACACGTATCCCTGTTGCAGATACTGATGCGCATAGCATCTTGGTCCCTCCAGCCAGACATGCGGCATCTGCATGTATCCGGCAGAATTATTTTCGAAGATAACCGGTACCGTATTAGCCGTGTATCCGTTCATTTCTCCATCCGGAGCAATCTCCCCGCTTTCCTTCATATATGCTTCCGGCACAAAAATGCTCAGTCTTTGAAACTTGGGTGTGGTTGCTTTTGGTGTATA
>JBJFCM010000087.1:0-2892 GCA_051888955.1 Lachnospiraceae bacterium | reverse complement strand
AATGAGCCTGGAACCGCTGTCCGGCGCAAACAGATGATGCAGCTCACCGGCAGGAATAATCAGAATATCTCCGGGATTTAGGACATACTTCTCCTGGGCAGCTTCTACCGTGTATATATTTTCCAAGGGCATAATGATTTCAATAGCCGGATGCCAGTGGGTTGGATAATCACTGTTCTCTGTATTGTACCAGATGCGGATGGAAGAGCTGTGCAGATACTTGACCGGCTCAAAGTCACCGTCCACGACTCTGTGGAATCGTTCCATGTCCTGCTGCTCACGGCATTTTTGCCTGATATCTTCACTTAAATTATGTAAAATCGCAGTTTCCATATAGAACCTCTTTTCCGAGTTTCCCCAAAGGGGAAGAACTTTACAATAGTAAAGTACGCAAAAAATGATAAAACAATTATTGCGAATATATATGAAAAGCAAAAAGGTGAATATGCATAAATTTTTTAAAAAAAGAAAGAAAAAATGAGCACATTCACATTTATTATGGTAACATAAAATATGAGAAAAGGCAATATTGGGATATAAGAGAGAAATAGTGAGCAATTTATGCAAATATATAAAGCCGTATATAGTGGGCAGTATTTGCGTAATAAGTAACGTACTAAAAATTATGAAAACCAGGAGGAAAAATTATGGGTGTAACAGCAAAAAATCCAATTTTAAGAGGCTTTTATCCGGACCCGTCCATCTGTGTGGCAGGGGAGGATTTTTATATGGTGAATTCTACCTTTGCGTATTTTCCGGGATTGCCGCTGATGCACAGCAGGGATTTGGTACATTGGGAGCAGATAGGCAATGTGATGGAGAGAAATTCCCAGCTCCCCCTTGGGGATTGCGGTCATTCGGCGGGATTGTATGCGCCCACTATCCGCTATTATAAAGGTGTCTATTACGTCATCTGCACCAATGTATCAGGAGGCGGCAACTTTATCGTAACGGCGACACATCCTCAGGGGCCATGGTCGGAGCCCCATTATCTGGAAGGTGCTGCCGGAATAGACCCCAGTCTGTTCTTTGATGAGGATGGAAAGGCATATTATGTGGGAATGTGTGATAAACCGGAAGGCCCCCGTTTCCCCGGGGATACCTGTGTATGGATACAGGAGCTGGATTTGGAGAACTGGAGGCTTTGCGGGGAACCTGCCTATGTCTGGTACGGAGCTCTCAGGGATATCGACTGGGTGGAAGGGCCTCATCTTTATAAAAAGGACGGTTGGTATTATATCATGCATGCGGAAGGAGGTACCGGCCCGTATCACAGCGTTGTTGTGTGCAGGAGCAGGAGCCTCTTTGGGCCGTACGAAAATAATTTCTGTAATCCAATTTTGACGCACAGACACTTGGGCAAGTCTTATCCCGTGCAGTATGTGGGACATGCGGATATGGTAGAAACTCCGGATGGGGAATGGTATATGGTCATGCTGGCAGTAAGGCCGCTTGCAGGCTATACCCGAATGGGAAGAGAGACCTTTTTGGCAAAGGTGAGCTGGGAGAACGACTGGCCGGTAGTAAATCCCGGTGAGGGGAGGCTTACGGAAACGGTGGAAGTGGGTCTGGAGAAATGGCTGCCGGAGCATATGACACCTGCCTGCTCGGCTTATGCGGAAGAAGCAGGAAAGGACATGGTAACCTATGATTTTGGTAGTATGGAAAAGCTGCCGCCGGAATTTTTACTCTTAAGAAACCCCAAGGAGGATATGTGCAGGCTGCAACCCGGCGACGGTCTTCTTCTTACGGCTAATTCCGCCACGTTAAAGGCCAATGCAAGCCCTGCCTATGCAGGTATCAGACAGTCCCACCAAAGCTTCCTGGCAGAAACGGAAGTGCTTACAGGCGATTTCCTTGCACAGCAGGAAAGGGGTGTTGTGGGAATGGCGCTTTTGCAGAGTAATGAGTATCATCTCCGCATGGAAGCAAGCGGCAGAAAGCTACAGGTACTTTTATGCGAAAAGGGAACGGACTCTGTGGTTGGAGAAATGGAATTTACGGAAGGAGTGCCGGATAGCCTGAAACTGTACATAGAAGGAAAAGGTTTGTTTGCAGAAGCAGGTATCATCTGGAAGGATAAGAGGATGCCGGTGGCCCAGGGTATTTCCATAAAATCGCTTTCTACAGAGGTGGCCCAGGGCTTTGTGGGGTGCACGATAGGCATGTATGCCAGCCTTTGTGGAGAAGGGGAAGAAAAACCGGTGGTGTTCAAGCGTTTTTCTTATGAAGGACTGCAGGAATAGGCTGTGGTTAAGAAATATTTGACGGTCGTTGTTCTGTTGTGCTACAATAAACAGGCTTTCAAAAAAATAAGTAGGACAAATAATCGCGGCCACGTAAGTGGGTGAGGAAAGTCCGGGCTTCACAGGGCAGGATGCCGGATAACGTCCGGTGGAGGTGACTCCAAGGCCAGTGCAACAGAAATAAACCGCCAACACTTGGTTGTGTGGAAGAAACGGCGCAGCCGGTTCTTCTGATTGCATACAGCTTGCTGTATACAATCTGGTAAGGGTGGAAAGGCAGTGTAAGAGACTACCGTCCGGCTGGTAACAGCCGGAGCCATGTAAACCCCATCCGAAGCAAGACCATATGAAAACCATAGGCTTGCCCGGCCTGTTTTCAGGTAGGTCGCTTGAGGCTGCCGGCAACGGCAGTCCTAGATAGATGATTATTCGATTGCGGTTTCCGCAATCTGACATAACCCGGCTTATCGTCCTGCTTATTTGTAAAAACCCGGTAAAATCAGTGGATGGATTGATTTTACCGGGTTTTTATTATTTTACTCCCTTTTCGGAATTGTGTACCTGCTGGATAAGACTTCATAATTATGCATTGAAATAGACATGGAAAAATTATATATTGTAAATATGAATTAGTTAGATAAATCGG
>JBJFCM010000086.1:0-2896 GCA_051888955.1 Lachnospiraceae bacterium | reverse complement strand
ATTGGAATACAATCAATGGTCTTTACGACTTTTTGCTCAAAGATATCATACACTTGGATTTCGCATTTATACAGATCTACGTGATCAATTTCGTTGTAGACTAATACACGCATAGATTCTACCGCTCCGTCGGCAAAGCACCCTTCCCCCATCCACCAGTTCGTGGGTGAATTGATATCATTTTATCATACCTGTTCTTTTTACTTTTTTTGCCATTTTTACTTCCCCGTGCATATTTACTGCTCCGGTACTTTTCTATCTGCTTCTGCCTTGAACTTTGCAACCTCTTTTGCTGCCTGAGGCAGAGCAATATTAGTACCGGCACCGGCAATACATCCACCGGGACATGCCATCCCCTCTATCAGACAGCCATTCATCCTGCCAGCCTTGGCTAAGAGCAGCATTTTCTTACATTCGGCAAGACTTTCCGCATGTTCGATATGCACTGCCGTTCCGGGATAATAGGTTTTGATACAGTCTTCAATGGCACTGGCCACGCCACCGGCCACACCATATCCTCGTCCTGCGGAGGTAGCGTCCCGCATTTCATCCATGGCCTTGATTTCTTCCAGCAAAATACCCTTGGCTTCGAACATGCCGGTCAGTTCCTCAAAGGTAATGACAAAATCCACATCAGAACGAACAGTTCTGCGGGAAGCCTCCAGCTTTTTGGAGGCACAGGGTCCGATAAATACTACGCTGGCATCGGGGTGCTCCTGCTTGATTATCCTGGCCGTCGCCACCATAGGAGTCAGCTCATTGCTGATTTTATCGATTGTTTCCGGAAACATATTCTTAGCCATAACCGACCAGGAAGGACAGCAGGAAGTCAGTGCAAATGCCTGCTTGCCGCTGGCTACATTTCTTACATAATGTTCTGCCTCTGCGATGCATCCCTGGTCAGCACCTATTGCGGTTTCATATACATCTGCAAAGCCCAACTCCTTCAATGCCGTCTTAAACATCTCCGGTGTCACCTTAGGGCCGAACTGCCCCACAAATGCCGGTGCTACCTGGGCAATGATGGTTCTTCCGGACTGCATGGCACGAATCAACTGAAAAATCTGGGATTTATCCGCAATTGCTCCAAAGGGACAGCTTACCATACACTGACCACAGGAAACGCAAATATCATTATCAATAGCAGCCCGGCCATGCGCATCGCATTTAATCGCATTGACGCCACAGGCCTTGGCACAGGGCCGCTCTTTATGGGAAATGGCATCGTAAGGACAGATATCCTTGCATTTGCCGCATTTGATACACTTTTCCTGGTCAATAAAGGACTTGCCGTTTACCATAGTCATAGCCCCTACCGGACAAACCTCACGACATGGATGGGCTACACAGCCCATACAGGTATTGGTCACCTCGTAATGATTTTCAGGGCAGGCATTGCAGGCAGAAGGTATCACCTGCATCAGAGGTGGCTCATAGTATTTTTCATCGATATTGCTCTCTTCTAACCCCTCCGTCAAATGTCCGGGACGCTCTCTGTTTTCCGGCCTTAGGGACATGCCCATGGCAAGACGGATACGCTCCCTGACAATCGCCCTGTCACGATATATATTGTTATCCCAGTATATCGATTCATCATAATCCACTATTTTATAGGGCAATGCCTCCATGTCATCCTTTAGATTGGTAGATGTATAGGCAAGATTTGCAACCTCTTTAAATATTCTTCTGCGGCGCTTTCTGACCGGCGTATCAATCCCTCTCATGCTGCTCATGTGCTTTCCTCCTAAGAAAAATCCCTGTGGGGTTATTGCTGATACTATGTCTAGTAAAGCATAAACTCACAGGGAAATCAAGTGCATTGTTAAAAAAATATCAGGTCAAAAATCCGGTGAAATTACGGATTATAGAAACAGACTGCCAATCTGGAATACCAGCGTAGCCACACCCCAGGCAAGCAAAATCTGGAAGGCCATCAGCCCTGCCGTAAATTTCCAGGAACCGCTCTCTTTCTTTATGGTAGCCACTGCCGCTACACAGGGTACATACAAAAGGCAGAACAACATCAGACAATATGCATTAAGAGGACCAAAATTGGGATTGATGGCCTGCACATTTGCCACGATGGTCTCCATACCTGCAGCAGAATTGGCATTTGCCACGCCAAATAACACGGAAAAGCTGCTGACTACCACTTCCTTAGCAGAAATACCGGATATGAGCGCTACTGCAATCTGCCACATACCCAGGCCTGCCGGTGCCAGCACCGGTACAAGCAACCGACCGATTGCTGCGCCAAAGCTGTCCGCGGGATTGTCCACCATGCCTGTTATACCGAAGTTCAAAATGAACCAGATTACGATGGAAGCAATAAATATCGTGGTACCTGCCTTGGTCAGATAATCCTTCAGCTTATTCCATACATAGATGCGAACCGTTCTGGCATTGGGTCTTTTATACTCCGGCAGTTCAATCAGCAGAGAATCGTTCTCCCTGCCTTTTTCCGCACGGTTAATCACAAGTGCGGTAACAATCGCTACCACCATACCTATCACATAAAAAGAAAACGCCACCAGCCCCGCACAATCCGGGAAGAACATTTCCGAAAAGATGACATAGATAGGCAGTCTTGCCGAGCAGGACATAAAGGGCGTGATGATCATCGTCTTTCTTCTATCATGCTCCGTCTCCAACGCTCTCGTTGCCATAATGGCAGGCACCGTACAGCCAAAGCCCAGTATCATAGGCAGAAATGCTTTACCGGACAAGCCTACCTTACCCATAATGGAATCCATAACATAGGCAACCCTGGACATATAACCGCTATCTTCCAGTATTGCCAGTGCCAGAAACAGGATAAAAATATTGGGAATAAAGGTCAGGATACCTCCCACACCAGTAATGATACCATCCACAATCAGGGAAACCAGCCAGTCTG
>JBJFCM010000085.1:0-2898 GCA_051888955.1 Lachnospiraceae bacterium | reverse complement strand
TCATTCCATTGCCATCCGGGATTTGATTAAATCGTCTCTGCGGATGCGGCCGGACCGTATTATTGTCGGTGAGGTGCGGGGAAGCGAGGCAATTGATATGATGACTGCTTTTAATACAGGCCATGATGGCTCCATGTCCACAGGTCATGCCAATAGCGCGCAGGATATGCTGAGCAGACTGCAGACCATGATTCTGATGGGGATGGAGCTGCCCCTAAGCGCGGTGAAGCAGCAGATTGCATCCGGTATCGATATCATGGTTCATCTTGGCAGAATGAGGGATAAAAGCAGGAAGGTGCTTGAAATTGCTGAAGTGGACGGCTATGTGGACGGAGAAATCAGGCTGCATACGGTCTATGAATTCGAGGAAAGCGGGGAGGACGATAAGGGAAAGGTGATGGGAAGCTTGATTAAGAAGGGTGAGATAAAACATGACTATAAGCTTAAGGCAGCGGGTCTCAGATTATAAAGCCGAAAAGAAGCAGTTTTTTCTGGGAGAAAAAGCGGGAACAACGGTCTATGAGGCGTACTTCTTTTCGGGAAAGGAGAAGCTTTTGCATATCTGCCGCAGCTCAGGGGTAGTAATTTTCCTATCACTCTTCTTTTACCGGAGCCTGTGGGCAGGGCCGGTGCTTTGGCCCATCGGGGTCTATGTCTATCTCTCCTCTCAGAAAGAAAAGGGCAATAAACGCAGACAGCGGCTGGAGGTAGAATTTAAGGACTGTATTCTTTCTGTGGCGGCTAACCTGCGGGCGGGTTATTCGGTGGAGAATGCCTTTTTTGAATGCATTTCTGATATGCAGTCCCTGTACGGAGAAGAGGGACTTATGCTTCGGGAGCTTTACCGGATAAGGAGAGGTCTTTATAATAATCTGCCGTTGGAGAAAATTTTCCAAGAATTTGGAGACAGAAGCGGATGCGCGGATATCAGAGAATTTGGAGAGGTTTTGTCCATTGCTAAACAGAGTGGAGGAAACCTTCCGGAAATCATACAGTCTACAGCTAATCTGATTGGAGAGAAAATATCATTAAAACAGGAAATACAGGTGATGGTCAGTGGAAGAATGCTGGAACAGAAAATTATGAATGTCATCCCATTTATACTGGTGTGTTACATAGAAGCAGGGAATAAAGGCTTTTTCGATGTTCTTTACCATAATCCTATGGGATGGGTGATTATGACAGGATGTCTTGTTGTTTATCTGACTGCGTACAGTGTGGCCGGTCGCATCTGTAAGGCAATCGCATAAAGGAGGGGAAATGGTTTATATTATACTGCTTGCAGCCTTTATCATACTTGCTGTGGCAGCTTCGCGGAGTAATGTGCAGGAGGAGGGAACGGGTGTATTTGATTTGGAACATCTATTTGACAGGATGGCGGCGGTAGTGTACCAGTGCATTCCGAAGCATCCGGTAAAAAATACGCCTGTGGTGAGAAATCTGGTGCAGTTAAATCCCCGGGGAACAGCCGGATGGTTGAAACGAAGCTATGATATAGGAAGAATAAAGCTTCTTTTGCTTGTAATCTTTGCCGGAGATGTGATAGCGCTGTTGTTGTGGATAAGTGATGGGGAAGAAGGGGCGATTGTGGATGGCAGCTACATTCTTCGAACGGAGCAGGGAGAGGGTAGCCGGGAGATTTTACTGACGGCCAAAAGAGAAAGTGGTGAAGAATTGGAAACAAGTCTTGTGGTGCAGGAATGCCGGTATGAAGAAGAGGAACTTGACAGGCTATATGCGGAAATGCTGGAAAATGTTTACCAGAAGGCATTGGCCGGAAATACTTCCTGGGATTGCGTTACGGAGGATCTGTGTTTTGTGGAGCATATGGAAGGCTATCCCTTCACCCTGTCCTGGAGCAGTGATAATTATGCTTTTGTGACAGGAAGCGGCAAGGTGGCAAAGTGGGAGGATGTAGTGGAAAGAAAAGAACAATCGGCAATCGTTTCCATCCGCCTTCAGGCAAGATACTATGATTTTGTGAGGGAAGAAGTCTTTTATGCCAAAGTGTGCCCGGTCCAGGAAAAAGGGACATTTGCAGATGAGGCTGCCATCGCATTGCGGGAAGCAGAAGGGACAGACCCCTACGGCAGCAGGGTTTTCCTCCCTGAAAAAATCGGGGGAGAAACAGTAACCTGGTATGAGAAGAAGGATGACCGAAGTCGGAACATTTTTCTGATGAGTCTGCTTGGTGCCGCTTTAGTGTGGATCTTAAAGGGCAGAGAGCTGCAAAAGCAGGTGCAGGACAGAAACTCTCGGATGGAAACGGAATATCCGGCTATCATCAGTAAGCTGACCTTATATCTGGGAGCAGGTATGAATTTAAAAAGTGCCTGGAGGAAAACCGCAATGGAGGGAAAAGAAAATCCCATCTATCAGGAGATGCTGCTTACCTGCCGGGAAATAGACAGCGGTATCTCTGAAGCAGAAGCCTATGAGCGGTTTGGAAAGCGGATCAGACAGCAGAGATATATCCGTCTTACCACTCTTTTGGTTCAGAATCTAAGGAAGGGCAATGCAGCCCTGCTGCTTCAACTAAGGCAGGAGTCTTTTCTTGCATTGGAGGAGCGTACAGCAACGGTAAAAAAGACGGGGGAGGAAATGGGAACAAAGCTTTTATTTCCCATGCTTCTCATGATGGGAATGGTTATGGTGCTGATTATGGTACCGGCATTTCTTTCCTTTTAGAAATGAAGTTGAGAGAAATAGGATTTGGAATAGTTGTTGAAAAATGAAATGAACAGGAGGAAAAATTATGGATAACAGAAGAGGAAATTTAAAGAGTTTTAAGCAGTTCTTACAGGAGGAAGATGGGATGGGAACGGTAGAAGTAATACTGATTATCGTGGTATTGGTAGGCCTTGTCATTATCTTTAAGAATCAGATTACAGCAATTGT
>JBJFCM010000084.1:0-2906 GCA_051888955.1 Lachnospiraceae bacterium | reverse complement strand
GCCCGGGCAAGCTTTTTATTATCTACCTTTAAAGTATCGCTCTCTTTATAAGGTCTAATCAACAGGTAAATAAATCCAATCACCAGCAGGAATGCTACAACAGTCCAAACACTGAAGGCACCTGTGGTAATCAAAGTACCAATCTGGTAAATGCAGAGGGATACCACATAAGCCAGACCTGTCTGGTATCCGATTGCGAACCAGAACCATTTTGCATTGTTCATCTCCCGCTTGATGGCACCCATTGCTGCAAAGCAAGGTGCGCACAACAGGTTAAATACCAGGAAGGAGTACGCTGCAACAGCGGTCATGCTGCTTGCCAGGCTGCCCCAGACCTCTGCGCCGTCCTCTGCCACTTCAGCAAAGCCGAACAGAATACCGAAGGTACCTACTACGTTCTCCTTTGCAACAAGGCCGGTGATTGCTGCCACTGCGAACTTCCAGTCGCCCCATCCCAAAGGAAGGAAGAGCCAACTGAAAATGTTGCCGATACCGGCTAAAATACTGTGGTCGATTTCCATATCCTCCAGCATTCTGAACTGTCCGTCCACCCATCCGAAATAGGTCGTGAACCATACAAAAATGGTGGATAACAGAATGATGGTGCCTGCCTTTTTAATAAAGGACCAGCCGCGCTCCCACATGCTCCTGAGCACGTTTCCTACAGTAGGAAGATGATATGCGGGAAGCTCCATAACGAAAGGCGCCGGATCACCGGCAAACATCTTGGTCTTCTTTAAAATAATGCCGGAACAGATAATCGCTGCAATGCCTACAAAATAGGCACTGGGAGATACCCACCATGCACCATCGAACAGAGCGCCTGCAATCAGGGCAATGATAGGAAGCTTGGCACCACAGGGAATGAAGGTGGTCGTCATAATCGTCATTTTTCTGTCACGGTCATTTTCAATGGTACGGGATGCCATAACACCGGGCACGCCACAACCGGTACCAATCAGCATAGGAATGAAGGATTTACCGGAAAGACCGAACTTACGGAAAATCCTATCCATGATGAAGGCCACACGTGCCATATATCCGCAGGCTTCCAAAAATGCCAGGAAAATAAAGAGTACCAGCATCTGCGGAACAAAACCGAGCACGGCACCTACACCGGCTACAATACCATCCAAGATAAGTCCCTTCAGCCAGTCAGCACAGCCGATGGCATCCAATCCTGCTTCAACCAGCACGGGAATACCGGGAATTTCCAAACCAAACAGACTCCATCCTTCGCCGAACACTCCATCGTTGGCCCAGTCGGTCGCCCAGGTGCCGACCGTGGTAACGGAAATGTAATACACGATGAACATGACTACCGCAAAAATCGGCAGAGCCAGCCACCTGTTAGTTACAATCTTATCAATTTTATCGGATACCGTCAATTTTTCCTTTTTGCTTTTAGTCAGGCAATCCTTGATAATAGATGAAATATACACATATCTCTCATTGGTAATGATACTTTCCGTATCATCATCCATAGCCTCTTCCAATTGCTTGATTTCTGCGGATACGTCAGGCACCTGCTTCATCTGTGCCCCTATCTTGTCATCCTTTTCCAAAAGCTTGATGGCAAAGAAGCGCTTCTCTTCTTCGGGAACGATTCCGGCAAGCTTCTTCTCTACTGTTTCAATGATTTCCTCGACCTCAGGAGCAAATTTGTGTACTGCCACAGCTGCCTTCTTCTGCTTTGCGACATTTACTGCCATCTGCGCTGCTTTCTGAATGCCGGTTCCCTTCAGTGCGGAGATTTCCACTACCTCACAGCCCAGCTTCTCGCTCAGCATGTTAATATTGATTTTGTCACCGCTTTTTTCCACAATGTCCATCATATTGACAGCCATTACCACAGGAATCCCAAGCTCCATGAGCTGCGTGCTCAAATACAGGTTTCGCTCAATATTGGTACCGTCTACAATATTTAAAATAGCATCCGGTCTTTCTGTTATCAGATAGTTTCTGGCCACTACCTCTTCCAAAGTATAGGGGGAAAGAGAATAGATACCCGGAAGGTCCATGATGATGACATCCTTTTCTCCTTTCAGCTTACCCTCTTTCTTTTCCACCGTAACACCGGGCCAGTTACCAACGAACTGGTTGGAACCTGTCAGTGCATTGAAAAGTGTTGTTTTTCCGCAGTTGGGGTTACCTGCTAATGCAATCTTAATTGACATACCCTACCTCTTTTCTTTTCCATCAGCTTTAGTTTGTTTCAACTTTCTTTGATTAGTCTAAGCTAACCATTATGCAAAAAAAATTTACTCTACCTCTATCATTTCCGCATCGGCTTTCCGTAAGGACAGCTCATAGCCTCTGACCGTAACCTCTACCGGATCACCTAAAGGTGCCACTTTCCTGACATAGACCTCAACACCCTTGGTAATTCCCATATCCATGATACGTCTCTTCACCGGACCTTCTCCGGTCAGCTTCGTTACTTTCACCGTCTTTCCGCACGGTACCTGTTTTAAAGTCATTCTTATCCTCTCTTTCTGCCGCCAATGGTGACATAATTTTTTCGTTCTTTACATTGCTACCATAATTTTATTCGCCATATCTTTACCGATAGCAACTCGCGAATCCTTGATATTCACTATCATATTGCCATTGATTTCAGATACTACGGTTACTTCTCCGCCAACAACAAAGCCAAGATTTTCCAAAAATCTCCTGGTTTCCTCTTTTCCGCCTACCTTGCGGATTACATTAGGTTCTCCTTCTTTCACCATCGTTAAAGGCATCATTCACCATCTTCTTTCTTATGATTGAATGGAAAATACTTTACTTCCATCCATATGTTCACATTTACGATTTCATGGTTAGTATATGCTAACCCGCATTAGATGTCAATAACTTTTTATGGAAATTTTTGTAAAATTTTAGTATTCAGTACTCACTATTTG
>JBJFCM010000083.1:0-2935 GCA_051888955.1 Lachnospiraceae bacterium | reverse complement strand
TTGGCGTGAAATAAAAAAGTCCCTTTTCGGATTTGTGTTGCTAAGATTACGAAGCAAGAGCGTGTTCTGATGCAAATATGCAAATTCATTCAGGAACACTTTTCCGAAAAAAGAGATAAAAAAAGCCGTTATACAACGGCTTTTTTCTGCCCTATTGGGTATCTTCTGTTTTTTCCTGTGCCTTTTCTGAAGGTCTTTCCGGATCCTGCATCAGGTTCAAGTCGGCAATCGTCTTTTTGCCGGTCATCTGACCATAAAGCCAGATGTATATCCAGGCTAAAATCGGTATTGCTACAGTACATACCAGGCATATCCGAAACAGCATGCCCGATGCGGTGGAATCAAAAACTGCCGCAATCAGTGTTACAATATACATTGCCACCAACAATACCACCGCAATTAATGCTACAATCTGTTTCGCATTTTTCTTTTTTTTCATAGATACTCCTTCTATTTTTTCAAGCTGCTTTCCCGATAAATAATATCATCCCTGCTGGGACCGTTACTTACCATTGTGATGGGATAACCTATCTGCTGCTCAATAAATTCTACATATTTACGGCAGTTCTCCGGTAAGTCCTCATACTTTTTGATTCCACGGATTTCACATTTCCAGCCCGGCAATACAGTCAGAACCGGCTTTGCTTTTTCCAGCTTATGGGTAACAGGAAACTCTGTAGTAACTTCACCGTCGATTTCATAGCCCGTACATACCGGTATCTCGTCAAGATAACCCAGCACATCCAGCACGGTAAAAGCTACATCGGTAGTTCCCTGCAGACGGCAGCCGTATTTGGAAGCCACGCAGTCAAACCAGCCCATACGTCTGGGGCGGCCTGTAGTAGCGCCGAATTCACCGCCATCACCGCCACGTCTTCTCAATTCATCTGCCTCATCTCCGAAGATTTCGGAAACAAATGCGCCTGCGCCCACTGCAGAAGAATATGCCTTACAAACAGTGACGATTTCCTTAATCTCATAAGGCGGAATGCCGGCGCCGATTGCACCGTAAGCTGCCAGCGTGGAAGAAGATGTAACCATGGGATAGATACCATGATCCGGATCCTTCAGGGTACCCAGCTGACCCTCCAAAAGCACGGTCTTTCCTTCTTTTAATGCCTTGTCAAGGAAACTGGATACATCGCACACATAGGGCGCAATCATGTCCCTGTATTCATGCAGGGTGGCAATCAGCTCTTCTGCATCAATCGGGTCTTTATGGTATAAATGGGTAAGCAGTATGTTCTTCGTCTCCAATACACGGTATACCTTTTCCTTCAGAACCTCTTCATCGAAAAGTTCATTTACCTGGAAGCCGATTTTCGCATATTTATCAGAATAGAAAGGTGCAATACCTGACTTGGTGGAGCCAAAGGATTTTTTACCTAATCTTTCCTCTTCATACTGGTCGAAGAGAATATGGTACGGCATCACAATCTGTGCACGGTCGGATACCAAAATCTTAGGCATAGGTACATTCCTATCCGTAATAGATTTAATCTCATTAATCAGAATGGGAATGTTCAGTGCTACACCATTACCGATAATACTGGTGGTATGGCTGTAAAAAACACCTGACGGCAGGGTATGCAGTGCAAATTTACCGTAGTTGTTAACGATGGTATGTCCTGCATTGGCTCCGCCCTGAAATCTTACGATGATATCTGCCTTTTCAGCCATCATATCCGTAATCTTTCCCTTACCTTCATCTCCCCAGTTTGCTCCTACAACTGCTTTAACCATTTACTTATCCTCCATTTTTGAATCTGCTATGTGAATAAGCAGACAAAGAACGCCTGCTGCCTATTCGTGCAAAAAGGCAGGTGTAAAAACCTGCCCTTCCTGTTCTTACTTTATGATTATATACTAAAACATATCATAAGTAAAATCAATATTATTTATAAGTGATATCATTTTTTCTTATAGCTAATGTGTGCAGTAACGGCCTACACATTAATAACTGCCTTCACGCCCAGCAACTCTTTATTGGCATCAAGAATCGGATTAATCACATTTTTCAGGAATGCTTCTACCTGCTCCTTGGAGCGACCCACATATTTTGCCGGATCCATGGTCTTTTGTAAATCCTCCAGGGAAAGATTAAATGCAGGGTCAGCCGCAATCAATTCCAGGAGATTGTTGTCCTTGCCTTCTACTTTTACGTTCCTGCCTGCTTCCATGGAGAGCTCACGAATTCTTTCATGCAGTTCCTGCCTGTCCCCACCTGCTTTTACTGCATCCATCATGATGTTCTCGGTAGCCATAAAAGGCAGCTCGCTCATCAAACGTTTTTCAATCACTTTCGGATATACTACCAGACCATCCACTACATTCAGGCACAAATCCAGAATACCATCAATGGCTAAAAATCCTTCCGGAATGGACAGACGTTTATTAGCAGAGTCATCCAAAGTCCTTTCAAACCACTGGGTTGCAGAGGTGATGGCCGGATTCAGAGCGTCAATCATCACGTACCGGCTCAGGGAAGCAATACGCTCGCTTCTCATGGGATTTCTCTTATATGCCATAGCGGAAGAACCAATCTGGCTCTTCTCAAAAGGCTCCTCTACTTCTTTTAAATGCTGAAGCAGTCGAATGTCGTTGCTCATCTTGTGTGCGGAAGCTGCGATTCCTGCCAGGACGTTGGCAACACGGGTATCTACCTTTCGGGAATAGGTCTGTCCCGATACCGGATAACACTCCTTAAAGCCCATTTTTTCTGCAATCATGGGGTCTATTTTATCAATCTTCTCCTGATCTCCATCAAAAAGCTCCAGGAAAGAAGCCTGTGTACCGGTAGTACCCTTGGAACCCAACAGCTTCATGGAACCAAGCACATAATCCAGATCCTCCAAATCCAGATAAAACTCCTGCATCCAGAGAGTTGCACGCTTTCCCACGGTTGTGGGCCGCGCAGGTTGAAAATGTGTAAACG
>JBJFCM010000082.1:0-13581 GCA_051888955.1 Lachnospiraceae bacterium | reverse complement strand
TGTAAGATAAAAATAAATAGATTTCATTTGAGGAGGCACTATGGACAAATTTGTAGTAAATATTATTCATCGTCCGGAGATGGTACCTGAGTATGCGGAAAAGGTGACCGGACATGGAAAAGAGGAAGATATCGGTAGAAAGGCGCTTTTAACAGAATCTCTGGATATCTTCAAGTTGCAGCAGGAAGCGGCTCATAAAAATGGTTTGAAGACCACAATTCAGATGACTTATGCCAGCCTGTTCAACGACGAGGCAATCTCACTGGCAAAGGAGCATCATGAGAAGTATGGGGATGAAATTGCCCTTTCCCTTCTGGGCCTGCCCTGTACAGAATTCCGTGAGAAGTACAAGACCAAGGATTTCTGCATCTGGATGTTCTCCATGGAGGATAAAAAGTCCATTGTAGACGATGTGTTTGGAAAATTCCATGACATTTTCGGGTTCTATCCCGAATCCACCGGCTCCTACTATATGGATGCTGATTTGGTAAATTATATTAAGGAAACCTACCCGAGTGTAAAATGTGCGGTAGCTACCTGTTGGGAGGAAGGTCCCAAAGCATACCATACCTGCAACAATTCCTGGTATACTTTTATGGATGGTGGTCCATGGGCACCTTGGATTCCTTCCAAGGCTAATGTACATGCACCGGCAGCTAATGAGGCAGAGGATTCCGGCATCGTGGCAATTCCCCACCTGTCAAGAGATCTGCTGGCATGCTATGACGGTAACGGTTCCAATTTCGGTACGCATCCCCAGAATGTATTGCGCGGTATGATTTACGATACCGAGACCTGGGAATATCCGTACCTGTACAATCTGATTGACCAGTATCGCTCCCTTGAAAAATATAACAACGGCTATGCTTATAATATGATGTTCGTAGGTCCCGGCTGGTTGAATAAGATGGGACGCTGGGAGGCTCCCTATGAGCTGTTAAAGAAATCCTATGAGGATGGCATGGCTTATTACGGACAGCTGAAAAAAGAAGGCAAGCTGACGGATATGACTATGGCGGAGTTCGCAGATTACTACAGAGAAAAGAAAACTTATACGGAGCCGGAATGCGCACTTTGGAGAGATATTCTGTACGGTTCCGACAAGCAGCTTTTCTGGTACTGTGACCCTTATATGAGAGCCTGTGTCAACATGGACCAGGGCGGTGCAATCGTGGATCTGCGTCCTTACGCTGCCAAGCTGGAGTGGCCGGTAGGTATCGGCACACCTCACGTGACAGATGCTTCTTATCCGTTCCTGATTCAGGAGAAATACCGTGCCGGATACTTTACCCATTATGCCGGAGAAGGTACCGTAAGAAGTGCCAAGCTGACCCATAACGGTGAAGAAGTGGATCTTTGCTTATGCCGTACCAAGGCACAGTTCTCCGAAGAGGTGATGGAAGCAGGAAAGAAAAGGCGAATCCTGACGCTGGCACCTGTGGATATCGAATTTGCGGATTTGACTGTAAAGCTGCAGACAAGAGTCATTTTCGAAGAAGGCAGTTCCAAAATCGGTATGGAGCGTACCGTACTTTCCATGAGCGACCCGAATGCAAAGGTAGAACTGAATGAGTATATGGTAGCCTGCTATGGTACCACAGAATATGCGGAGGATATGACTTCTCTGACCCTTGGCTGTGAGAAGGGCAGTGAGAAAAAGGAAATCGCTTATGCATATAAATGCCGTGAGGAAGAGATGGTGGGCGCAGATGATGTCTACTGTGTACTGCCTCCCATTAAGACAAGGGTAGCGCTGTCCGCTGATAAGGCAGAAGCGAAGGGTTATGTAAAGGAAGGTTATGCTTTCTCCCCCATGTTTACCCTGGGATATACGACCACATTGGCAGAAAAGGAGGTAATTACCACATGGCTCAGTCTGGCAAGGGAAGATTAAATTTCAGATGCCCGTCCTGTTTTATGAGGGATTTGGATATCGATATGTTTTACGATAAGGATAAAAAGGAATATTACTGCTTAAGATGCCAGTATACCGGCACGGAAGAGGATGTTCTCAAAAAAAATGAGATGGCAAGATTCCGTTATGGCGCAATGATGAAGCGTTTTACGAATTTTGACGTATGATGGAGGGGCTGCGAAAGCAGCTCCTCTGAAGGAGTTTTCATGAAAGAATGCAAGCAGAAAGATTTCATAAAGGGTATGGATATTTCCACACTTTTAGAGGTAGAAAGATGCGGCGGCAGATTTTTTGATAACGGAGTGGAGAAGGATGCCTTGTCCATTCTGGAGGATTATGGTGTCAATGCGGTCAGACTGCGGTTGTGGAATAATCCTTATTCTGAAGATGGGGAGCCTTACGGCGCTGGAACCAATGATCTGGCAGTGACGATTGCCCTGGCAAAAAGAGCGCTGGAAAAGGGCATGGGTTTTCTTTTGGACTTCCATTACAGTGACTTTTGGACAGACCCCGGCAAGCAGTTTCTGCCGAAGGCCTGGAGAGGCTTTACCGTGGAGGAGCTGGAAAAGGCCATGTATGATTACACGGTAGAGACGCTGGTCGCCTTAAAGGAAGCGGAAGCCTTTCCTACCATGGTTCAGGTAGGCAACGAACTGTCAAATGGCCTGCTCTGGCCCTATGGGCAGGTGCCGGAATATGATAATATTGCACGCTTCGTAAGCGCCGGTATCCGTGGTGTGAGAGCAGTGGATAAAGATATTCCCATCATGATACATTTGGACAACGGCGGGAATAATGAGCTTTACCGCAGATGGTTCGATGAATATATGAAGAGGGGAGAGGATTTCCAGATTATCGGACTCTCCTATTATCCTTTCTGGCACGGTACGCTGGATATGCTTACCGATAACATGAAGGATATTGCAGAGCGTTACCATAAGGATCTGATTGTGGCAGAGGTTTCCATGGGCTATACCATGGAGGATTATTCGGGATATGAAAAGCTTTCAACAGAAGAAAGAAAGGGCTATGCGACCAGACCTTCCCTGGTGGACAAGATAGAGTATCCCATGACAAAGGAGGGCCAGAGTGCTTTTATGGCTGACCTTTTAGGACGGTTAAAGAGCATTCCCGAAAATCGCGGCAAGGGCTTTTTCTACTGGGAGCCGGCGTGGCTTCCGGTACCCGGCAGCGGCTGGGCAACCGAATGTTCCTTAGCTTATATTCAGGATAAGGGGCCTTGTGGAAATGAATGGGCTAACCAGGCTCTGTTTGATTACGATGGCAATGCATTGCCTGCACTTGCCGTTATCAGGGATTTTCACTAAATATTTCTATTTATTGTGCACATTTTGGGTGCACGAGTCCCGTCAGGGACTTTATATACAGGTGGCACAAGAGAAGGACTTTAATAATACGTTGTTAGCGCACGAAATTTAAAGTTCTTGTGTCCTCTCTTTTTCCTAAGGGGTATCGAAGTCAGAAATGATGCAGATACCCCTTTTTTTGCCCTTGTCAAAATGGAGGGAACATGCTAATATAAAAAGAACAAATGTTTGCATGTAGAGAGGTTAGAGCCATGAATAAGGGTTACAGATGCCATTACCCGTCTCCGATTGGTACACTCTGTATGGAGGCAGATGAGGAAGCGGTTACGGGACTGTATCTATGTGAAGAGGGTTCCTGTGATGACAGGGAAAATGCTGTATTGAGGCAGGCACATAAAGAGCTTATGGAATATTTTGCAGGAAAACGGTATTCCTTTGAGGTACCTGTAAGATTCAAGGGGACGCCATTTCAGGAAGCAGTATGGCATGCCCTGCAGGACATTCCTTATGGAGAGACCCGTACCTATGGCGAAATTGCCAGGGCAGTCGGCAATCCGAAGGCGTGCCGTGCCGTAGGCGGTGCCAATCATAAAAATCCGATTATGATTATCATTCCCTGCCACCGGGTCATAGGTGCTGATGGCAGCCTGGTGGGCTTTGGGGGAGGATTGCCGGTGAAGGAGAAGTTGTTGGCGATGGAGAAAAGGACTGCAGTGGGGGAGATGGAGACATCGGAGGATATGGTATGAAGCTATATGAAATAAATGATATGGTAAAGGTTGGCTGCCATGACTGTGCAGGGTGTTCCTCCTGTTGTCAGGGGATGGGCGATACTATCATTTTAGATCCGTTGGACATATATCGGCTGACTTGCGGGTTACATAAGAGCTTTGAAGAACTTCTGGAAGACTGTGTGGAATTACATGTAGAAGAAGGCGTGATTCTTCCGAACCTGAAGATGACAGGGGAGAAGGAGCAGTGCTTTTTCCTGAACCGGGAGGGACGTTGCGCTATCCATGCATTACGACCGGGACTGTGCCGTACCTTTCCCCTGGGACGCAATTACGAAGAAGGGAAGCTGACATACTTTCTGTTGGAGGAAGAATGTCCCAGGGAAAATAAGACCAAGGTAAAGGTCGGCAAATGGATTGATACGCCCAGACTAAGTCAAAATCAGGCTTTTTTAGTGAAGTGGCATTATCTGATAAAGGCACTTCGGGAAAAGACCGCAGACTTTAATGCGGAGGAGCTGAAAAACAGGAATCTGCTGCTTTTGCATGTTTTTTTTCTCAGGTCCTATGCAGAGGATGCTGACTTTTACAGTCAATTTGAAGAACGATTGGCAGAATTCATGTCAACCTGCCCGGAGCTGGCTCAAGAAGCTTAGCCGGCTTCTGGCAGATAGTCCTTTTACGGTTGTTCCCCATTCGGACCGGGGAATCCAGTCCCGTCATCAGGGGCGGAGCCTCCTGTCCCTTCATTCAGGTTATCGCGGGGATTGCCTGCTCCACCGCCGAAGCCATCGCGAGGATTGTCTGTTCCATCGCCGAAGCCACCGCGGGGATTGTCTGTTCCACCGCCGAAGCCATCAGGGGGATTGCCTTCCACACCGCCGAAACCGTTACCGCGTCCACCGCCACCGAAGCCGCCGTTACTGCTACCGTTTGAATAAATTGTAGAGGTAAAGGTAATTTCTTCCGAAATGTTGCCGCAGGTTAAGGTATAGGTTTCGTTCTCTGATAACTCCGGGATGGAAAGCACTATGGAGTTAAAGCCTTTTTCCGGTGTATAGGTAAATAATGTATTGTCATTTAAGGAAAGCGTTATATTGGTACCGCCCTCCTGCCATTCGGACAGATTATACATAAGGGAACATTGCCCAGAGGAATTGCCAAAGTTCTGTGCCATACCGGAAGAGCCGGTGGCAATGAAGGTACCGCCGTTTATTACAGCTTCCAGTCCGTAATCCAAGGCTCCATTTCCATTGTTTTCGGGACCTTCTACATAGATTTCTCCACCATTCACGTACAGATACCCATTGGAATCAATACCGTCACCATTGGCATTGACGGATATAAAACCGTCATTTATGGTAACGACGGCATTCTCATTTCCATCCAGCATTCCACCACCGAAGAAGCCTTCATTTTCATCTGAACCGCCTGCAGCATTGATACCGTCATCTGAGGCTGTCAGGTCTATTTTTCCACCGTTAATTTCTACGGTCAGTCCTTCGATACCCTCATAGCAGCTTTCAATATAGATATCTCCGGCATTGATGATCATGGCAGTTTCAGCATGAAAAGCATCATCTCCGCAGATGATTTCATAGATTCCGCCATCAATGGTGACATAGCCCTTGTCACTGTCAGTATCATTGGATGCCTTGATGGCATCATTCCCTGCATCAATAGTAAAGGAACCGTCTGCAATATACACGGAATCTTTACCCTGAATGGCATCCTTTATGGTGATGATTTTTAGATTTCCCGAGAGGATGCGCAGGTCATCCTTGGTACGGATGCCATCCTCATAGTTGCCATTGACGGTCAGGCTGCCGGTACCGTTTATAGTAAGGTCATCCTTGCTGAAGATGGCGGCGTTGGGTTCATCTTCCTCAGCGTTCTCATATATATAGGCGGAGGCATCGCTGACTCTATTCTCAGTGCCATCGGCAAGGGTGAGTACGATTTTGTCACTTTGACTGCCCAGGATGGCAGCGCTGTTATCACACTCTATGGTAATGCCATTGAGTACCAGATGGATTAAATCGTCGGAAGCGGCATCTATCAATAACTGCCCGTTTAGGGAGCCGCTTAATACATAGGTGCCTGCTTCTGTAATGGTAATCACGCCATCCGAGCAAGAGGCACCGGCTCCGTCAATTTTGGCAGTAGTTCCGCTGGCAGTGATTATGGTAGCGTCATCATCATATTCCGTGAGAAAGTCCTCTTCTTTTAAAAGTTTGCTTTCTGTAGGGATACTTTCACCTTCAGCAAGAGTTTCCCCAAGGGAATCAACGGGCAGAGTGGAGGTATCTGATGCAGAGGCTGCATCGGAAAGGGTGCAGCCACTTGCAAAGAGAAGCAATGGCAGCAGGATAAAAAATGAAATGTAGGTTTTTCTGTTTTTCATAGTTTTCTCCTTCCCAAATCAGAGTTCTTCTTTTTCTGTAGATAGGTAGTGAAGCGCAACGGGCAGATTGCCGTTTCGGCAACGGATATCATCCAGCAATTCTTTGGTACCGGCGTCCTTTTTTAATGAAATCAGATACTTTAGTTCAAAAAGACTGCCCATGTTGCTGGTTTTCACCTTCATCAGCTTGCAGGATGCCGTATGCTGTTGCAAAATATCATCGAACAAGCCTTCATAATCCAGGTTTTCGGGAACGGCGATAGTAAGTTCCCTGAGTGTTTCCTTTTGTGTGCCGAAGGAAACGGTCTGAAGCAAGAGAAGCACTGCTCCTACACAAAGAAGAAGCAATCCGGCTACCCCGATATAGCCGGTACCTGTGGCAAGGCCTACAGCCATTGCCAGAAAGATGCTGATGATTTCACGGGAATTTCCGGGAACGGAGCGAAAACGGACCAGACTGAAGGCGCCCATGACTGCTACGCCGGTTCCCAGGTTGCCGTTTACTAACATGATGACGGCCTGTACGATGGCGGGAAGAATGACCAGCGTCAAAATAAAATTTTTGCTGAAGCTGTTTTTATACATATGTATCAGTGCGATTAGGACACCGAAAATCAGAGAAGCAGCAGTGCAGAGTAAAAAGCCTGCAACGGAAGTGTCTGTGGTGGAGATGGTTAAAAATTGATTAAGCATATTTTTGATTTCCTTTCTTGTCTGAACAGATGATTTCTTGGTAGTAGGTACCGTACTTGGAAAAGGAGACGGGCCTTATTTGCAGTTCTGCGAAAAGGCGGCTCATCCATAGAGGCATGGCACCGGGAAATTTGACCTCCATTAAGACAGTATCGGGAGGTAATATTGCGGTGCCATCCGCACCGGCAGTGAGAGAAAGCCAGTCCTGCCTTCCACGGATGTTGGTATCAAAGGTGATGCGCAGCTCTTTATCGGCATTACCGCGATATGCAGTTCTGTCATATGCCAGGAAGACGGCCGGCATCAATGGATATCGTGTAAAGAGCCAGTCTATTTCCTTAAGGACCTGGCAGGTCTGCCCTGTATGGGTGCCGCGGTAGAGATACCTCTCCGCGTCGGATAGGGAAAGAGAAGTACGCCTCTTATAGACGATGCCGTCATATTTTTTTTTGATTTCCAAAAAGACTGTAGAATCCTGTGTGGGGAAACCGTAGCTGCGAAGACGCAGCTTCTCTTTATAAAGAGGTTTGTCTAAGGATGTCCGTATCATGGAAAAGTCAGGTGTATCAAAGTAAATATTGGATATGGAATATTTTCCGTATGTATCTGCCTGTATCAGCCCTTCCATACGTGACAGGAGTATATGATATTGCAGGGTAGAAAGCAGATATTTTTTTTCATATCGCTTAAAAAAATTCTGCGGCATAAATACGCCTCCTTCTAATCAATAGTTCATTTGTTACTGATTATATCGTAAATGTAAAATGTGTGTAAAATGTGTCCTATTGGTGAAACGATTGTGAAAATGAAAATATTTTTATAGCAAAATGGAAAAAGAAAGGATTAGTATTTTTGAAGATAGTGTTGTATAATGTAAAAAAAGTCATCATACAGGGGAAAGATGCATGATTAAAAAAAGGAAAAAAATTGGTGTTATCACATCGGAAATTTATGATTCCTATCGGAGAAAGTTGTTGCTGGGCATCCAGGAAGAGGCTTATGCAAGGGACTATGATGTGCTGGTGTTTTCCACTTTTGTAAAGGGACAGATGTGGAATGCATATCAGACCGGCGAGATGAATATTTTTTCTATTATCAATTATGAGAAGCTGGATGGCATTGTTTTAATACCGGATAAACTGACGGAATTCAAGGAGGCAGCAGATAATCTCGAAAGGCTGTATGCACAGTATCCGGATAAAGTGGTCAGCATTGGGTATCAGGTAGAAGGAATCACCAGTATCATGGATGATACGAGGCAGAGTTTCCGTGCGGTATTGGAGCATTTATATGGGGTGCATGGAGTCAGAGACATCGCCTGCTTGACCGGGAAAAAGGGTCATCCCCATGCGGAGGAACGCTTGCAGGCTTACTATAGCTTTATGAAGGATAAAGATCTGCCCATTCGGGAAAATCGGGTATTCTACGGAGATTTCTGGTATGATTCGGGAGATGAGGTCGTAGATGCCCTGCTGCAAAGCCCGGAAGGACTGCCCCAGGCTATCTGCTGTGCTTCCGATACCATGGGACTGAGCGTATATGATGCATGTGCCAAGCGTAATATCCGGGTGCCGGAGGATGTTCTGATAACAGGCTTTGATGCGGATGGAGGAGGAGTTGTAAAGCCTTATTTTATGACCTCTGCCTGCCGTGATGCCAGGACCATGGGCATCAATGCTACCAGAAGGCTTATCAATCAGCTGGAAGGGGAAGAACTGCCGGAGAAGCCAATTGAGGAGCAATTAGTGCTTGGAAGAACCTGTGGATGTATGGAATGGCTGCAGAACAAGACGAAACCGCTGAACATTTCCGAACTGCGGGATGATATCTACAATAATTTTTTCTCAGAGTACAATTTTATGATGGAAGACGGTACAGGTGCCCAGGGAATTGTGGAATGCCTGTGGAAAATTGACTGGTATTTGTTGTATATCAGGGAACATGCCGGTTATTATATCTGCCTGTGTGAAGACTGGAATGGAGAAGACCAGCCGGAGGTAGATTTACATAAACAAGGCTACAGTGACAGGATGAATCTGATTTACAGCAAGTATCGGGATACGAAAAGTGTGGATGAAAAGCGCTTTTATGACAGGACAGAGATGCTTCCGGCCATTTGGGAGGAAAGGGATGTACCAAGTACTTTCTGCTTTACACCGTTGCATTTTATGGGAAGATGCTTTGGTTATGGGGTAGTGCAGTATGAAGAGAAACCCAATATTTTCCCCACCTACTACTGGAGTTTTATCCGTAATGTCTGCAATCTGTTAGAGACTATGCGCCGGTATATCAATATGGAAAGGGTTAACAGCCAGCTGATTGAAGCGTACAGGCTGGTAGAAAGAAATGCGGTAACCGATTCCCTCACAGGACTTTTCAACCGTAACGGCTTCAACCAGTATGCCAAAGAGCAGATGGCGCTTGCGGAAAGAGAAGGCAGGCAGCTTGTGGTACTGATGGCAGATTTAAATGATTTAAAGCATATTAATGATACCTTTGGACACGCAGAAGGGGATTTTGCCATTCAGCATGCAGGAAATGCTGTAAAACAGTTCCTGCAGGAAGACAATGCGGAGTACGAGAAATGCTACCGGATTGGCGGCGATGAGTATACGATTGTCTGTGTGGGGGATTTCACGGATGAAGAGATTGCCCTGCGGAGGGAACGGATAGAGTCCTATTTAAAGCATATCAATGCGGTTAGCGGAAAGCCGTACAGGATATCCGTCAGCCTGGGAATCAGCAGAGAAGAGCCTAAGGGCAGGAATCTGGATCAGGTTATTCTCAAAGCGGATAAACTGATGTATGCGGACAAGAGAAGGATAAAGGGAGAGATGGCAGCTCATGAGTAAAGCAATTTTGACAATTGATGATATTGGCTCAAAAAACACACCGGCCATAGTGGACTATTTATGTGAAAAGGGCATACAGGCGGTGATGTTTGCAGTGGGACAGAATGTGGAACGATACTATGATGAAACGGTTTATGCCCTGCAGAAGGGGATGATTGTCGGCAACCACAGCTATTCCCATCCGGGCTTCAGCAGCCTTTCTCTGGAAGAATGTATAGAAGAGATCGAGAAAAATGAAGATATTCTAAATAAGCTTTATAAAGATGCGGGCGTGGAGAGGCGTTACAGACCGTTCCGCTTTCCGTATGGCGATAAGGGTGGAGAAAATTATGGGGCCCTGCAGGAATATTTTGTAAAAAATGGCTTTGATAAGCTCAAGGATACGCAGATTACATATCCATGGTGGGCGGAAAACAGGCTGGACAAAGACATTGACACCTTTTGGACCTTTGATTTTGGCGAGTATCAGATCAGGCCCGGTTCTTCTTTTACGAAGGAGTCAGTCTTAGCAAGGGTGCATGATGAGCATCCGGGGTGTGGCGGCGTTCTCCTGGAACAAGGCAGTCACCATATTATTCTGTTCCATGCCCATGATGAGACAGAGGAGATGGTACCGGGGTATCACAAGCTGTTTTTAGACTATGTGATGGCGCATGGCGTGGAATTTGAGAAGCCGGAGTTTATTGGCAGAGGGGCTCTTCATCAGGCACTTGTCAGGCTGAAAAAGTATGCGGCAGAGCTTTGCAAGCAGGCGGGCAAGGATGAAAAATTTTTGGAAGAGTTTTGGACTTCCTTGTGTGAAACAGAGGGTATGCTCAGAGAATTTGCCTATTATTATGATACACAGAGCTTCCTCTGTGAGAAAAAGATAGAAGGGTATAGTCTGGCTGACATCATGGTGTGGCAGGTGGATCATTTCAAAGCCTATCTGGACAGGGGAGATGACTGCCTGCGGTATGACAGCGCCAGACTGCTTCTGGCGGCGTTTACTGTCATGCTGCAAATGGAAAAGAACCCGCAGCCTTATTTGGAAAAAATGAGGAGTGAGAGTGGCACGGACAGGCAGAATCCGCAGTGCTGATGAGGCGGAAGCGTCCGTAAACGGAAGTACGATAGGAAAGCAAAAATAGTCGAAATGCGCAACATAGTTGCTCATAGATGGAAAGTGAAAAAGAGCCTCCAACGGAAGAAAGTGGTCTGTCCGGTTGAGGCTCTTTTTTTATTTCTTAAGGAAAAGTAGTTTAATTGAGATAAGTTTATGTTTGATTTTATGGACATAATGCACACTAAAAAAACAGAAAAGTTGCGCAAAGATTGCGCAAATGATCGAATTGGAAAGAAAAGACACGACCAAAAAGAAAGGATACAAATTGACAAAATGGCCAAAAAAGTATTCTAAAAATTAGATTTACTGTCAATTGCGCACAGAAAAATTGGTATGATATACTATTAGCAAGAAGAACAAACGGTTGCGCAACAAAATGTGAAACGCAGAAAATGGAATTAGGAAAGGGAAGGTAAAATGATGAAAAAGAAAGGATTTATGCAGGCAATCAGTAAGTTTCTGGTGCTGGTCATGGTGCTTGGTCTGATTGGGCCGGTGAACGTGGTACAGGCGGAAGAAAGCGGCAGTGAAAACGGCACCACAGGAGTAACCTTGCGGGATGCGGACTTCACCGGAGATCTCTGGAATGACGGTGTATGGGCAGTATCGCCCAATTCGTGGGAGGGAGCAAGTTTTGGCAGTAAGAATTATGAGGAGAATGGTGTGTCTTTGGATACAACGGGTTTACAGGGCACGACCGGTTTCAATTTTTATATGCCAGATGCAGGTAGTTTTACGTTGCTTCAGACAGTGGATATACCGGCAGGTACTTATAAAGTATCATCCGATTTCATGGGAGAAAATGCCACTGTTAAGCTGGTGCTGGGAAGCAGCCAGAGCGAAGGAACAGCAATGAGTGGCTATGGAACATGGATTTATGGGGAGGACACCTTTAGTGTCACAGAGAACATGACAGGTGCAACCATCGGTTTTTCTGTGGAAGTAGCAGCAGGCGGCTGGGGCTGGATTGATTCACTGGCTATCGAGATAAGCACTGATGGTGGTGATGATGTCAGTGGCAATAACCCTGGCGGAGATACAGATAATGACAATGAAGACGACACTACAGGAGTAACCTTACAGGATGCGGAGTTCACCGGAGATCTCTGGAGCGACGGTGTATGGACGGTAACGCCCACTTACTGGACAGGAGCAAGTTTTGGCAGTAAGAATTATGAGGAGAATGGTGTGTCTTTGGATACAACGGGTTTACAGGGCACGACCGGTTTCAATTTTTATATGCCAGATGCAGGTAGTTTTACGTTGCTTCAGACAGTGGATATACCGGCAGGTACTTATAAAGTATCATCCGATTTCATGGGAGAAAATGCCACTGTTAAGCTGGTGCTGGGAAGCAGCCAGAGCGAAGGAACAGCAATGAGTGGCTATGGAACATGGATTTATGGGGAGGACACCTTTAGTGTCACAGAGAACATGACAGGTGCAACCATCGGTTTTTCCGTGGAAGTAGCAGCAGGCGGCTGGGGCTGGATCGATTCACTGGCTATCGAGTTGAACACAGATGATGGTGACAATACCGGCGATGAAGACGACACCACAGGGGTAACCTTACAGGATGCAGACTTCGTGAACTACACATCGGCTTCAGAGATCTGGAAAGTAGTAAAGGATACTACCGGTAGTACGACTTTTACATATGGAACCTATAGCAGCGATGCAGGCAATGGTAGCAACCAGGGAACTGGTGGATTTAATTTCTGGATGGAAAGCGGTGGTACTTTTACGCTTCTGCAGACTGTCGATATGATTCCGGCAGGTACTTATACGCTACAGGCAGATTATATGGGGGCAGATGCAACCGTACAACTGGTGTTAGGGGACTCGACTGGCAAGGCCGTTGATTTTGCAGGCTATGCAGTCTGGGTAGATGGCGCGGATGCCTTTACTCTCACAGAGGATATGGAAAATGTGCTTGTTGGTTTCAAGGTATCGGTCAAAGAAGGCGGCTGGGGATATATTGATTCTATCTCTATTACAGAGGGTGACCTGACCGGAGGCGAAGATGACGAAGAAGATGATGGTGTGACAGCTGTGCCGGCAGAGATTTATGTGGAACGTGTGAAAGCAGTAGATGATGATTTTATTGGCGGTGTGGATGTTTCCTCTTATGTGTCTCTGAAAAACAGCGGCGTCAAATTCTATGATTTTGACGGGAATGAAGTGGATGACCAGGGATTTTTTAACCTGTTAAAGGCAAGCGGTATAAACTATGTACGCGTGCGTGTATGGAACAATCCCTACGATGAAAACGGAAATGGCTATGGCGGCGGTAACAATGATTTAGCAACTGCAGTAAAAATTGGCCAGTGGGCGACCCAGGCTGGTATGAAAGTGCTGATTGATTTCCACTATTCTGATTTCTGGGCAGATCCTGATAAACAGAAGACACCGAAGGCATGGTCTTCCTACTCGCTGGAGCAGAAAGTGACAGCGGTGGAAGCCTTCACCAGGGAGAGTCTGGAGACGTTGTTAGCAGCAGGCGTGGATGTAGGTATGGTACAGGTCGGCAATGAGACGAACGGAAAAATTTGC
>JBJFCM010000081.1:0-2956 GCA_051888955.1 Lachnospiraceae bacterium | reverse complement strand
AAGGAGTTCTTTTTACAGGAAGCTGCGGGCGCTACGGCAAGAGCTTATCTGGGGGCTATAGTAGATGCGGATAAGGTTTATATCAACGGACATCTGATAGGGGAGACCGGTTATAAATACCCTCCCAGAAAATATGATTTCCCGGCAGAATATCTGAAAAAGGGATGCAACCATATTCGAATAGAGATGTTCGTATTCAGGGAGGTTGGCGGTTTCATTCCGGGAAAGCCCTATTATGTCAGATGCGGAGAGGAGACCGCAGAGTTGTCCGGCGTGTGGAATTATCGGATTGTAAGGACGATGCCGGTGCTGCCGGATATGACCTTTTTTCAGTATAAGGCGACAGGACTTTACAATGGCATGCTGGCACCGCTTGCAGGACATACCTTTCGTGGGATGGCGTTTTATCAGGGTGAGTCCAATACGGATAGACCGGAAAATTATGGAAAATATTTTGACAGAGCAATAGAAGACTGGCGTACACTTTTGAAGAATACGGTGCTGCCTGTGGCATATGTGCAGCTGGCAGGATTTGCAGACAGCCAGGTTCCCTGTACGGGCACGAACTGGGCGGTGCTGCGGGAGGAGCAGAGACAGAGCCTTAAGAAACCGAAGACGGCGATGGTAGTGGCTGCGGATATCGGGGAGTACAACGATCTGCACCCACAGAACAAACTGGTACTGGGAGAGCGGCTGGCCCTTGCCATGGAAAAGCTTTGCTTTGGGGAAGATGTGGTCTATAGCGGCCCCCTGTATGCGGGGATGCAGACGGAAGGAGAACGCTGCAGAATTTTATTTACCCATACCGGCAGCGGTCTGACGGCGAAAGGAACGGAGGGCGAGGTATACGGTATTGAGCTTGCAGGAGCGGATGGTATATTTTATAAGGCGCATGCACGGATTGAGAACAATACGGTACTCGCAGCCTGCGAGGAAGTAAAGGTACCTTATAGCTGTAGATATGCATGGAATGATAATCCGACAGAAGCAAATCTATACAATGCAGAGGGGCTTCCTGCTTCCTGCTTCAGAAGTTAAGCGTAAATAGAAAGGGAGAGGGAAAATGGGGTTGTTGGCACTGGCAACACAGGAAAAAGCGGCAAGCTTCTGGGTGGAGGATACCGCTGATGCAGGCATCCGCAGAGTAGCGGAGAAGGTAGTAGAGGATTTTAACCGGATAACGGGCAGACAGGACGAACTGCATGTGATAACAGATGGGAATGCACCACAGGGAGAAACGGTGGTCTGTTTCGGCTGCTATGGAAAAAGCTCTCTGCTCGCTGATTTGGAAAAAATGGGAAAAGTCGATTTTTCACCGTTTTCGGGGAAGTGGGAGGTTTATGGAACCTGGATGGTGGAAGCGCCCTTTCCCGGTGTGAAAGAAGCGCTGGTTATTGCGGGCAGTGACAAGCGAGGCACGATTTATGGCATGTTCAGCCTTTCCGAACTGATGGGAGTGACACCGCTTTCCTATTGGGCAGATGCGGTGCTTCCTAAAAAAACGGAGCTGGTTATTTCCGTGCCGGAAATAGGGATTTCCAAAGAACCTTCCGTGAAGTACAGGGGATTTTTTATCAATGATGAATGGCCCTGCTTCGGCAACTGGACGGTAGAGCACTTTGATGGCTTTACTGCCGAGATGTATGATAAGGTATTTGAACTGTTGCTGCGCCTTAAGGGCAACTATCTCTGGCCTGCCATGTGGTCCTCTTCTTTTGCACTGGATGGCCCTGGAACAGCTTCCGCAGAACTGGCGGATATGTACGGCATCGTCATCGGCAATTCCCATCACGAGCCTTGTTTGCGTGCCAGTGAGGAATGGGACAAGGTGCGTGGAGAAAACAGTATATACGGCAACGCCTGGAGCTTTGAGAAAAACAGGGAAGGGCTTTTAAGGTACTGGGAGGATGGTCTGAAAAGGAGCGCCAAATGGGAAAGCATGGTTACGGTAGGCATGCGTGGCGAAAGAGACAGTAAGGTGCTGGGAGAAGAGGCTACCCTGAAGGACAACATTGATTTGTTAAAGGATATTATCCATTGCCAGAAGAAACTGATTCATAAGGCAGAGGAAGACAGCGGCAAGACACTGCCGATGCTGCTTGCACTCTACAAAGAGGTGGAGCCCTACTATTATGGTGATGAACAGACCGAAGGACTGTGCGAGTGGGAGGAGCTTAAGGATATTATTCTGATGCTCTGCGAGGATAATTTTGGCTATATGAGGACGCTTCCTGACAAAAAAATGCGGGAGCATCCTGCCGGTTTCGGCATGTATTACCACTTGGATTACCATGGGGAGCCCATATCCTACGAGTGGCAAAATTCCACACCACTTACGAAAATCTGGGAGCAGATGTCCCAGGCGTATGATTATGGGGTGCGTCAGGTGTGGATTGTCAATGTGGGCGACTTGAAGTTCAATGAATTCCCACTGTCTTATTTTATGAACCTGGCTTATGATTTTGAAGGCTGGGGGACGGAGGCACCGGGCAGGGAAAAGGAATATACGAGGGAGCTTTTACGAAAGCATTTTGGAGGTATTCTCTCTGAAAGCGGGGTGTCAGAGGCGGAATGGATTTTATCAGAGACGGTAAGACTGAACGGCATGCGGAGACCGGAGGCTTTAAATCCTTCTGTTTACCATCCCTGCCATTATGGGGAAGCGGACAGGATGCTAAATCGGGCAGAAGCATTGCAGCAAAGGGCAGCCCGGTTCATGGATGAACTGCCGGCAGAAGCCAGGGAGGCATGCTACAGTCTGTTTGGGTTTGCGGCACTGGCATCTGCCAATCTGTTAAAGCTGCACCTGTATGCTGCACAGAACAGGCTGTGCGCTGAGCAGGGAAGAAAGAAGGCCAATTACATGGCGGAACAGGTAAATGCCTGCATACAGGAGGATAAGAGGCTTTCTGCAGAATGGGCGGCCTTTAAAGAGGGAAAATGGCGTGGTATGGAG
>JBJFCM010000080.1:0-2957 GCA_051888955.1 Lachnospiraceae bacterium | reverse complement strand
CTTTTACAATCCTTACAATACCCATAAAGCTCCAGCTTATGCCCTGTTACCGTAAAATCGCCTGTATCAGTATCCAGATGCATGTGCTCGAAGGGACATGCAGGAAGCGCCACCTTTTTGTGGCAGCCAAGGCAGATGGCATAATGGGTATGTCCTCCCTTGTTCCATTCATAAACAACGGTGCCGTCACCCATGAAGGTGCTTTTTTCCACAAAGCCTTTTTCCTCAAAGGCAGACAGAATGCGGTATATGGTGGAAACCGCATAGTTCACTTCCGCCTCATTTTTCAGAATGCGATTATAGATCTGTACCGCACTGAGCGGCTCTGTGGCATCCAACAGCACATGATAGACATCCTTGCGCTGCTTGGTCCATTTTATTCCCTTGGGGTATAAAATTTCTGTTTCTTCCATTATTGCAACCTTTCCTTTTAAATACTGAAATGCAATATATCCAGCAGCATGCCGGCTGTAACACCGATGATGTACAGCAGCAGCACAATCTTGATGTTTTCCTTTTTGTCCCTGTTAGCCCGGAACAATACCAGAATACCGACACCGGCTCCCACTAACAAGCCTGACATGCATGCGGCAAAGCTCATGGCTCCTTCCAGATAGAGCTGGGTCAGCACTACGGATGCCGCACAGTTCGGTATCAGCCCCACCAGACCTGCCAGCAGTTCTCCCACAACAGGCTTATTTAAAATCAGATTTTTCAAGGCATCCTCACCTAAGAAGAAAAGAACCGTATTCAGCACAAAAGAAACCAGCAGGATAAACAGCATGATCTGCGCCGTATGAATCAGTGCCGACCGGAAAACACCGCCGCCTTCCCCACAATGGCAATGGTCGTGCTCGCACATTTCATGGATGTGATCGTGCTCGTCCTTTTTAGGATGCACAAAGAAATCAATCAGAAAACCGGCCACGATACCGATACCTGCCTTCAGTGCCAAAATCTTCAAAATGGGCATGACGCCAATCGTATCCGCCTCGGAAATCAGGATGGGGAGCATCTCATCCGAGGTAGACAGATAAATGGCCATCAGGGTTCCCAAAGTAATCACCCTGCCCGCATACAGATTGGAGGCTGCTGCGGAAAAACCACACTGGGGCACTGCGCCCAATACACCGCCGAACAGCGGTCCCAGGCGCCCTCCTCTTTTCATGGTTTCCTGTAGCTTTCCCGATGTTTTATGCTCCAGATATTCCATCGCCAAATAGGTCAGAAACAAAAAGGGGAGCAGCTTCGCACTATCTATTAAGGTATCTAAAATGACATCTAACATGATATTTCCTCTCATATGCTTTCCATGGTCTCCCATAGAAACCTTCAATGCAATTATTGCAAATGCAACTCATTTGCATTTAGAACTATACCACATATTTAGAAGTTGTCAAGCCTTTCGTCGATGGAAATAAAAAGAAAGGGATATCTCGCCGTACAAAAGCGAATATCCCTTTCGGAAACACCTTACCTCTCCTCACACACCTGGAAAATATAAAACTTCAAATAATAGGAGGAATCCGCTGCCCATAGAATGGGATGATCCGGCCCCTGGGTGCGGAATTCTACCTGACGGAGTCGCTTGTGAGCGCCTCTTGCCGCCTCTGCAATCGTCTTCTGGAACAGTTCCGGCTCCATAAAGTGTGAACAGGAGCAGGTAGCCAGAAAGCCGCCGTCCTCCACCAGCTTCATGCCGCGCACGTTGATTTCCCGGTAGCCCTTCACCGCATTTTTCACGGAATTGCGGGATTTTGTAAAGGCGGGCGGATCCAGAATCACCACATCGAACTTCTCACCCTTTGCTTCCAATTCAGGAAGTAATTCAAATACATCCGCACAGGTAAAGCTTACCCTGTCCTCTAAATGGTTCAATGCCGCATTTTCCCTGGCCTGGGCAATGCCCAGTTCGGAGGCATCCACGCCCAGTACGCTCTTCGCTCCGGCGATGCCTGCATTCAGGGCAAAGGAACCGGTATGGGTAAAGCAGTCCAGCACCTTCTTCCCCTTGCAAAGTCTTTGGATAGCCGCACGATTGTTTTTCTGGTCCAGGAAAAAGCCCGTTTTCTGCCCATCTTCCACATCCACTATGTACTTCACACCATTTTCCGTGATTTCCACCTTGGTATCAAAAGGCTCTCCAATAAAGCCCTTGTAACGCTCCATGCCTTCCTGCTCCCGTACCTTGGCATCACTGCGCTCATAAATTCCTCTGATGGTAATATCGTCCTTTGCCAGCACTCGCTTCACCGCTTCAAGTATCTGTGGCTTCAGCCTGTCGATGCCCAGCGCCAGAGATTCCACCACCAGCACATCACTAAACTTATCAATCACAATCCCCGGCAGGAAATCCGCTTCCCCGAAAATCAGACGGCAGCTACTTGTATCAATGGTCTGCTTTCTGTAGTCCCAGGCATCCTGGACCCTTTTTTCCAAAAAAGCCTCATCAATAACGCTTCCTTTTTTACGGGACAGCATCCGCACTGTCAGCTTCGACTTCGTGTTAATAAATCCATAGCCTAAAAAGTAGCCGTCAAAGTCCTGCACGGTAATAATATCGCCGTTTACAAAATTTCCCGTAATCGTATCTATTTCATTATCATAAATCCAGGCGCCTCCGGCCTTTAAGGTACGGCCTTCGCCTTTTTTCAGTGTTACAATCGTATCATACATAAGTATTTTCCTCATTTCTGCGCCCTACTGCGCTTTCCTTTCCTTATTATAGCTTTGCATACGGTTGAAAGCAATGTTATTATTTTTTTGTATTACTTTTTTCAAAAAATCAGCCTGGATTTTTTAGAATAGCACCATAGATTTTAGCACTTGACATCTCTCGTCCCTTAGTGTATTATTTTAATGTTCGACATAAAAGCGATGCGTGGCTCAGCTTGGTAGAGCGCTACGTTCGGGACGTAGAGGTCGCAGGTTCAAATCCTGTCGCATCGATTAAAAAA
>JBJFCM010000079.1:0-13701 GCA_051888955.1 Lachnospiraceae bacterium | reverse complement strand
TTCTTCTTTTCCAGTCCTTCACCGGTCTCGAAACGAACGAACTTAGCGATGGAGATTTCAGCGTTGTTCTCTTTTGCAACCTGTGCAACATACTGAGCAACGGTCTGCTTGCCATCCTCTGCCTTAACGTATACCTGCTCTAACAGACATACTTCCTTCAGTTCTTTGTTGAGACGGCCGTTTACAGCGCCCTCAATAACCTTTTCAGGCTTACCAGCCATCTTAGGATCGTTCTTGATCTGCTCTGCAATGATTTCCTTCTCATGTGCCTTGTAATCTTCAGGTACTTCAGCAGTAGTTACATACTTGGGAGCCAGAGCAGCTACCTGCATTGCGATGTTGGTCATTGCTTCCTTTACTGCATCGTTTACAACGTTGGTATTTGCTTCTACGATAACACCAATTCTGCCGCCACCATGTACATAGGATACTACACAGCCATTTGCTGCTGTAACCTTCTCAAATCTTCTGATGCTCAATTTCTCTCCGATTACGGCAATCTTATCTACCAGTGCTTCTTTTACTTTCTTGGTGGCGTCTGCATTCCAGGTCTCCTCCATGAATGCATCCATATCAGCTGCATCGGAGTTAACAGCCTGCTCTGCAACAGCCTCTACGAACTGCTGGAACTGCTCGTTCTTTGCAACGAAGTCGGTCTCAGAGTTTACTTCGACAACTGCTGCAACAGTATCACCCTTGGTTGCGATGCGGCAGATACCCTCTGCTGCGATTCTGCCTTCCTTCTTAACAGCCTTAGCCTGTCCGTTCTTTCTCAGAACTTCAACGGCTTCTTCCATATTACCATTGGTCTCATTTAAAGCTTTCTTACAATCCATCATGCCTGCGCCGGTCTGCTCACGCAGTTCTTTTACCATTGCTGCTGTAATTTCTGCCATTTTAATTTCCTCCAAATTATAATTTATGATACATAAAGGGACGTTTTAAGCGTCCCTTTTTTCAATTACTCTTCTACTGTCTCTTCAGCTGCAACTTCTTCAATGTCGGTTGCTTCAGCAGCTACATCAGCATCTGTGTAAACAGCTTCGCCCTGATTTGCTTCGATAACAGCATCTGCCATCTTAGATACGATAAGCTTTACGGCTCTGATAGCATCATCGTTACCGGGAATGATGTAATCCAGTTCTTCAGGATCACAGTTGGTATCACCGATACCTAACAGGGTAATACCTAAGGAATGAGCTTCCTGTACGCAAATTCTTTCCTTCTTGGGATCTACTACAAAAATAGCATCAGGAACTCTGGTCATGTTCTTGATACCGCCCAGGTTCTTCTCCAGCTTTTCCCACTCTTTTTTCAGTGCGATAACTTCCTTCTTAGGAAGTACATCAAAGGTACCGTCCTCTGACATAGTCTCGATTGCATGCAGTCTGTCGATACGGGACTGAATGGTCTTGAAGTTGGTAAGCATACCGCCTAACCATCTCTCATTTACATAGTACATACCGCATCTCTCAGCCTCAGTCTTTACAGCATCCTGAGCCTGCTTCTTGGTACCAACGAAAAGGATGGTGCCGCCCTGTGCAGCGATTTCAGAGATTGCCTTGTAAGCTTCATCAACCTTTCCTACAGATTTCTGTAAGTCGATGATGTGGATACCGTTTCTCTCTGTGAAGATGTAAGGAGCCATCTTAGGGTTCCATCTTCTGGTCTGATGTCCGAAATGAACACCTGCTTCTAATAACTGCTTCATTGAAATAACGCTCATGTCTTTACCTCCATTTGGTTAATCGGCCCTTTCCGGTGCCGTCATCCGTATCCCTTTTCTGCCGGGTCTGCGTTAAAACCCGGTTAGCTCTGATGCTCATCCAAATCAACGTTTCCGTTTGGACACCTACATCAAATGAGAATACGTGTTTTATAGTCACAACATTCAGATTATAACATAAGAAAAACCCCATTGCAAGGGGTTTTTACTAATTTTCTACGGAACCACCCGTAATTATCCGGGCAATCTCTTCCTCATCCGCACCAGTAGGAATCTCATAAGTTCCTGTCCGGATTTTTTTATCGTAACCGTTGGAACAAAGGTACTTATCAAATTCTGAAGCACTTTCCACCAACCCGGCCTCTGCTAACAGCTTACTGACGGCTACGGAGCTTTGCCCAGATTTTATGGTAATCGTAACACTCGCTATTTCCTCCGGCTCCGGTGTTATTTCCGGCTCCGGTGCGATTACCTGCTCCGGTGTTGTTTCCGGTTCCGGTGTGATTACCTGCTCCGGTGTTGTTTCCGGTTCCGGTGTATCTGTCACTGTCTGGTTTTCAGTCGATTGAGGAGTTTCTTCGAGTACCGGAGCGACTGTCGGTTCCGGTGTTTCCTCCGGCTCCGTATTTTCCACAGGCGGTGTTGTAGCAATGTCGGAAAGCACCATACTCTCCACCATCCCCAGCTCGCGTGCTCTTGCCTTTATTTCTTCATCTGTCATCTGCTCTTTTTTACCGGCTGCAATTCCCATTATAATAGCGGTTACCAGGATACCGATACCCAGTCCCCGCAGATAATATTTTAGCTTCATAGTACCCCTTACATCCCTTCAAATAAATCAATGACCAGCTTTACTTCTCCAACTCCCAGCCCCAATTCCTTAGCAATCGCCACATTGGATTTACCATCATTATGCATTTGCAAAATCCGTTCGTTATTGTTGCCGTTCTTACGACCATCCTGCATAAAGCTGATATCCAGTTCCGGAGTTTCCGCTGCCACGCTCTTAATCACCTTCTTCACCGGTACATCCTCTGCAACCTTTTTAGGTGTCAACACCTTAAAATCCGAAGCCACCTGGGCAGTCCTCTCCCTTTCCTTTGTGTCTTCTGCTTCTTTCACATTTTCTGCCTCTTTTACAGCTTTCTTCGCTGTCTTCTCAACTTCCTTAACAGTCTTTTCAACCTGACTGACAGTGGACTTAATGTTTTGATGCTTATCATTGAGCATGTCGTACAAAAACATGACTTCCTTATGGTTCTTATTGATGTCCTCCAAAACAGTATCAGAATATTCGCTTACGGCCATTATTTTCTCATTGGAAATGCGTTCCAACGATCTTTCTGCCTTCTCAATTGCATAATTGACAGTCTCGTCTGTGATGTCTTCAATTCTGCTCTTTACACCATTCACTTCCCCGGACACCATTTTCTTCACTTCATCTTTTACCAGTTCCCTGGTTTCCCTATCTGCCTCTTTTCCTGAAGGGATCAGGAAACTTACTGCAAAGATAACACCTCCCACAACCAGAAGGACTATTTCCAACGCACCCATTTATACTAACCTCACTTTTCAACCGGTTTCCTCAGATTTTTATATCAAAACTGCTTCTTCCTTTAAGCAGCACTTTTCCGTCCGGTTCCTGCTTTTTCTTTCTTTCGCTTCCCCCGTTGCCGTCATAGCTGCCATTTCCTTTTTCTTTTGCATCGAACTTTTTTTGCTGCCAGTCGGCTTCATCGCTTTTCCTCACCTGTCGGTTTTTCTGCTCCACTTCCCGCTGCATATTCTGAACCAGACTGCTCTGCTGCGTGACTCCCTTATTATCTTCATTCTGCTTGATTGCCGTATAATCCTGCGACCTGGCTATCGTTCCCAGCTCAATTGCTCCCAGTGCCATACCGACTCTCCTCTCAGGCTTCTAAATACCAACCATTTTAACATCTCCGCGCAACTTTATGAATTTGCAGTATTTCATGCTGCTCTGCACCACCATGGACACATCCCCTATTGCTATCTTGACACCGGGGAACACCTCACCTTTCACAACAACCTGCGCCTGAGACTGCTGTTCAATCACTTCCTGCAGGGTCTCCATCTCCTTGGTCGCCTTTTCCAGTTCCGGCATTTTCTGTTCCCGCAGCTTCAATATTGAAGTCAGATATTTCAACTGTTCCTGAGACAACTGCACACCCTGTTTGCGCTTCTGCACATAACTGGCAATAATGGGTTCCAGACTTTTAATCACCTTGTTCAACTCGGCAACCTCTTTTTGCATCTGCTGAAATCTGATCTTTACGACCGGATCTGCCCCCACTTCAATCACTGTAGAAGTTCCCATCGGGGATCCTAAGGTTTTTACCTGAATCAGATTCGTTGCACATACTCTGCCGCCTGAAATAAATCCTTTCCGGCCATCCACCGTAATATCTCCGCCGGCCATAACCGTGCTATGTAAGATGGATTCTGCCGTAATATACCCACCTGCACTTGCCTTCGTGCTTTCCAGAAATTTTGCAACGATATTTCCTTCTGCCTTCAGTTCTCCTTTGCTCATGCCAGTCATTCCACGAGTAATAACAATATCCCCGCCGGCCTCTAAATATGCGCCCTCTACCAAGCCGTTCACAATGATATTGCCCCCCGCCTTTACGGAAAAATTGGATTGCACATTTCCTTTTATCTCAACGCTGCCCACATATTCAATATTTCCGGTTGAGATGTCCACATTTTCCAGTTGCAATACATCGGATACGAATACCCTATCTTCCACCAGGGTGACATGCCCGTTCACCTTAGAGGTAAGAACTGTTTTATCCTCTGAAAGTTCAATATTATTTCCAAATTTTAGTGCAGCATTTTTCACATTTCTGGGCTTTATCCGGGTTCCCTGAATATTCATGCCATCTTCTCCGGGATCTGCCGGAATCAGCCTGGCAAGAACATCTCCTATCTCACAATGATTAATCGTATTCAGGTGGAAGAAATCCACACTGCCGTCTTCCATGACGGTAGGTCTTGCCTTTAAATCCGTATTAAAAAAATATTCTATAGAGGCATCGGTACCCTGTCTCGCCGGCTTCCCCTCTGCTACAATAATATCTGTACAATATTCTTCCTTTTCAAAAGCCTCTCTGATGCGTTCTTCCATGACACCAAACCGTATCTGTCTGAAAGATAAATCACCTAAGAACTCCTGTACAGACATTTTCTGTCCTGTCTGGGATGGGGCATAGAATCTGGCCGTAGCCCGCATACTGTCCTCGTTAATTGACAGCTGATAAGTCATCGCTTCCACAGGGCATTCTCCTTTTCCTAACGGAAGCACTGTATCCTTGCCCTGACTAATGGCAGTTTTTAACGCAGAAAGGTCACAGGCTACATTACGTTGCATAAGGTAGTCTGTGACTTCTCCTATTCTGACCTGCTCACCATTACCGGACGGTGCTTTTATCTCCAGCCCAAATCCCCCGTCCATACTAACCAGCCTAAAATATCCATTTCCCATAATTTCCTCCGCGTCTTGTTTTTGCCGTTACCTGTCAGTAAGAATTCCCATATAGCTTCCCATTTTTTCCTTCATTTTCTGAAGTGCTCTTGTGTGAAGCTGTGAAACACGTGATTCGGAAACCTCCAATACATTGCTGATTTCCTTTAATGTGAGATCTTCATAATAATATAAAAGAATTACTTTTCGTTCTTTTTCCGTAAGAAGTGCAAGCGTCTGTTCCAAAACCTGCTTTAACTCTTCTTTCTCGATATTTTCCTCCGGGCTTTCAAATCTTGCAGTAGTATGCCGGTTGCCTTCCATCGGCACTTCGCTGCCCTGCTCCATATATTCATTCAGGGAAACTACATTCGTAATCTTCATCTGGGATTGCCAATCCAGATATTCTTCGTCCGTAATGCCTAAGCCCGCAGCAATTTCTTCGTCTGTAGCAGCCCTGCCTTTGGTCAGTTCAACCTCCTTCATCACTGCTTCAATCTTTTTCTGTTTCTGTCTGATTGTCCTGGGAATCCAATCCATTTTGCGGATCTGATCCAGTATGGCTCCGCGTATACGCAGGCTGGCATAGGTCTCAAATTTGACTTCCTTCATGCTGTCAAATTTATCAATTGCATCTATCAGTCCAAAAATACCATAGCTTACCAGGTCTTCATATTCCACATTATATCCAAGATACATACTCAGACGTCCCGCAACCAGCTTTACAAGAGGTGCATATTCCAGTATGATTTTTTCTCTGATTTCAGGAAGCTTATTCCGGTTATATTCATCCCAAAGCTTCTTTTTGCCAGCTTCATCCATAGCACCCTCCAAATTACACCATTCTGCTTTTCGCAAATTACCCTAAAACAACCTTATTGCTTTTCCTCTGAATCCGATTTTTGCTCCGGCTGCTCTTTTTCTATGACCTCTCCCTCATCCAGTGCAGCTTTTGCATTTTGCGCCTCAAAAGTATCCAGGGCCCATTTCAAAGCACTGCCAAGCACATAGAAAATGACTAAGACAACCAACAGAGCTATCAGCTTCTGAAGGATTGTATAATGCTTCACAAATGTAATGATACTGGTAACCGCACCTGCCACCAGCATTAATATCAGCGGCATGTATTTTCTGTTCATATAGTTTCCTCTTTTATTTCTATATCACTTTTTCGGGCTTGCCCACCGCTCTTATCACATAATCTCCCGTCTCTGGATAAAAAATAACTGTCCTTCCATAGGTTTCACCTGTATCCTCGGCCAATATCGGTATCTGCAGCTTAGCCAGAACCTTCTTAGATGCCTCCACATTTCTATCCCCGACACGCACCAGATCCGATTTATTCTGGAATGCAAACATCATGGCGCCTCCTGCCAGCTTGGCTGTCATCCGGCTCCTCTTTGCCCCCAATGCTTCCATCTGCCTGACCAGTTCCACAATACCTGTATCTGCAAATTTAGGTATATTACTTTCGCCCCCACGGATTGCTGTGCTGTCCGGCAGCATGATATGCGCAAGCCCGCCGATTTTAGTAACCGGATCACGGATTGCGATTCCCACGCAGGACCCAAGCCCTAAGGTAGTCACTCCGTCCGGGCTGGCGCAGACCTTCAAATCCGCCATTCCTACCTTTATAATTTCGCTCATAAGTATCTTACCTCAGTTTTACCTAATTTGAATATCATCCTACATTACTCCAAGAGAAGACAATATCTTTTCATAGGATTCCAAATCCGGAATCAGGATAAAATAACCGTCTATTTCCACTTCATCATAAAACTGGGACTGTATCAGAAGAATCTTATCTCCGATGGTCCCGAACTCGATTGCTGGCACGCTCAAAATGGCCCCTGCCATATCCACAGTCAGTTCCGGCGGTGACGGATATATCTTCAAATTAGTCAGCATGGAAAGTGAATTCAAATAAGCACCGGTAATGATATTGCTGACTTCCCTCATGGCAGACAGCTCCATCTCATTAAAATCGGGACCCTCACTGCCCATTCCCATCATCAGCTTGTTTACCAGGTGTTTTGCACTCTCCTGCTTTACCAAAAACATAATACTGCCGGTGATATCACCTTCTACGGCAAGGTAGACACCAATCATCAGCTGCTCCTCACCACCCATCATGGCTCCAACCTCTTTAAACTCCAGCAGCCTGACCTGTGGCACCTGCATATCTACCTTGCAATTCAACATCTGGGACAATGCCGTCATGGCATTGCCCGCACCGATGTTGCCGATTTCTTTTAACACATCAAAATAATCCTGTGTTACTTTTTCCAAACTCATTTCAGCCATATGCTAAAATTCTCCTTCAGGTACTTTTCCGTTATTTTTCCTGTACTACGATGTTTAAGTCAAGCAGGGAAATCAGACCACCTTCATATTTGCCGACACCGAGAATAAAGTTTTTCTTCTCATCCTTATCACGTGCAATCTTTTCTATCTGGGAAGTTTCTAACGTCACTACTTCCTTGACCTCATCCACAATCAGTCCCAGCGTGCCATACTGTTCCAGCTTTACGATGATGATTCTGGTAGCCTTTGTCTCTTCATCTGCCGGCAAGTCCATTTTTAAGCGGAGACTCATAATGGGTATCACTTCTCCACGCAGATTGATGACACCTCTCAAATAGGATTCCATCTTCGGCACCCTCGTAATGTGCTGCATCCTCACGATGTTATCGATATACTGAATATCTATACCATACTGTTCCTGCCCCAGTCTGACGACAATATACTGTGTTGTTTCACCTGCAACTTTTAATTCTTCCATCCTGTCTTTCCTCCCACACTAAATCAATGCATTGGCATCCAGAATCAGGGCAACTTCGCCGTCACCCAAAATGGTTGCGCCGCTGATCAACTTACACTTATTGTCAATATATTTGCCCATGGACTTGATAACGATTTCCTGCTGTCCGATCAGTTCATCAACAACAAGTCCTGCTGTCTTATCACCCTTCTTGGCGATGATGACAATCATATTTTCCTCCGGGCTCTTAGTGCTCACCACATCCAGCTCCTTATCCAGCCTGATGAGCGGGATAACACTGCCTCTTAAATGAATAACCTCTTTGTTCTGTACCAGCTTAATCTCATCCGGTGAAATATCCTCAATGGTCTGAATGGAGCCAAGGGAAATTGCATACTTCTCCCCGCCGATTACAACCATGAGTGCCTGGATAATTGCAAGAGTAAGCGGAAGTCTGATAATCCAGGTACTGCCTTCCCCGAATTTACTCTTTACCTCAACCTCACCGCTTAAAGCCTCAATCTTACTCTTTACTACATCCAGTCCCACACCTCTGCCGGATACATCCGTAACCTTCTCTGAAGTGGAGAAGCTGGGCAGGAAAAGAAGATCGATGATTTCCTTTTCAGACATGCCTGCTGCCTGCTCTGCCGTTATTGTGCCACGATCTATTGCTTTTTTCTTAACAGCTTCCGTATCAATACCGTTACCGTCATCCCCTACTTCAATTACAACATTGTTGCCATCCTGATAAGCATCCAGACGGATAGAACCTACTGCAGGCTTACCTCTCTGAGCACGTACCTCTGCCGATTCCAAGCCATGATCTGCCGCATTTCTCAGCAGATGCATCAGAGGATCTCCGATTTCATCTACCACGGTGCGGTCCAGCTCGGTTTCTTCACCGGACATATACAACTCCATCTTTTTATCCAATTTCTTGGATAAATCCCTGATCATACGAGGGAATTTATTGACAACGCTTTCAATGGGCACCATTCGTACCTTCATAACAGACTCATGCAGGTTGGTAGTCACACTTTCCAGATATTCAATCTGCTCATTCACACCGCTCTGCGCTGCAACACTGCCCTGTGCCGCACCGGTGGCTGAAGCCGCTACCAGGGAATTCTTTGCAATAATCAACTCGCTCACCAAATTCATCAGTACATCCAGCTTTTCGATATCCACACGTACGGTGCGGTTCACTACCGGCTTGCCTGAACCGGGCTTTGCTGCAGTCTGCTTCTTCTCAGCAGCCGCCGGAGCAGCATGCTGGGCCGGCTCTGCAGAAACAGCCGTAGTTTCTGCCATTTGAGGCTCATCCTTATGCATATTTTCTGCATGCTCTGCTGCTTCCTTGCTTTCCTCATCAAGCTGCATCTTGGAAAGGTCGATGCTCTCTGCCAGAACGTTTTCAATTTCGGAAACATTGCTGACTGCGGCAATCACCTTGTCTACCTCAGCCTCTGTAATGATGATAAGGGAGAAGTCAAGTTCAAAACGCTCATCTTCAATATCCTGTGCAGAAGGATTGGAAATAATAATCTCACCCAGTTCTTCAATAGCCTTGAATACCAGGAATGCCCTGGCGGCTTTTAACAGACAGGTTTCCTGTATCTTAACGGTAACACCGTATACTTTTTTCCCCTGCTTCTGTGCCTCTTCGATTACCATCTTATCCGTGCCATCCAGCTTGATGTCCAGCCACTTCTTTTCACCGTTTGTACCGGTGCTCTCAGGCTGTCCGGAAGCTTCAGCCGCTGCATTTTCTGCCGGCTTTTCTTCGCTTCCGCCCTTATTGTTCAGCACATCATTCAACATCTTAATCAAAGGCTCATTGTCATTGGTCCCTTCATCACCGGACTCTCTGATATTGGTAGTGTATTCTTCCAATGCATCCAGGCACTGAAAAAGAATGTCAATCATATTGGCTTTCACCTTTATGTTGCCACCACGCACCTCAGAAAAAACATTTTCCATGTCATGAGTCAGATTCTGCATACGCTTATAACCCATGGTGCCCGCCATTCCCTTCAAAGAATGGGCAGCACGGAAGATTTCATTAATAGTATCCATGTTTTCCGGATCCTGCTCCAGTTCCAGTATCTGCGTATTCAGGTTCTGCAAATGTTCTGTTGTTTCATCAAGAAAGATTTCCAGGTATTGGCTTACGTCCATTTCACTTTACCCCCACATTTAAAATTATCTCCTGTGCGATTTGTTCCAGTGGTACAATTTGGTCGGAAAGCCCGGCAGCGACAACGCTTTTAGGCATTCCATACACAGCGCAGGTACTCTGCTCCTGTGCGATTACATGTATCTTCTTTTTTTTTTTCAGATGTAAGACTCCTTGTGTTCCATCAGCGCCCATGCCTGTCATCACTACACAGACCACTTCGTCGAAACGGCTGTCCTCAAGTGATTCATACATATAATTGGCGCATGGCTTTACACCCTCTCTGGCAGGCTCGTCCGAATAATGGATGCAATGCTTCCCGGCTGTATTCATCACCACATTCATATGCTTGCCACCCATGGCAAGATATACGTGCCCGTTCTCCAGCACATCTCCTTCTGCTGCCTCATGCACATCTACTTCACTCAAAGAATTGAGGCGTTCGGCCAGGGATGCGGTAAAGCCCTTGGGCATATGTTGCACGACTAATACCGGAGCCTGTATCCCCTGCGGAATAAAAGGAATCACTGACTGCAATGCCTTCGGTCCACCCGTAGAGCTGGCAATTGCTACGATTTTCCTGCCAACCACCTGTGCTGCATGCTTCTGCACGAAAGTGGTCACCTTCTTTACAGCCTCTCGCTCTTCCTGCTTTTTCACAGGAGATACGGGAACAGGCGGTCTGGAATCTGCCACTACCGCAAGAATCTCAAGCAGACGCTTTTTAAACTCTTCTCCACGGCAGTCGCTGGCGCTGTCCGGCTTATGGATAAAATCCAAGGCACCCAGTTCCAGAGCTTCCAAAGTAATCTTGGCACCTTCTCTGGTTGCAGTGCTTGCCATCATCACTCTTGCCGAAATCTTGAACTTCTGCATTTCCTTTAACAGTTCCAGCCCGTTCATCTTGGGCATATTCACATCCAGGACCACTGCATCGTAGGTCTTCCGGCTGAGTAAATCCAGCGCTTCCAATCCATTCGTAGCACGATCTTCCACATGGAATCTCTCATCACTGTTGATTATATCACACAAGACTCTTCTCATAAGTGCAGAGTCATCAACAAGCAATATTTTTTTCATTCTATCCTTTAACCCCTTTCGCGATGGCGGTTCTTCCTCTCTTCTTCAAAAATGTACTTAATAATCTCTTCTCTGTCATCCACATCCAGATTCACGTACTGTACCCGGTGTTCAAAGGTTCCCTTTTTATTTTCCAGTTCCTTTACACTGAGTATTTTTCCGACTATTTCATACTCTTTATTTTTACCGCCAACCAAAAGATGATAAGTACAGTAAATCAGGCTTTCCGGCTCATAGCGCTGATTGCTCATAAACCGCAATCCCCCACCGCTGATATCCACGATGACGCTTCGCTTTAACGGCAGACCGGGAGTCAGGAAGTAAGCCTCCTTCTGCTCCACAGCCTTCACCTCCTCCTCCACAAGAGGTCTTGCGCACATTTCCAGTGCACAGCTGAAGCGGTAATATTCCCTGCGCTGGTATTTACGCAGGTTGCTGGTCATCTCCACCACCAGTATGTAAACGTTATTTCTCTTATATCTGTCTATAATCCGTAAAAAACACTGATACAAATGAGAAGCATAAAAAACAGCATCGAATTCCCCATCCACCGGCAAGAGTATCAGTTTCGTCTGCTCCATCGGCATGGTAATCTCCATCCGGTCTTCAGAAAGAATATCATAAACCTGACTGTAATATACTTTTTTTGATGCTTCGTCTCCATTTATCCTTTTTACAGGCTGCAATTCAATCTTACAGCCGGGTACAATAATATCTGAAAGCATGTCTACCTCCTACCCCATCTTTTTTCCGTTTACAATATGTGAGAAAAATGCTGCCATTCCACGCTTTCTGACAGTCATTTCCCGATTCATCAGTGTTGCTGCAATCGCTTCATATGCAATGCTGGATTTTGCCGCCGGGTTCTGCAGAGAAACCGGTACCTGCTGCATAACCGCTTTTGCCAGCTGATTGTCCTGAGGTACCGCACCCAGATAGGAAAATGGCAGCTTTAAGTACCTGGACACCACTGCATTCAGCTTGTTGAACAAAACCTGCCCTTCCTCTACTCTTTCCACCCTGTTGGCTATCATCTTTACCTGCGAGCTTTCTTTTGAAAACCGCGGATGCCTGCTTAACGCCTTTAACAGCGAGTAGGAATCCGTAATGGAAGTGGGTTCAGGTGTCGTCACAAGAAGTATTTCTCCACTGGCTACCAGAAATTCCAAAACTGCATCTGAAATGCCCGCCCCGGTATCCACAATGATGATATCCGCAATTGCATCCAATTCTGCCAGGTTCTGGATAATATATACCAGATAGTCCCTGCTTAAGTTGGACATTCCCACGATACCGGAACCGCCGGAAATAAATCCTACATCCATAGGCCCCCAGGTAATAATCTCCTTGATGTTCTTTCCCTGATAGATCAAATCGCACAGGTTATGCTTGGGAACTGCCCCGAACATGATTTCAATATTGGCAAGACCAAAATCAGCATCCAGAATGATTACCCTCTGTCCCAGCTTGCGGAACTGGATAGCAAGGTTGATTGCCGTGTTGGACTTCCCCACTCCGCCCTTGCCGCTGGTCACCGTGAGCACCCTTGCCATAGGACGTTTTACATTGCTTGCTTTTATGATGTTACGTAGCTGTTCTGCCTGGTCCATATCCTTCCTCCCGTTTTCCTCCAAGTAATTGTTTTACGGTCTTCTGGGGATTGAATTTTTCAATATCGTCCGGCACATTCTGACCGCAGGTAACATAGGACAGGCTGGCCCCTGTATAGAGCTTCAGATTCAGCAGATTACCGACTGCCGTCGTTTCATCCAATTTCGTAAAAATCAGCTTATAATCGCCCATCTCCTTATAGCTGTCCGCAATGCTAAGTAAATCCCGATATTTCGTGGTGGCACTTAAAACCAGGAAAATATCCTTTTCTGCCAGGCCGTCCACACAATGCACAAATGCGCTGGTAGCCTCCTTTTGTGCCATATTCTGTTGGGAATGTCCCGCTGTATCCACAAAGATATAATCATATTCCCTGAAATCACGAAGTGCGTTCTCCAACTCCTCAATCGTATAAATCACGCGGAAAGGCACCTCTAAAATACTGGCATAGGTCCGCAGTTGTTCCGCTGCCGCAATACGATAAGTATCCGTCGTCAGAAGTACCACCTTCTTTTTTTCCTCCACACTGAACTTGGAAGCAATCTTTGCGATGGTAGTCGTCTTTCCCACGCCGGTGGGTCCTACAAAGAAAATCACCTTAGGTCCCTTCTCTGCCGGTGTGATTTCCGCAGCCGGACCGAATTTTAAAATCATCTTCTGATAAGTGTTGGCCAGGGCATAATCAAACGGCATATTGGGCTTGTGCACCTTCTCGATTTCGTCCATCAACTGATTGACATATTTCTCGTCTATTTCATTTTCCAGCATGATGTTGTAAAGAAGCTTCATGAATCTGACAAGCTCCCCATCCTTTTCCTCCTCCGGTTCCTTCACTTCCGCCTTCTCTTTTACAGGCTCTG
>JBJFCM010000078.1:0-2980 GCA_051888955.1 Lachnospiraceae bacterium | reverse complement strand
ATGATTTTACAGTATGTTTTTCATAAAACAACAGTCTTTCTTTATGCAGCATTTATGATATTAATGCAAGGACAATGGTTGAAATCAGCGATTCCTGGGCTTGTAAAATATATTTATCCGGGATTAATAGCATGTGCTTTGATTATAGTATTTCTCGTATTGCTTTGTACATGGACACCGATTCAGCAATTATTACTATGGATTATTGGTAGATTTCCGGATACAGGTAAATGGGGCAATCGAAAGGATACATGGGGGAGCAATTTGAAAATCCTATATGCTGAGTCTAAGGAAATGTTGCGCAATCGAACTTGTTGCCGCAATGCAATGATATTAAATCTTTTAAAGTTGTTTTGGTTGTTTATGATTCCATTTGTCTGCATGAGGGCATTGAATATTACCGGAATAACTTGGGGAAGGACTCAGACTGTATCTGCTATTATGTTATTGTTGATTGGGGTGCTTCCGAATGTATCAGGTGCAGGTCCTGCGGAATTTTCTTTTTTATTGCTTTATACACCATTAATAGGACGAGTATCTGCCTTTTCAGCATTGATTTTATATAGAGTTGCTACATACTTTTTCCCATTTCTTTTGAGCATAGGTGTGTTTTTTAAGGTTAGGAAAGCCAGAGTAGGAGTATTCCTGTTAACCAACAAATAGCGGTTTGCAAAAAAATGAGTGCCGCGTATAGATTCTTTTTACTTGCAATATACCCCATGGGGGTATATAATGCGATTGGTTGCATGAAAATGCGAAAAAGATAATATGATAAATTTACTTTCTTTTCGGAAAAGTGTTCCTAAATGAATTTGCATATTTGAATCAGAATATCAAATAGCAAAATTCATTCTTAGCAACACAAATCCGAAAAGGGACTAAATTTAACTAATATATAAGAGAAAATATAGAAGGAAAGGAAACAATATGACAAGAGAAGAGGAAAGCTGTTGCAGTCATAAGAAGAGGGAACGGACAGAAGAGGAACATAAGGAGCTTTTGCACAGATTAAACCGGATTGAAGGGCAGATACGGGGCATCAAAGGTATGGTGGAAAAGGATGCCTATTGTACAGATATTTTAGTGCAGGTGGCAGCGGTAAGCGCAGCCCTTAGCAGTTTCAATAAGGTGCTGTTGGCAGACCATATCAAGACCTGTGTGGCCCGGGATATCAGGGAGGGAAAGGAAGAAACCATCGATGAGCTGGTTACCACCCTGCAGAAGCTGATGAAGTAAGAGGGCGATGAATCAGATGAGTTGTCGCAGTAAAGGGAGGTATCGATATGGAACAATATAGGATAACAGGCATGAGCTGTGCGGCATGCAGCGCACGTGTGGAAAAAGCAGTGTCAGGTGTGCCGGGCGTGACTTCCTGTTCCGTCAGTTTGCTGACCAATTCCATGGGTGTGGAAGGAACTGCATCTGCAGAGGACATCATAGCTGCCGTGGAAAAGGCGGGCTATGGAGCAACGCAGAAAAATGCTGCCTCACAAGGACAGGGAAAAAGTGCAGCAGAGGCGGATGATTTGTTAAAAGACAGAGAGACACCTCTGTTAAAGCGCCGGTTAATTGCATCCCTGGGATTTTTACTGGTATTGATGTATTTTTCCATGGGGCATATGATGTGGAACTGGCCGCTGCCTGCCATCATGGCGGATAACCACGTAGCCATGGGACTGATACAACTGTTGTTGACTGTTATTATCATGGTAATCAATCAGAAATTTTTTATAAACGGCTTTAAGAGCCTGTATCACAGGGCACCCAATATGGACACCCTGGTGGCGCTGGGAGCAGGAGCCGCATTTGGATACAGTACCTATGCGCTTTTTGCCATGACCGATGCCCAGATGAGAGGAGATATGGAAGCGGTCATGGCCTATATGCATGAATTCTATTTTGAATCGGCGGCTATGATTTTGACGTTGATTACCGTAGGAAAGATGCTGGAAGCCATATCCAAGGGCAGGACTACGGATGCGCTAAAGAGTCTGATGAAGCTGGCACCGAAGACCGCTGTCATCCTGCGGGACGGCATAGAAGAGGAAGTATCCATAGAACAGGTAAAGAAGGGAGATATTTTTGTAGTCAGGCCGGGAGAAAATATCCCTGTGGACGGTATCGTGCTGGAGGGAAGCAGCGCGGTGAATGAAGCGGCGCTGACCGGGGAAAGCATTCCCGTGGATAAGGCAGCAGGCGACCGGGTATCGGCGGCAACGGTAAACCAGTCCGGATTTCTGAAATGTGAGGCTGTCCGGGTCGGGGAAGATACAACGCTGTCCCAGATTATACAGATGGTCAGTGATGCGGCTGCTACCAAGGCGCCCATTGCAAAGGTGGCAGATAAGGTATCCGGCATTTTTGTGCCGGCGGTTATCGTGATTGCAGTCATTACGATTGCAATCTGGCTGCTTGCGGGAGAGAGCATCGGGTTTGCTCTGGCGCGGGGCATTTCCGTGCTGGTCATCAGCTGTCCCTGTGCACTGGGGCTGGCAACGCCGGTAGCCATTATGGTTGGCAACGGTATGGGTGCCAAACACGGTATTATGTTTAAAACGGCGGTATCCCTGGAAGAAGCAGGGAAGATGCAGATTGTGGCACTGGACAAGACCGGTACGATTACTGTCGGGGAACCGAAGGTAACGGATCTCATACCTGCGGAGGGTATCAGCGAAGAGGAGCTGCTTTCCATGGCATATGCCCTGGAGAAAAAGAGCGAGCATCCTTTGGCAAAGGCGATTGTCGGGAAGGCGAAGGAGCGGCAACTTATTGCATCTGAGGTCTCCGATTTCCTGGCATTGCCGGGCAACGGATTGTCGGCATCGCTGGAGGGCGTTTCCCTAAGCGGAGGCAATCTGAAATTCATCAGTGAGCAGACAGAGGTGCCAAAGGAAATGCAGGCGCAGTCCGAGCAGCTGGCAGAAGAAGGAAAGACACCGTTATTCTTTAGCAGAAACGGCAGGCTTATCGGTATTGTTGC
>JBJFCM010000077.1:0-3019 GCA_051888955.1 Lachnospiraceae bacterium | reverse complement strand
CTGAAATAGGCATCAGGAATCAAGCCCGTTTTTTCCCTTACGGTCTTGTCAAAGCCTGCTGCCACCAGTGCATCTATCATGGGCGCTGTCCGCCTGCACTGCCAGACTATGGCATTATATACCGGTTCTCCTGTCTCCTTGTCCCATACAATGGTGGTCTCCCGCTGGTTGGTGATGCCGATACCGCTTATCTCCTCCGGCTTCGCTCCCACTTTAGCCATGGCTTCCATAGCTACCGAAAGCTGGGACGACCAGATTTCCATGGGATCGTGCTCCACCCAGCCGGGCTTAGGATAAATCTGTCCGAACTCCTTCTGCGCCATGGAGCATATTTTTCCGTTCTTATTAAATAAAATACAGCGGGAACTGGTAGTTCCCTGATCCAGTGCCAATACATATTTTTTCATATTACCTTCTCCACCTTATCTTATAGTATTGTCTTAGTGGCAACGATATCGACCCCCGTATCTGCCACATTTTTCAATATAATGTCCCCGATATGTACGGGAGCTGTTACCTCTGCCTGCTTTAGTGCTTCTACGCATTCCTGTATCTTCCCTTTGGGGATATCTGTTGCTGTCTTGACCGATAGCACCTGGTTTCTTCTGCCTGCAATCCGCACCGTACTGGTAACCATCCGCCTGGGATCTGTCAGCTCATTTCGGGCATATTCCGCTCCTCTTGGACAGGTATTGCCGGTCACCGCAATCGTCCCACCTTCTTCCTTTACAGCCGTCAGCGCACATCCTAAAGGACACCTGATACAGGTCATCTCTACGGTCTCCATATGCTCATCTCCTTCTATTTCCCATTTTGCTATTCCTGCTCAATGCATACCATGATATCGGAAATCTCTCCCGCTGCCAAAATATCAGCCTTTTTCAGCTTCACCTGCTCCATTTCGCCGGGAGCCAGCACCGGCCTCCTCATTTTCATCACACGCCTGTCCCCGAAATACACGGAGACAAAAGCATTTTTAAAAACCCGGCCTACGCGGAACCGCACTGTTTGTACCTCCTCCATGAAATCCGGTTGCAGCACGGAAGGCACCGTATAGCGGACACCGTCTTTTACATGGATAGGGATTGCCGATTGTGTACAGGAAACCTCTCCACCGGCCAGCACATAAGCCGCCGCTTTCTCCCCGGCTTTTCCGGCTTCCTCCGATACATAATCCACCAAATCATGGACATGCAGCACATTGCCGCAGGCAAATACGCCGGAAATGTTCGTCTCCAGGCGCTCATTTACCACAGGTCCGCCGGTCACCGGATTTAAAGTGACTCCCAGACCTGTAGAAAGTTCATTTTCCGGTATCAGGCCACAGGATAAAAGCAGGGTGTCACAGGGGATATATTCCTCTGTTCCCGGAATAGGTTTGGATTTTTCATCCACCTGCGCTAATGTGACGCCCCTTACCCGGTCCTTTCCGTCAATATCCACCACCGTGTGACTGAGCTTTAAGGGGATGCCGAAATCGTCCAGGCACTGCACGATATTTCTTTTCAGTCCTCCGGAATATGGCATCAGTTCCGCAACCACCTTTACCTTAGCACCCTCTAACGTCATCCTCCTTGCCATAATCAGACCGATATCCCCGGAGCCTAAGATCACTACTTCCCTGCCCGGCATCCTGCCTTCTATATTGACATAACGCTGGGCTGTTCCGGCACAGTAAATTCCTGCCGGCCGGTATCCCGGAATATTCAGAGCACCTCTCGGCCTCTCCCTGCAGCCCATCGCCAGAATGACTGCCCGGGCTTCTATATAGAAAAGTCCTCCCCTGCGGTTCATGAGGGTCAGCACCTTTTTGTCCCCTTCCCCCTGCGCAATGGACAGTACCATTGTTTCCAGTTCATAGGGAATCCGTCTGTCCATAACCATCTGAATGAAACGGTCCGCATATTCCGGGCCGGTCAATTCTTCCTTAAAGGTATGCAGGCCGAAGCCGTTGTGGATACACTGGTTCAGGATACCGCCCAGTTCTTTGTCACGCTCCAATATCCATACATTTTTCACGCCTGAATCCACCGCAGCCACTGCTGCTGCAAGTCCTGCAGGACCCCCACCGATAATAGCAATGTCCACCTGCTTCATGCCTGCACCTCCTTGCTATCTATACTTTTATAAGCTGCTATGGCTTTCTCCTGTTCTTTATTATAGCCGGTCAGGAATTCGGAGCCTTCTCCTGCTTTCGTAATTCTTGCCATATCCACTTGAAGCTCTCTGGCAAGGATTTCCACTGTCTTAGGAGAGCAGAAGCCTGCCTGGCACCTGCCCATTCCGGCCCTTGTCCGGCGCTTTATCCCATCCAATGTAGTTGCGCCCAAAGGTCTGTGAATAGCTGCCAAAATCTCTCCCTCCGTCACCTGCTCACAACGGCAGATTACGTTGGCAAAGGCGGGATTTTCCTTGATCAATCTTTGCCTTTCTTCATCTGTAGCCAGACTGATACTAGGCACACCCTTTCTGGTAGCTTTAAAATCCGATTTTAGAGGTGCCGGATGTATGTGATTCAACAACTCTGCCACATAGACACCGATGGCCGGTGCACAGGTAAGTCCCGGAGACTCTATGCCCGCTACATCAATAAAACCGGGGGCATCTTCCGCCTCACCAATTACAAAATCCCCTCCTGCTTCATGGGCACGCAGCCCTGCAAAGGAGGTAATAACAGAACGGACAGGCAAATTCTTCACACTCTCTGCCGCCTGCGCTGTCACCTTCTCTATTCCGGGGCCGGTAGTATTCACCGCCTCTTTATCCTCCACATCTTCTGCTGTAGGACCGATCAACAGATTGCCATGTACAGTGGGTGTGACCAGAATCCCCTTTCCCATTTTTGTCGGCAGTTTAAATATGGTGGACGAAACCAGATTTCCTACCGCTCTGTCCATCAGGCAGTACTCTCCCCGTCTGGCTGTAATATGCAGCTTCCTCTCACTGACCATATTGTGAAGTTCATCCGCGTAAACACCTGCTGCATTAATAATGATGGGGGCTTCAAAGCAACCCTGAT
>JBJFCM010000076.1:0-14235 GCA_051888955.1 Lachnospiraceae bacterium | reverse complement strand
CATTCCCGGTACTGACTCCAACAATGAGACCACCTACCAGTTCCAGGACGGAACTGATACGGAGAGTTCTTCCAGCCAGACGCTTATAGACTATCTGCCGAATGAACTTATCTCGGTGGAAAATCTGCCGCCCGGAATTATTAATTACGAGGATTCTTCCCTTTCCCTGACGGCGATTACCTACAATACCATCAAAGAAGAGGATGCCAAGAATCAGGGATTGCTGGACGGAATTTCCTGGGATGAATACAAAGCCGCCAACGATGGCTATACGAAGCTGGAGGTAGATCCGGACTTTTACAGCGTGGTGGCCAATGCTACAGGTATTCCTGAGGACAGCATCACGATTTTGGCTTATCAGGTACCGCAGTTCATTGATAAAGAGGGTATGAAGGTCAACACTACGGATATTCTTTCCGTTGCTTTGATCGTGATTATTCTGGCACTGCTTGCATTTGTAGTCATAAAGAGTATGGCAGTCAAGAAGGAGGTATCAGAGGAAGAGGAGCTTTCGGTGGAGAATCTGCTCCAGTCCACCCCTGAACCCGACGTAGAAGACATTGAAGTAGAGACCAAGTCCGAGACCAGAAAGATGATTGAGAAATTTGTGGATGAGAATCCCGAAGCGGCAGCGAACCTGCTGCGTAACTGGTTGAATGAGGATTGGGCTTAGGAGGTTAATATGCCTAGAGTGACGGATGATAAAATGAGCGGCCTGCAGAAGGCAGCAATCTTGTTGATTTCCTTAGGACCGGAACGCTCAGCCGGCATATTCAAGCATTTGAAGGAAGAGGAAATTGAAGAACTGACGCTGGAAATTGCCAATACCAGAAGTGTGACACCCCAGGCAAAAGAGGAAGTTATCAATGAATTTTATGAGGTGTGTCTGGCACAGCAGTATATTGCAGAGGGTGGTATTTCCTATGCGAAAGAATTACTGGAGCATGCGCTCGGCAATGAAAAGGCACTGGAGGTCATCAGCAAGCTGACTGCTTCCCTGCAGGTGAAGCCCTTCGAGTTCGTGCGCAAGACAGATGCGTCCCAGTTACTCAACTTTATACAGGACGAGCATCCCCAGACGATTGCCCTTATCTTGTCCTATCTTTCTTCTTCGCAGGCGGCGCTTATTATTTCAGCGCTCCCTCCTGACAGGCAGGCAGATGTGGCAAAGCGTATCGCTATGATGGACCGTACCAGCCCCGACGTAATCAAGGAAGTGGAGAAGGTGTTGGAGAGCAAGCTGGCATCTTTAGTAAATCAGGATTACACCATTATCGGTGGTGTGGATGCAGTGGTGGAGATTTTGAACACTGTGGACAGAGGTACGGAAAAACACATTATGGAGACCCTGGAAATCGAAGAGCCGGAGCTGGCAGACGAAATCAGGAAAAAGATGTTCGTATTCGAGGATGTACTGCTTTTGGACGACAGAGCTATTCAGAGAGTGCTGCGTGATGTGGATAACAATGATTTGGCTATCGCACTTAAGAGCGCAAATGAGCAGGTACAGAATGCAATCTTCAATAACCTGTCAAAACGTTTGGCAGTCATGATAAAGGAAGATATGGAATTCATGGGTCCTGTACGTATGAAGGATGTAGAAGAAGCACAGCAGAAGATTGTAAATATCATCAGAAAGCTGGAGGACGCAGGAGAGATTGTCATTTCCAGAGGCGGAGGAGACGAAATCGTTGTATAGTAATTTGTATAAAAGAGGGGTTACGGTAGTAAGCAAAGAGGATACCCGTATTATCGATTCCAATGCGCTGATGGCAAAAAAACTCGCCAAAAACAATACAGGCAGGCTGACACCTATGCCGGCGGATGAAGATGGATTTTCCAAGGGACTCTCCGCAGAGGTGTTGGATGTGCTGACAAGCGATGTGGGAGAACAGATATCAGACGGGGAAATGCAGAAAGATGCAGCACCTGAGAGCATGGAGCCTTCCGTAGAGGAGTTGAGGCAGCAGGCACTTCTTGAGATCGAAGAAATGAAGGAAGAAGCGGCCGCCAGTCTTGCCATAGAGCGCAATCATGTTTTGGAAGCGGCAAAGAATCAAGGCTATGAAGAAGGACGCGCACAGGGAATCAGAGAGGCTGACGGCCTTAAGAATAAGCTGGAAGCTGAAAGAAAAAGCTTAGAGAGGCAGTATGAGGAACAGCTTGATAAGCTGGAACCTCAGTTTATCGATACGCTGACGGGCATCTATGAACATATTTTTAATGTGGAGCTTTCCGGCTACAGGGACATTATTGTGTATTTGATTTCCACAACCATGCGCAGCATCGAGGGTGGCAGGGATTTCATCGTGCATGTTTCCAAAGAGGATTATTCCTATGTGTCCATGCAGAAAAAGCAGCTTGAGGAAGGAATTCCTACCGGCAGCACTACCCTGGAGATTGTGGAGGATATCACACTTTCTAAAAATCAGGCGCTGATTGAGACTGACGGAGGTATTTTCGACTGTGGTCTTGGTACGGAGCTTACAGAATTACATAAAAAATTAAAGCTGTTGTCCTATGAGAAGCCGGTTGAGGAGTAGACGTGCAGACTGTAACGGTTGATTTTGAAAAGTATCAGAAAGTAAAAGAATATACTTATTTTCATAAGCTGGGCAAGGTCGTGAATGTAGTGGGCCTGACCATTGAATCGGCAGGACCGGATGCCAGACTCGGAGATTTATGTGAGATATTTCCTGAGGATGAGGATGCCCAACCGATTATGGCAGAGGTCGTGGGCTTCAAGGATAAGAAGACGCTTCTGATGCCCTGCGATCCGGTGGAAGGGATTGGGCTAAACTGTCTGGTGCAGAATACAGGTTTACCCTTGAGCGTGGAGGTAAGTGATGAACTGCTGGGCAGGACACTGGACGGACTGGGGAGACCTACAGATGGGAAACCCATGCCACAGGGCAAAAAATATCCCATGGAAGCGACACCGCCCGACCCGATGAGCAGAGCTATCATTGATGAGGTGCTGTCTCTGGGTGTAAAGGCCGTGGATGGATTGCTGACGGTGGGAAAAGGACAGAGAATCGGTATCTTTGCGGGCTCAGGTGTAGGAAAATCTACTTTGATGGGTATGTTCGCAAGAAATACCAAGGCAGATATCAACGTAATCGCCCTGATTGGAGAACGTGGCAGGGAGGTACGTGAATTTATAGAGCGGGATTTGGGAGAAGAAGGCATGAAGCGCTCGGTAGTTGTGGTAGCCACATCCGATAAGCCGGCTTTGGAAAGAAATAAGGCGGCCAAGACGGCTACGGCGATTGCGGAGTATTTCCGTGACCGGGGGAAGGATGTGCTTCTGATGATGGACTCTCTTACCCGGTTTTCTATGGCCCAGAGGGAAATCGGTCTGGCCAGCGGAGAACCGCCTGTTTCCAGAGGATATCCTCCCAGCGTGTATTCGGAGATGCCAAGGCTCTTAGAGCGGGCGGGACGTGCCAGCATGGGTTCCATCACGGGTCTCTATACAGTACTTGTGGATGGAGATGATTTCAATGAACCCATCACGGATACTGCCAGAAGTATCTTGGACGGGCATATTGTGCTGGACAGGAAACTGGGTCATAAGAACCATTATCCTGCCATCGACATTTTACAGAGCATTTCCAGATGTATGAGCCAGATAGTGGACAAGGAACACAAGAAGCTGGCAGGAAAGCTTAAAAGCACGCTGGCTACCTACAATGAGGCAGAGGATTTGATTAATATCGGAGCTTATAAAGCAGGGAGCAATCCTGCTATTGATATGGCTATCAAAAAAATCGATGCGGTGAATGATTTTCTTTGTCAGGAAGTGGATGAAAAAGTGGATTATGAGCAGACCTGCCAGATGTTAAGACAGTTGTTTGAAGAGTAGGGCTCTGAGAGGAAAGCATGGCAAGATTCAGATACAGGATGCAGAGTATATTGAATATCAAGATGAAGCTGGAAACTCAGGCCAGGCAGGAGTTCGCAGGCGCAAAAGCGGCACTTGATGCGGAAAATGAAAAGCTGGAAGCATTAGAAGAGCGGAAGGCCGGGTATGAAGCACAGGCACAGGCTCTCTTAAAGGGGGAGCTTAAAGTGCAGGAGATTGTGGATAATAAATCCGCAATCCTTAAAATGGATGAGTATATTCTTGCCCAGAAGGCACAGATAAAGCTGGCTGAGGAAAAACTGGAGGAAGCAAGGGAAAGACTTAAAGAGGTCATGCAGGAAAGGAAGATGCATGAAAAGCTGAAGGAGCATGCTTTTGAGGAGTTCCTCGCCGAGGAAAAGAAGCAGGAGGGTAAGGAAGTGGACGAGCTGACCAGCTATACCTATGGACAGCGGATACAGGAAGCAGGTGAAAGACAAAATGGCTAAAGAAGAGGGCACTTTTTCAACAGAAAAGAAGAAATTGCAGGATGAAAAGAAAAAGCTGAAATCAGAACAGAAGCAGCAGAAAAAAGAAGCAAAAAAGCGGGCGAAGGAGATTGCGGCACAGGAGGCAGAGCTTTCTGAAGATGAGGAAGGCGGAGGCTTTTTTACATTTCTGGCAACCCTTGCCATTATTGTGGTCTGGCTTGCCATCGTCTGTATCGTGATTAAACTGGACGTGGGCGGCTTTGGCTCCAATGTACTGACACCGTTGCTTAAAAATGTACCGGTGGTCAACAAAATTCTTCCCGATGCAAAGGAAGAAGACCAGGCCCAACTTGAGGATAATGGTGGGTATACCAGCATAAGTGATGCGGTAGCACAGATCAAGAGCCTGGAACTGCAGCTGGAGCAGGCTCAGTCGGACAGCTTAAAAAAGGATGAAGAGATTTCCAACCTGAAGGCAGAGGTGGCAAGACTTCAGGAGTTTGAAGACAAGCAGGTGGAGTTCCAGCGCATTAAGACGGAATTCTTTGAAAATGTAGTATATGCGGAAAATGGTCCCGGTCCCGAGGCTTACAAGGAATATTATGAGGCTATGGATCCTTCTACTGCAGAATATCTGTATAAGCAGGTAGTGTCACAGATGGAGGAGGACAAGGATATCCTGAATATGGCAGAGACCTATTCCGGCATGAAGCCGAAACAGGCAGCAGCGATACTGGAATCCATGTCGGATAATCTGAACCTGGCAGCCCGCATCTTAAATGCCATGAGTGCAGAAGACAGAGGTAAGATTATGGGAGAGATGAGTGCTGATGTGGCAGCAAAACTCACCAAAATTATGCTTCCTGAGTCTTAAGTTATAGCAGTTTCAGGCCGATATAAAAATTGGTATATAACCAGTACCTTGAAAACTGAAGAGAGGAGGAATGCGAATGACGAGCACACCTGTAACCGCGAGCGTGCAAGCCTTTTATACGGGGGCAGCAGCAGCGGGCACATCGGCAGGTAACGATGTGGAAAACAGTTTTTCTGACGTGTTGAGAAGTCAGAAGAACGACGGACAGACGGCAAGAGAGGAGAGCACGTCCCGGCCGGGAGTCGAAGGACGATCGGACAGAATTTCCGAAACCGGCAGCAAGGCAGAGAAGCCAAACATTAAGACGGCTGAAGAAAAGGAAGTTTCTCCGGAGGAAACAGTAAAACAGGCCGAGGAGGTAGCAGAGGCAGCGGCGGGAGCAGCCGGGCAGATGCTTGCACAGACGGCAGAAGAGCTGAATATGACGGAGGAAGAGGTATTACAACTTCTGGATGAACTGGGTATGACTCCCATGGATCTGCTGAATGCGGAAAATCTGCAGGCAGTGGTACTACAGGCATCCGGAGAGAGCGACTTAAGCAGCTTTGTTACCGATGAGCAGCTTTTTACGACATGGAAGAACCTGACAGCTTCGCTTGAGGAAACTATCAATGAGGTGGCAGAGACAACAGGACTTAAGGCAGAAGAAGTAGCAGAAATTTTTGACAGCCTGATGCAGCCGGAGACGGCAGAAGGCAATATGGCTTTGGCAGATGAAACAGCAGTACAGCCACAGGAAATGCTACAGACGGATGAAATGCCACTGGCAGATACTTCAGTGAAAACAGAAGAGCCGGACAGGCAGCCCGCAGGAAAGACGGTACTTACTGCTGAAGAAACAGTAGAGAGTACAGAAGACGGTGCTGATGTGATGCTTGCAAGAAGCCTTGCAGGAAAAAAATCGGGAGAGGAAACCGGGAACAATTTTTCCGATGAAACATCCCAGAATCCGTTTGCACAGAATCTGACAGCAAAGACAACAGCGGATGCCATGCAGACCGTACAGGAGGTTCAGAGTTATTTCAATCCGGATACCGAGATGATTTTGAATCAGATTACGGATTACATGAAAGGACAGGTCATAGACGGTGTATCGGAACTGGAGATGCAGCTGCATCCTGAGAGCCTTGGTAATCTGCATATCAGATTGACGGCAAAGGAAGGCGTGGTGACAGCACAGTTTACTGCTCAGAATGACGCAGTGAAGACAGCGTTGGAAAGTCAGATGATTCAACTGAAGGAAACCTTTAAGGAACAAGGCGTTACAGTAGAAGCCATAGAGGTTACGGTTGAGAGCCATAAGTTTGATCAGAACTTAAGTCAGAACAGCGGACAGTCGGCTCATGAGGAGAGACAGGGCGGAAAGCAGAAGCACAGACGTATCAATTTGAACCTGGCCATGGATGAGGAAAGTTTTTCGGAGGATGAAAAAATGGCTGCGGAAATGATGAAAGAGAACGGAAACACAGTGGATTACACAGCATAGAGAAGAAAGGAGCGTGAGAGGATGAGTTTGGTTGCACCGGTACAGGACGGTAAGATTATTACTAATACCACAGATGGTACGAACGGTACGGACAGTACCAACAGTACTAAAACCACTTCCAACAATTCCATGGATAAGGAAGCCTTTTTGCAGCTTTTGGTGGCACAGATGAAATATCAGGATCCTTTGGAACCTACCTCCAATACGGAGTATATTTCCCAGTATGCACAATTCTCACAGGTAGAGTCTTTGCAGAACATGAGCAACAGTATGGATTTGCAGAGAGCCAGTTCGTTAGTGGGCCAGAACGTATATGTGCAGACGACTACGAGCGAAGGCGAGTCAAAGTACATACAGGGGCAGGTAGATTATGTGTCCTATGAAGGAGGCAAGCCTTATGTCTATATCAATGAGACCAGATATGGGCTGGATGAGGTACAGAGCATCGTAGATCCGACCTACTTTGAGGCATACAATCTTGCAACAGATTTGGTGACCGGCATTAATAAGCTTCCGAATATCGGCTTATTGAGCGCAAGCGACGGTGAACGGGTTGACGAGCTGAACAAGATTTACAATGAAATGACGGATTACCAGAAGACATTCGTTGCAAGCGAAAAAGTAGAGACTCTGCAGAAGTATGTCGATAAGATTGAGGAACTGCGGAAACTGGCAGAGGCGGACAAGAAACCGGAGGATACAGACGAAACCGACGACACGGATGGTTCGGTTTAAAGCGACGGTGAGGACACTGGCGCAGAGCAATCACAGGGAGGTGCCAAATGAAAATACAAAATGGCAATTTTCTCTCTATTGAGCAGCTTCAGGATCAGTATTTACGGCAAAGTGGCAGAACGAATGAAACCGGTGAGGATACGACGGTTTCTTTTCAGACAGTTCTGAACCGAAAGCAGAATGAGCAGATAAGCGGGATGGGAAGCCTAAAGTTTTCCAAACACGCAATAGGCAGATTGTCTGATAGAAATATCGAGCTGACAAACAGCCAGATTGAAAGATTGAACAGTGGAGCGAAAAAAGCGGGAGAAAAAGGCATACAGGAATCTTTGGTCATTGTGGACAAGCTGGCATTTATCGTCAATATCCCCAATAAGACGGTAGTAACGGCGATGGATCAGACAGAGACACAGGACAACGTATTTACCAATATAGACGGAGCAGTAATTATGTAGCCGGACCTTTTTGGAGGCACAGTTTCCGGACTGACAGAAGGAAACAGGAAAGCTTCGTTCTATACAAAACAGGAGGTCATTTAGTTATGATGAGATCACTTTTTTCTGGTGTATCGGGACTTAAGACACACCAGACCAGAATGGACGTTATTGGTAACAATATTGCAAACGTTAATACAACAGCATATAAATCAAGCACTATGGTATTCAGCGATTTGATCAGCCAGACTACGCAGAATGCATCCGGTCCCAATGCCACAACCGGCACAGGCGGTACCAATGCAAGGCAGATTGGTCTGGGTGTAAAAACCGGCGCTATCAATACCAACATCAGTACACAGGGTGCGGCACAGTCAACGGGCAATCCCTTTGATATCATGATTAACGGTAGCTCTTTCTTCATAGTGAGCAACGGCAGTGAGAACTTCTTTACCAGAGACGGTTCCTTTTATGTGGATGGCGCCGGCAACCTTGCCATGACCAGCAACGGCTATAATGTAATGGGCTGGCAGGTGGACGAAGAGACCATGACCATTAAGCAGGATACGGTTTCTGCCCTGCGTATCATGAGCGCAGCCAATATGACATATCCTCCGGAAGCAACCAGCAAAGCATATGTTTCCGGTATCATTGATAAGAACAATACGGATGTGACAAGCCAGGCAGGTAAATCCATCAATCTGAATTTCTACGATGCGCTGGGTTATTCTTATACAGCGAAGATGGTGATTAAACAGTCAACCGATACCAATGAGTACAGTGTTGAATTGAGTAAGATTTTGGATTCGGCCGGCAATGAAGTAGATATCAGTGGTGTTGCTTTCGGTAATGCCACCTCTCAGAAGGTAAACAACAGCATCACTTTGGATAAGACGGCTTACCAGTGGAATGCTGCCGGTAATCAGTTGCAGACTATCGCCGGTGATGCGGTATGCAATCTTGCTGATTTGTTTGCACCAACGGCCACGACCGCTAATCCGACTCTGAATACGGATAATGCGGATGCCATGGCAGCGCTGGACGAACTGGCAAAGGCATATGGCTATGAAGGCGCTACAGACGAATTCCTGAATTTGACGGTTACCCTGACAAACGATACGACCAGCACCACGACCTTTACCAGCGGAACCTATTCTGTACAGCAGCTTTTGTATAATCAGGCTACGGGCAATCAGCCGAATTTTAATACACCGGCAGATGCCATTGTAGAGGATATTGGTGATTTTGGACTGGATGCTTTTAACACGACGGGACGTAATTTTACCGGTGCCACATTGGTTTTTGATGGAGATAACGGCAGCTTCAAGGGAATTAACGGTATGTCGGGCGTGACCTCTGTCAACCTGGAATTATCTTCACTGGGCGGTAATTTCTCTGATATCAGCATCGATTTTGCCACCAGTTCCATGTATGATAACAGCGGCACCTGTACGATAGCAGCGACTGCCGGTGATACGAACGGATTGGGAATGGGACGAAAGCTGGGAGATATGAGCGGTGTATCCATTCAGACGAATGGCTTGATTTACGCATCCTATGATAACGGTATGACCAGGCTGTTAGGGCAGATTGCTGTTGCGGAATTTCCCAATGTATCCGGTTTGGAAAAAGCGGGAGACAACCTGTATTCTGCAACCTTAAACTCCGGTTCCTTTGACGGCATCGGCGTGGACATTACGGCAGGCGGCGGCAAGATGTCTACCGGACAGCTCGAAATGAGCAATGTTGACCTCTCTTCCGAGTTTACGGAAATGATTACTACACAGAGAGGTTTCCAGGCAAACAGTCGAATTATTACGGTATCCGATACTCTTTTGGAAGAACTTACTAATCTGAAGAGATAAAATAAGTATGACAGTAAAGGGACAGACATATTCGGTCTGCCCCTTTCACTGCTTTTATTGTTTTGAGAGGAACGGGCAGAAAAGTTTGGCATCCGGAGGAAAATGCAATGATAGAGATAACGAAAATGAACGGGCAGAAGGTTTTAGTCAATCCCGATTTGATAGAATTGGTGGAAGAAACACCGGATACGGTTATGACCCTTACCACAGGCAGAAAAATTATTGTAAAAGAAAGTAGACAAGAAGTGAAAAATTTAGTAAAATTGTATAGAAAGGATATTTTTGCAGATTAGTATGAATATTTTGTCAGATTCATACAAATAGAGCAGAAGATGGCAGGTGGATTTTAGTGGATATTGCAACAATATTGGGCTTAGTTATATGCTTTGCTATGGTTCTCCTTGGTGTTGCTACCAGTGGTGGCCTGAGCGCACTGCCGAGTTATCTTGATCCTCCCTCCCTGGCTATTACCTTCGGAGGTGCTTTTTCGGCAGTTTTAGCATCTAATTCCCTTCAGAGCTTTATTAGCGGATTAAAGAGCTTTACTTTGATCTTAAAGACACCTCAGAACAATACGGCTGAGATGATTAAAAATATCATAGATTTGTCCAATGTAGCCCGAAAGGAAGGGCTGCTTTCACTGGAAGAGGCTGCCGGAGAACTGGATGATGAGTTCTTGAAAAAAGGTATCCTTTTGATTGTTGACGGTACTGACCCCGAACTTGTCCGGGCTATTATGGAGACAGAGCTTGTCAGCATGGACAGCAGGCATAAGGCGAGGATTGGCTTTTGGGAGAATGTTGGTTCTATGGGACCTGCCTGGGGTATGATTGGTACTTTGGTAGGTCTTGTTAATATGTTAAATAATATGGATGATGCAAGCTCTATCGGTCCCAATATGGCGACGGCATTGATTACGACGCTGTATGGTTCCCTGCTTGCAAACTGGATTTGTGCGCCTGTGGCTAATAAGCTTAAGACGCATAATGAGATGGAAATGCAACAGAAGGAGATTATGATTGAAGGACTTCTGTCCATACAGGCAGGAGAAAACCCCCGTGTCATCGAAGAAAAGCTGAAATCCTTTATGGCACCGGCAGAGCGTTCGGGCGCTGACGAAGACGGAGGTGAGGCGGATGGCTAAACGGAAGGAAGAGACACCGGCGCCGGGATCCCCTGCCTGGATGGCTACCTTCGGCGATTTGATGAATCTGCTTCTCTGTTTTTATGTGCTGCTGTTTTCTATGTCAACAATAGATAACGAAAAGTTACAGGCGGTTGCTGAGTCATTCAGCCAGACTTTTTCCATATTTAATGGTGGGGCCACTGCAATAGGCGACGGCCTTCTTATCAGCAACGGGGTAAGCCAGCTCAATGAATTGGATGAATACATAAACAGTACCGGTAAGACAGCAGATGGTGATAACGATACCCAGAAGATAGATGATCTGGGTGAGATGGTGGAGAAGATAGAGCAGGAGCAGCTTGCAGAAAATGAAGAACTGGCTGAAAAAATCACCGAGAGTATGAGTGAAAGCAATATGTCGGGGCTGGTTGACATAGAATTCAACTCCCAGTATGTTCAGCTTACATTAAAGGGTGCTCTGCTTTTTGATTCAGGTAAGGCTGAGATTCGCGAGGATGCCTTGCCGATACTCGATAAAGTGGGCGTTATTTTGGAAAAATATGCAGATGGTGTCATTGAGATTGAAGGCCATACAGACAATGTGCCCATAAGCGGCGGCAGGTTTGCGGATAACAGTGAATTAAGCTGTGCCAGAGCACTTTCTGTTTTTAATTATTTCCTGGATACGACGAATCTTGATCCCGCAGGCATCAAATATGCCGGCAGAGGTGAATATGTTCCTGTGGCTGACAATTCCACAGAAGAGGGACGTGCAAGGAACAGACGTGTGGAAATCCGTATTTATAATGAATTGAGTTCAATAAGAAATTAAATGGAAAGGATGCGCGCAAACGCAGGAAAACAGTATGAAAAAGAATTTAATGTCTATTTTGATACTTGCTCTTTTGGTTGTAAATATTGTGTTGACCGCCATTATGATGTTCAGTGTGACTGGCGCCATGAAGAGTACCACTGCACTGGTAGGAAGGATTGCGGCTGTGCTGGATTTGGAGCTGGATCTTGGAACGGATGAGACGCAAGTGGCTATTTCTGACCTTGTAGGTTATGACATCGCTGATATGACGATTTTGTTGAAGGGAAACGGGGAAGATGATACCCAGCACTATGCGGCCATATCGGTATCCATACAGATGGATCAGACCAATAAGGATTATAAGACATATGCCGAGACGCTCACTACCAACGACAGCATGATTAAAGGGGAGATTATTGAGGTAGTATCCTCCCATACATTGGAAGAATTTCAAAATGATACCGATGGTATCAGAAATGAGATTTTAACCAGATTGCGCAATATGTATAACTCTGATTTTATTTATAAAGTGGTTTTCAGTGACGTAAAGGCCTATTAAACCGCTCACGCAACGGTAGACTTTTGAATTATGACAGGAGGTGAGCTTTAATGGGCGATGTATTGTCCCAAAATGAGATAGACAGTCTTTTGGCGGCTCTTTCAACAGGCGAATTGGATGTGGATCAGATACAGGATTCGGACGAGAAGCAGGTGAAGAATTATGACTTCGCCCGCCCGGCAAAGTTCTCCAAAGAGCATTTACGAACCCTGGAAATTATTTTTGAGCACTATGGGAGATTATTATCAACCAATTTGCCGGTGTATCTGCGAAAGAATGTGCAGGTCAATGTGGCAAGCTCGGAAACGGTAACCTTTTCGGAATTTACCAATGCTTTGTCTAATCCGATTATTATGGGGATTGTCAATTTTGTGCCTCTGACCGGCAATATTATTATAGATATGTCAACCAATCTTGGCTATGCCATGATTGATAGAATGCTGGGCGGGTATGGTGTCCCCCTGGAAAAAAGCAGGGAGTTTTCAGAGATAGAGCTGACGATCTTGGAAAAAATCATGATTGTCTGTACACAGCTTTTACGCGAACCATGGAAAAATGTGCTGGAGATAAATCCGGTGCTTGACAGATTGGAGACCAATCCCCAGTTCGCACAGATTATTTCACCTAATGACATGGTTGCCATTGTAACTCTCAATATTAAGATAGGAGATGTGCAGGGCTTCATGAATATGTGTCTTCCGTATTTCACTTTGGAAGATATCATGGATAAATTGAATACCAGATACTGGTATGCAAACATGCAGGAATTGAAGGATGATGATTATGAGGAACATATAGAGTCCTTAATTCGCAGAGTAGATATACCAATTAAAGCAGTTTTGGGGAAGAGCGCAGTTTCAGTAGGCGACTTTGCCAATCTGCAGGTCGGAGATGTAATCCGGCTGGATGCAAATGTGGATAGCGAATTATCTGTCTACGTGGGCAATATTAGAAAATTCACTGCATTACCGGGGGCCAGCAAAGAGAAATATGCGGTCAGAGTGACTTCGGTAATAAGAGAGGGGGAGTAAAACATGGATGGCATGTTGTCCCAGGACGAAATAAATGCACTGCTTAGCGGAATGGACTTATCTGATAATGCAGATACCGTTTCGCAGACAGCCTCCGATCCGTCAGCGGAAATAGATGAAAGCCTGCTGTCAGATGTGGAGAGAGATGCAGTTGGAGAGGTGGCCAATATCAGTATGGGCTCATCGGCGACAACATTGTATTCTCTTGTAAATAAAAAAGTAAATATCACGACACCGGTCGTAACACTGGCCAACTGGAATACAGTCTTATCGGAGTACGAGAAGCCGTGCGTATTCATTCAGATTAAGTATACGGAAGGATTGGAAGGTAGCAACATCCTTGTTTTAAAGGAGAATGACGTAAAAATCATTACCGATTTGATGATGGGTGGTGATGGCACCAATGTGGATGGTGAGCTTGGTGAATTGCATTTAAGTGCCATTTCTGAGGCCATGAACCAGATGATGGGTTCCGCGGCAACTTCCCTTTCCACCATGCTTGGTACTTTGATTGATATCAGCCCGCCAGAAGCAAGTTTGGTAGATTTGACAGCATACCATAGCGGCAGTGATATCTCTCCATTTCTGGGAGGCACCTTTGTAAAGATAGCTTTCCGTATGCAGATTGGAGAACTGGTAGACAGCACGATTATGCAGCTATACCCGGTAGATTTTGCCAAGAAGCTGGTGGAGACTTTTATCACGCAGCAGATGGGTGGTGCTACAGAAGCTGCACCGGAACACGGGGCAGCGGCAGGAGTATCTGACAGCATGCAGGGAATGAAGGCTGGAGTGGATACACCGTTTGTTGGTACTCAGGGTGATATGGATAATCTCCAGATGATGGGTAATCCACAGATGATGGGTAATCCGCAGATGATGGGTAACCCTCAGATGATGGGCAATCCGCAGATGATGGGCAACCCCCAGATGATGGGTAATCCGCAGATGATGGGCAACCCCCAGATGATGGGTA
>JBJFCM010000075.1:10242-14243 GCA_051888955.1 Lachnospiraceae bacterium | reverse complement strand
GACAGTATAGGTGATACCGGCTCCCATAATGGCGCCCAGCAGCATGTATTTCGGCTCTACTTTCAACAGAGCGGCAAAAGAGCCTCTATCCACACACAGCCATACAATCATGCATACCACAAAGGCAGAAAACTGTACGAAGGCGTTGGCTGCCCATATGCTCGATTGCTTCGTTACCTGTGTATTGAAAACTCCCTGAACGCTCATCAGCGCCCCGGACAAAAGCGCAATAAAAAAACCAACCATGCAGGCCTCCCGATAATCTTTTTCCTTATCTAGAATGCCCACATGGCTGAATTGTATACCAAAAACCGCTTAATAATTCAACTGGGAAAGAATCTGATCCGACAAATTCTTTAAAAGGCTGTCTATATCTTCTCCCTCCCATACCTTGGAGAAGAGGATTTCCAGCTGTATCCAGAAATTACTGGTTTCAATCATCTTGGGAAGAGAATCGGAATTCTGATATTCTTCCATAAACATGGCCAGACCTTCATTATCCGGATTGGCTGCCAGATTGGCCGACACCTTGCCCGTCCTCTCATAGAGATTTTCATAACAGCTGCCGGTCAGGTATGCAGCAAATTTATTTGCCAGTTCCTTGTGCTCCGAATAGCCGTTTACCGCCACACAACTGGTTACCGAAAGAGAACGTCCCAAAAGCTCCGCACTGGGCTGAGGTATCCGGGCGATGCCATACTCATAAGCAAAGCTCCCTTCCTCCTTCGCTTCCTCCAGCTTCTTTAGCACATCTGTTGTCGCTACCGTAAACACAATCTTACCGTCAATAAAATCCTGCACCACCGAATCATAGGTAACGGTATCGGATTCTATATAAAAGAACTGGTTCAGATTCTGGTAAACCTCAAGGCACTTTTTCGTCTCTTCATTGTAGATGTTGATATTATTCTCATCATCTCCGCTGTCACCGCCAACCACCATGTAGTTTCCCACAAAATAGTAGTTATAAAAGATATCGGAGACATCCCACCGAAGGACTGCTTCTACATTTTCAGGAGCATCATAGTTGTCCGCAAAGGCCAGCACCTCATCCATATTAGCGGGGATACCTGCCTCAATCTGTTCCATCGTAACCTCCAGTGTATCCTCACCTATGATTTCCTCGCCTTCCATATCTCCTTCTGCCACATCCCCGGTGCTGTCTACTTCCCCGGCATCGTCAATCCCTTCTGCTTCTCCGCTTTCTTCAGCAGCCGCTTCTTCAGCCTGCGCCGCCAGCTGCTCTGCCGTCCATGCTTCCAGATAGGTTTTGTTGTAGAGGAATGCGCTGGTCTCATAAAAATAGGGATAGGCAATCAGCTTGTCCTTGTAGGTTGCTGCCAAAAGTGCCGTACCAGGAAAGTGCTCCGTAGTACACAGATTTCCCTCATCCGTGACTTTGGAGGCAAGTCCTGCCAGATAAGCTTTTTCCAGGGAATCATTGCTGATGATATAGGCATCCGGGATATGTTCACCGTGCAGGGAAGCTTCATTAATTGCTTCCAGATACTCGCTGTCGGAGGTGAGTACAGGTATTACCCTCACATCCTCCTGCTCCCCAAAGGCCACTGCCGCACTGTTGATAAAATCGGTCATATTTTCATCAGAATACCAAAAATAGATGGTCTCCTTGTTATGAAACAGAGGAATATCCTCCTCCTGTCTGATTTCCATCCCGCTATTTCCTACATATAACACGCCTGCCAGTACACAGACAATTGCCAGTATGGCCAGTAACCTTTTCCTTATTCCCATGCATTCTCTCCTCAATTGGGATTTTTAAGAAAGACAGCTGTCCAATATCCCAATCATTTCGTCAATGTTCTGTTCCGTAATAATCAAGGGCGGCACGAACCGGATAATATTGGTACCTGCATTAATCAAAATCAGTCCCTTGTCCAGCGCTTTCTGGATGTATGGTGCCACCGGCCTGTCGAATACAAGTCCCTGCATCAGCCCTGCGCCACGTCTCGTTTCTATAAAATCATACTTCTGTACCAGCTCATCCAGTCTCTTTTCCAGATAGGGAGCCACCATGCCCACATGTTCTATTATATGGTTCTCCTCGAATAAATCAAGCACTTTGTTAGCTGCCTCGCAGGCAAGCGGATTACCTCCATAGGTAGTGCCATGGTCACCTGCCACCAAAGAATGAGCCGCCACCTTTTCCGTCATCAGGAAAGCTCCTACGGGAACACCGCAGCCCAAAGCCTTTGCCGATGTCATAATATCCGGCTTTACGCCGTACTTCTGCCATGCAAACATATACCCTGTCCGTCCCATACCGCACTGTATTTCATCCAGGATGAGAAGAATATCCTTTTCATCGCAGAGCGCACGGACACTCTTTAAAAAGCTTTCCTCTGCCGGATAGATACCGCCCTCTCCCTGCACCGTTTCCATAATAATAGCACAGGTTTTATCCGTTACCTGGCTTAAGATACTGTTAAAATCATTCATGTCCGCAAAACGGATATTGCCGATGCCGGGTTCAAACGGTTCCCTGTAATGGGGATTACCTGTTACGGAAAGTGCTCCCATGGTTCTGCCATGGAAGGAATGATTCATGGCTATGATTTCATGATCCGTAGTACCATCCTTCAGATAAGCATACTTTCTGGCTGCCTTGATAGCGCCTTCTACCGCTTCCGCACCGGAGTTGGTAAAGAACACTCTGTCCATGCCGGAAACCTTTTTCAGCTTTTTTGCCGCCTCTATGGCAGGCACATTATAGTAGTAATTGGAAGTATGAATCAGCTTATCTATCTGAGCCTTTAGGGCATCATTATAGGCCTCGTTGTGATATCCCAATGCAAATACTGCAATGCCGGCTACGAAATCCAGATATTTTTTGCCATCGGTATCATAAAGATACACGCCCTCTCCTCTGTCCAGTACAATCTGATAACGGTTGTAGGTATGAAGAAGATCTTTTTCCGCCTCTTCGATATATTCCTTCATCATCATGGTATCTGTCTCCTTTACGCTTCTGATTTATGTCCGTCTTCATCCGCTATGATTGCCGTACCAATACCTTTGTCGGTAAATATTTCCAAAAGCAGGCAGTGTGGAATCCGTCCATCCAGAATATGCACTCTGTTTACACCGTTTCTGATGGCAGAAGTACAGTTGCCCAGCTTTGGCAGCATACCACCGCCGATATAACCGCCATTGATGAGTTCTTCCGCCTGGGACGCCGTCAGACGGGAAATAAAGCTGGACTTATCGTTGATATCCTTATACAGTCCTTCGATATCAGTCAGGAATACCAGCTTATCTGCGCCTACTGCTTTCGCTATGGCACAGGCTGCATCGTCCGCATTGATGTTATAGGTGGAAAATTCCTCATCCAGTCCGATAGGTGCCACGATAGGCAGGAAGTCCTTTTCCAAAAGGTCATAAAGCACCTTGGGGTCCACATTTTTGATTTCTCCCACATAACCGATGTCCTGTCCGCCGGAATATTTCTTTTCAACCTGCAACAGTCCGCCGTCCTTGCCACTGATGCCGACAGCCTTGACACCCAGCTCCTGTACCATGGTCACCAGATTCTTGTTCACCCTGCCGAGTACCATTTCTGCGATTTCCATGGTCTCTTCGTCCGTGACGCGCAGTCCATTTACGAACTTCGCTTCTTTTCCTACTTTTCCTACCCAGCGGCTGATTTCCTTTCCGCCTCCATGTACGATAATGGGCTTGAAGCCTACCAGTTTTAAAAGAGTAACGTCCTTGATGACGTTTTTCTGTAATTCCTCGTTGCTCATGGCACTGCCGCCATATTTTACTACGATGATTTTACGGTTGAAGCGCTGTATATAGGGGAGTGCTTCAATCAGCACTTCGGCTTTCTGTAGTACGGTATCCATATTTTTATCCTGCATGTTTTTCTCCTGCTTTCTGCATTTTTTGCTTATTTCTGTTTCTGTTATCCGGCAGGTATCCTGTATTTCCAACGTGACGCGCTCGCACTCAGTGAAAAGCGTAGCGGACACTAAGCTCGA
>JBJFCM010000075.1:0-10142 GCA_051888955.1 Lachnospiraceae bacterium | reverse complement strand
CCGGGTGGAACGCAAAGACTTCGCTAATAGGATGATGCAAATGCATCTGCATCAAGAGCGGTAGTCGGCATTGATTTTAACGTAGTCATAGCTTAAGTCACAGCCCCAGGCACAAGCCTCCGCATCACCCATGTGCATATCTACCAGGACAGTGACTTCTTTGTCTGAAAGAATCCTGGTAGCTTCTTCTTCACTGTAAGCAGTTGCGGTACCATTACCGTATATCTGAATGGAACCTGACTTACTCTGGAAGAACAGCTCCACTTTTTCCGGGTCAAAGTCTACGCCGGAGTAGCCCAGCGCACAGAGGATTCTTCCCCAGTTGGCATCATGTCCGAAAATAGCGGCCTTAGTCAGGCTGGAACAGATGACGGATTTGCTTAATATCCGGGCATCCTGCTTGGTTTTGGCACCGATGACCTTGGTTTCAAACAGAGCCGTTGCGCCTTCTCCGTCCCCTGCCATCTTTTTCGCCAGAGTGGTATTGATGAAGCACAGCGCCTCCTTAAAGGTCTCATAATCTGCATTCTCTTCGGTGATGACAGGATTACCTGCCATACCGTTTGCCATAAATAAGAAGGTATCGTTGGTGGAGGTATCACCGTCCACGGAAATCATATTGAAGGTGTCCGTAATGCTCTCACTTACCGCCTTCTGTAAAAGTTCTTTGGAAATTGCAATATCACAGGTCACAAATGCCAGCATGGTGCACATATTGGGATGAATCATGCCGGAGCCCTTGCACATACCACCCATATTTACATTTTTTCCGGCTATCTCAAAGCTGACCGCAACCTGCTTATCCACAGTATCCGTCGTCATAATGGCTTCTGCCGCAAGCTGCGCTGCTACCACGGAATGTTCCTTTTTCTCCGCCAGCATACCGATGCCTGCCTCGATTTTTTCTACCGGCATCTGCATACCGATCACGCCTGTAGAACCAATCAATACGCTGTCTGCCGGAATACCCAGTGCCGACGCTGCCGCTACGGCTGTCTTTTCGCAGCATTCCATGCCTTCCTTGCCCGTACAGGCATTGGCAATACCGGAATTGACTACTACAGCCTGTGCAAAAGCAGAATTTGTCACCACATTCTTATCCCACATAACAGGGGCTGCTTTTACCACATTGGTAGTAAAAGTCCCGGCACATACGCAGGGAACCTCACTGTAAATCAGGGCCATATCCTTTCTGTTCTTATATTTTACTCCTGCCTCCACGCCGGCAGCCAAAAATCCTTTTGCAGCACATACGCCGCCTTCTACTGTCTTCATTTTTCTCCTCCCTGTAAAATAAATCCTTTTTCTCTTCTATTTATTAAAAGCAGTAATATTTTCCGCATTGAGAACAAAATCATAATAATTCAAATCTTCCCTTTTTGTCCAGCCTATACATTTCCAAAAAGCATTGCCGATATCGTTTACGGTAAAGGCAATCAAGGAAACCTTGCTGATCTGCTCTTCCTTCAGCTTTTCCATGCAGTGCACTACCATGGCTTTCCCGATTCCCCGCATCCTATGGTCTTCTCTTACACAGACATGATACAGGCAGCCTCTTCTGCCATCGTGTCCGCACAGGATAGCTCCCACAATCTGCCCATCCTCTTCAGCCACCACGCTGGTGGTAGGGTTTCTTTTTAAAAAGCGCTCCACGCCTACTTTTGAATCGTCAATACTCCTGATAGCAAAGCCCTTTATGGTCATCCATAAAGCGTGCACCCCTTCATAATCCTCTATTGTCATCGTCCTAACTGTATACATGTTCCTATTTCCTTTTTATCCTTTCCTCATCTGTTCTCTTACATAGATTCTGTCAGAGACATACTGTTTCGTAAGTATGCCCCGTATATGGCAGAAACTTTTCCAGCACATCCGCCGTCTTCAACCTGAGACTGGAGGTGTTGATGCAGGGATGACACCCGAAATCCTCCAGCTGCAAAACCTCCCTGTCAATATAGAGTGACACCTGATGCTCTGTGTCGTTCATCAGTCCCATGATGCTGACACTTCCCGGCGTGATATTCAGGTACTTTTCCATATATTCTGCCGGTGCAAAGGAAAGTCTGGGGCTTCCGATCTGATGGCAGAAGGTCTTAGTATCAAATCTCTTTTTCCCCGGCATTAAAAGCAGGTAAAACTTAGTCTTCTGGGCATTGCAAAGAAACAGGTTCTTGCAGATTTCAATGCCTAACAGTCTGTCTACATCCTGACAATCCTCTATCGTCATCATGGCTTCATGATCCAGTCTGAGGTAGGGAATTTTCAGCTTGTCAAGCAGTCTGTAAACTGCCATTTCTTTTTCCAACCTGCCTTCCGGTGATGGCGCTTCCTTATACAGAGTCGTATCATGTATCGCCGCGTTCATTATCGTACTTCCTTCCCATATCTATATATTACTATCTTCCGTCATAATGGCATTGGGATATATCTTTTCCATTCTGGTGTCCGGATAATGTTCATCCAAAAAGCGCTCCACCGCGTTGTCTGCCGGATTTCCGGCCGCCCTGTCACTGTATCTTGCCAGTGCCAGCGCAGATATCGCCATATTGAACACCATAAACACCACAAACAAATAACTGAGCCAGGTCCCCACCTTTTTCGGTACCTTTTCTATCATCCCGGACAGGAAAGGATAGAAAAGCTTCAGCCATACAAGTGCCGCTATTCCCCAGAAGAAGCAGTAAAGCAGATTGATTCTTCCTCCCAGATTAAAGGGTATCCCGCTGTAATCCCAGAATATAGTGCCAAACACCAGCTCCGTAAACACGCTGCATATGTATTCGTAAACGCCGCCCACAATCGTACCAAAAAGAAAGATATATCTGTCATCCTTATCCCGATACCGATACAAAAGCAGTGTCAGCATAACGATGCCAAGTCCCCATACAATGCTGAAAGGACCGTAAATCACGCTGCTGCGGCTCATCAGCCTGCCGGTAGTTACCAGGCAGAAGATGGTCTCAGTAACATCCCCCAGGAAGGAACCGATAAAGAAAAGCCACACCAGCTTATGAAAATTGCAGCCCTTTGCAAAGACATCCGTCTTCTCCTTTTTCTCCGCCTTCGGTTGAATGATCTTGCCATCCGCGTTCAGATTAGGAAATGCCTTAGCCATTCTCTTCTGAATAAAGCCTTCAATCCCTCTCCCCATCCTGTCAGAGAGCTTTGTCATGCCATCTGCAATTTCCTGTATCCTGCGACTCTGCATCTTCATATGAAGAAGGGTTCCTGTAGTCACCAGCACGTCACAAATCAGGCATGCGCTCAGCACTATCAGAAAAATATTTCCTACCAGCTCCGGAAGCAGATGAAGCACCTCCACGATGAAGGGCTGTATCCAGCGCAGGAACACGACCGCTCCCACCGCCCAGACCAGTGAAAATTGAAGGCACACATACCCGCCGATATTGTATTTATACTCGGAATAATCCCACCATTTTCTGCCATAGAGCTTTTCCATGAGCATACCGGTCAAAAGTTCTAACAGAGTTGTCACAACCATGCTTCCTATAAACAGAAAGAAAAGATTGTGTAAAAGCCCGCTGAAAAACACCAGTAAGAAGACCATTCCGCAACCATACATGGGACAAACAGGACCATTTAAAAAGCCTCGGTTTGCAAAATGCTTCTTATTGCAGGCAGCATAGACTACCTCTAAAACCCAGCCGATAAAAGAATAAATAAAGAAAAACCATAGCAGTTCATATCCTGTGTACTGCAAAAAATCACCCTCTCATTTGTATGCCTTTAACAGTATAGCACAAAGTTTCTACGTGGCAAATAGTGATACTGCCATTCTTTTACGACATCTCCATTCTCTTTTTGTGCATTTTTATTCATTTATAAGTATATAATATTCATTTTATGCATTATATTCAATGTTTTATGCATATTATTTTTATATTATATACATATTTTCCTCTTGCAATCAAGCAAAAGATGTTGTATATTAAGAAAAAACATTCACGTACATAAATGACGAGGAGGATTATCATGAAAGAAAAAGTAGTACTCGCGTATTCCGGCGGCCTGGACACCACCGCCATTATCCCCTGGTTAAAGGAGAACTTTGATTACGAGGTCATCTGTGTCTGCATCGACTGCGGACAGGAAGAGGAGCTGAACGGACTGGAAGAAAGAGCCAAGTTCTGCGGCGCTGAAAAGCTGTATATTCTGGATGTAACGGACGAATTCTGCGATGAATACATCGCTCCCTGTGTACAGGCACACGCTGTATACGAGAACAAGTATCTCTTAGGTACTTCTATGGCAAGACCCCTTATTGCAAAGAAGCTTGTGGAAATTGCCCGTAAAGAGGGTGCCGTAGCTATCTGCCACGGTGCGACCGGCAAGGGCAACGACCAGATTCGTTTCGAGCTCGGCATCAAGGCTCTGGCTCCCGATATCAAGATTATTGCTGCCTGGAGAAATGATAAATGGACCATGGACTCCCGTGAATCCGAAATTGAATACTGCAAGGCACACGGCATCCACCTGCCTTTCTCCGCTGATTCCTCTTACAGCCGTGACCGCAACATCTGGCATATCAGCCACGAGGGTCTGGAGCTTGAGGATCCTGCCAATGAGCCTAACTACGAGCACCTGCTGGTGCTGGGAACCACACCGGAAAAGGCTCCCGATGAAGGCGAATATGTGACCATGACCTTTGAAAAAGGTATTCCTACCTCTGTCAACGGTAAGAAGATGAAATACTCCGATATCGTCCGCGAGCTCAATAAGCTGGGCGGCAAGCACGGCATCGGCATCGTAGATATCGTAGAAAACCGTGTTGTAGGTATGAAGTCCCGTGGCGTTTATGAGACTCCCGGCGGCACCATCCTCATGGAAGCACATCAGCAGCTTGAGGAGTTGATTTTGGACCGCGATACGTATACAATGAAGAAAGAGATGGGCAACCGTTTTGCCGATATCGTATATGAAGGCAAATGGTTCACTCCTTTAAGAGAGGCAATTCAGGCTTTCATTGAAAAGACTCAGGAATATGTAACCGGTGAAGTAAAGTTCAAGCTCTACAAAGGAAATATTATTAAGGCCGGTACCACTTCTCCCTATTCTTTATACAATGCATCCATTGCTTCCTTTACAACGGGAGATTTATATGACCATCATGATGCTGAAGGCTTTATCAACCTGTTCGGACTTTCCTGCAAGGTTCGCGCTATGAAGATGCAGGAAGTGGAAGCGAACAAAAACAAGTAGACCATGACTGTGATTTTATTTATTATTGCGTATTTTGTGATGATTAACCTGGTGGCGTTTAGCCTGATGGGTATCGATAAGAGAAAAGCAATCAAGGGTGCCTTCCGGATTCCGGAAGCCACCCTCTTTGTCATTGCTCTTATTGGCGGCAGCATCGGCTCCATCCTGGGCATGTATACCTTCCACCACAAAACAAGGCACTTCACCTTTGTATACGGCATGCCCGCCATTCTGATTTTACAGATACTACTGCTTATTTTATTGCTGAATTCACCTATAGAATTTCTGACTATATAATTTAGGGAGGATGATTATGCATATTGCTATCTGTGATGACAATGTAGCTGACAGGAAACAGTTGGAGAGACTTTTAAAGAGAGAATCCGACAAAAGAGCCGCCACGACTGAAGGACTGTACGTGGATTCCTACGGGCATCCGGACAGTCTTTTAAAAAATCCCATGCAGTATGACGCTTTCTTCATTGATATCTGCCATACGGAAGGTTTCTCCGGCATTGATGTGGTACATTCCCTGACATCAATTGGCAGTTCTTCTCCCATCATCCTATGCAGTTCCCTGGTTCCTTACCGGGAACAGGCAGAGGGGCTTCCTGAACGTGTCCTTTTTCTGGATAAACCCATTAAAGTCACTGAACTCTCCGCTATCATAGAAGAAGCTCAGAAAATAAAAGATTCCTCTGTCCCCACCATCGAACTGCGGGAAGACAAAGGAACCTACTATGTTACAGAACCGGATATTCTCTATGCGATAGAAGATAACCGTACTTTAATCGTCACATTAAAAGATGGCCGCAAGGTAACGCTGGGTACCACTGCTACGAATTTCTTTTCCCAGGTAGAGAATTTTCCCACCTTCTTTGCGCCAAATATTCACGCTGTGGCAAACGGAAGACATATCCAACGTATCCGTTTATGTAAAATCACCATGTGTGACGGAACGGTCTTTAAGACCTTCGGTCCAATCCTTACCTATGCCAAAAAAGTGTATGCGGACACTCATCAGTAATCGATAGCAAAACTGCTATACCGTGACGATGATACCGCCGTCATTGGCATACATGCTGCTGATGCCGGCCGTGTCCTGAAGCAGTATCTCCTTTACGGATACCTTTTCTTCCAAAAGCTTTTTCACGGACTCAGCCCTGTCTAGCGCATTACAGTGAGCAATGATAACCCTCTTCTTATCTCCATCCTTCAATTCGGAAACAATGATGTCCACCATCTTTGCCAGTGCCTTCTTCATGCCAATGCCCTGTCCTCTCTGAGCGATGAGCCCTTTGTCTCCAATCATGATAGGTTTTATGTTCAAGGTAGACGCCACTGCTGCCTTTAAATTGGAAAGTCTGCCATTTTTACGAAGTGTCTCTAAATTATCCAGTACAAAATAAGTATGCATCTCATCCCGGAAACGCTCTATCTGCTCCGTAACCTCTGCAAAGGAAAGTCCGGCTTCTTCCAATTCCATCAGCTTTAATGCTATCTGTGTCTCACCACAGCTTGCCGACTCGGAATCCACCACATATATTTGCTTTTCCCCATAGGTCTCTGCATACAGATTTTTTCCCAATATCGCACTGTTATAGCTTCCGCTGAGTTTGGATGACAGGGTCACCACATAGACATGCTCTGCTTCCGTATGGTATGCTTCCATATACCTCTCCGGAGAAGGACAGGAAGACTTGGGACATTTCGGATAGGCTGCTACCTTTTCCAAAAATTCCGCCTGATTAAAGCTCTCATCATCCAATATTTGATAATCGCCTACTTCAATACCCAGAGGTACCCTTTCAAATCTCTCATCAGATAAAAATTCCTTCGGCAGCTCACAGCAGCTGTCCACAACGATTTTGTAGCTCATATGGTCTCCTAACTCTTTATTACATAAATTTTGTTGCCGTTACATGTAGTTTTCATAACTACATCAAATGGTAACACATATAAGTGTATCTGTAAAGAGTATTCCGCTATTTCTTGACAGTATTTTTATATGTCGCTATACTGTAACTACAGTTTTAAGGTCATTACCGGGGGAAAACACACATGCTCGCATTACAGATTACCGCTTTGAAACCTTTTATGAATGCCCTTCTTGCAGGGGATCTTTTCGATATTTTTCTGTTGGAAGAGGCAACCATTGCTACTGCCGCCACTTACACGATTGACGGCCGTCTGAATAAGGACTTTTTTTCTGTTGAGGAATGGGAAGAAAAAGCCGCCAGCCACTGTGAATTTGCTTCCTGGCAGGATATGAAGGGCACCTGCTACAACCTGATCAAAGGAAAGCGGACACCGCTTCATTTTCAGTTTGTTTTCCATCTGATGCCTGTCCACGTCACTTCCATCCTGGATAAAGGCGGTGCAACAATCTCCAGAGAACTGCTTAAAGCCTTCGTGCTGACCGTCCGCTACGATGGAGAAAAGGCCATCCTCTGCACCGGTACCTCTTTCACTACCTTCGTGCCAGACAAGGAACCGGAAAGGCTTTGGGATGCAGCATTCAAACAATATCTATATAAAAAAGGAATCGCCTGTGAGGAATTATGATCCCACAGGCGATTTGCTATTATTTCTTTTCTACGGAGTGCCCTCAGTATTTGCATCAGGTGCCGACTGCGAAGTCTCAGTGGAGGTCTCTCCGATCGTTTCCTCGGGTGTCTCCTCCTTAGGTGCCGGCGGGTGCGGTGCTATCCATTCAGGATCTATCTGAGAATGGTACTCCTCAGGCAGCGCCTCCTCCACATAGCGATAAAAATCATTGTTCAAGATGCCTGCCGAATAGTTGTACAGCCCTTTTACCAGTTTCTTAACTGCCTCGTAGTACTCTTCATCCTCCTCGGCGCCATCCAGCCAGGTAATTTCCTTTCCCTTTTTGTAGTAGGAAACTCTGTCCGTAATAAAGCTTCTGTCAGAGAAGATAACCAAAGGTGTGCTGTCCGAAAGAATATCTCTTCCTACATAAAGCCTGGAATCGTATTCAAAACCGAACAAGTTCAAAAGTGTCGGCAGAATATCCAGTGAGCTGGCCGTCTTTTCTACTGTTACCGTCTCCATCTCACTGTTCCAGAGGATCAGGTTGTTCCGATACAGCTCCAGGCTGCCATCCAGGGGCTTTCCTGCCAGTTCCTCCAGATTGCTCACCTCCATCGCATAGGGATAGTGGTCTGCGCTTAAACAGATGACCGTATTTTCCAGCTTGCCTGCTGCATCCAGCTGCTCGATCAGATATTCCAACGCTGCATCCAGTTCCATATTGCAGGCAATGTACGCCCTGCCCTCTTCCGAGTAAGGCAGCTCAGCTACCTCGTCCTTATGCTTGGAGGACATCATGTTACCGGTAAAATTGTAGTTCATATGCCCGGATACCGTCAGGTAATATACATGGAACCTGTCTTCATTGATATAATAAGGAATAGTGCCCACCATCATATCCAGATCAGAAGCCGGCCAATATTCTGCATTTTCCATTTCAAATACCTGTCCGCCCCAGACTGCCTCATCCAGATCCCCCAGCTTACTTGCCATGAAGTTATAGCCCAGGTTCGGATGGGAAAGATTTCTGTCGTAATAGGATAGAGAATTATTGTGGAAGGCATAACTGTTTACTCCCTCGGACGCAAAGAATGCCGGAAGAGTAAAAGGCATCTCTATCTCTGCACTTCTCTTCATGGAAAACTGCTGGTCGGGTATCAGCCCGGTACAGTTCACATATTCTCCGTCACTGGTAGAGGTCTGCCACAGGGGTACATAATAGTCCTCAAACACAAAACCTGAATGTATCAGCTTATACAGGGTGGGGGTCAGATTTTCATCCACCGCATAAGGGGAAAATCCCTCTGCGGTCAGATAAATCAGATTATAGCCCTCAAACATGCCCGTATACTCGTTTCTGTTAGTGGGCGTCATGCTCTGCATGTACTCAGCCAGCTCCACGATTTTTTCATTGTCTGCATTGGCAATCAGACTTTCAAAATCGATTGGCAGCACATTGGGGGAAGTATCCAGTACCGGTTCTGTTTCCTCCGGCACGGTGGTCTCCTCCACCGTAGGATTGGTTTCTTCCGGGACATTCGTCTCCACGTCTGCCGGAATATCTGTTACGACACCACTTCCTAAATCCTCCCAGGCGCCTAAAGACGCCCTCTCCTCAGGAAAAGCGTCTCCAAATACATCCCTGACAATGGACGACACTGCTCCATACTCTGAAATCACGCCCTCCGGATCATAAAATCCGCTGTAGTCCTCAAAATAGGCCGTTCTGCCGAAATAGCCGACTACCAGAACCACTATATAGCCCACAAACCCTGCCACAAAAATCGCAACATTGAGCAATCTCTCCTTATAAGAATGGCTTTTTAAAACGATTTTTTGGAATTTAAGAAGCAAGCCTGCCGCAAATAAGGGTACTGCCAGCAGAAGCAGCCAGCCGGATGCCTTAAGAATTGCGTCAAGTCCCTCCCGCCAGTAATTCGTCACGGCTGCTTTTCCTGCATTGGTCACAGCCGCCAGCAAAAGTGGCTGTTTGAATATTTTCATATAGACCAGCTGACTGGCAAAAAGCAGATAATCCAGGCTTATGAATATCCAAAAAATAATCCGGTTCGTCTTTTTCCTCATAAAACCCGTAAACAGGGAAGAAAAACCCGCTAAAAGTATCCAGATGGGAAGCGCCAGAATCGGATTGACTGCTGAAAATCCGAAGCATGCAAAGTGATAAACCAGCTCCATGTAAAGAAATGCTCCCACAAAAAAACTAAAAATCCGTATCATAATTCCCATTTACTCCTCTTTGCAATACCAATCACAAATCAATCTTGCATTATACTACCACATTTCGGCAGAAAATGGAGAAATATTACGCATTTTAAAAGAACTTTAATAATTTCTTCATAAAAAAGCTTTTC
>JBJFCM010000074.1:0-14288 GCA_051888955.1 Lachnospiraceae bacterium | reverse complement strand
TGTTTCTATATCCGGGAGCAGCTTTTGCAGGAACAATTAAACTGGCAGATATCGGTATTACAGAAAGAAGTTTTCAGGGGATACTGCCGGCTATGTATACCATAAAGGAAAAACCGGAAGACCTTCTGCCCAAAAGAAGAGCGGATGGAAATAAAGGCACCTTCGGAAAACTGCTTCTTGTTGCAGGCAGTGAAAAAATGGCAGGTGCGGCTTTGCTTTGTGGGGAAAGTGCCTATAGAATGGGCGCAGGTATGGTAAAGCTGGTAATACCGGAAAAAATTAGAGAAATCGTACAGGAAAGGTTGCCTGAGGCCTTAATTCAGACCTATGACAGCCCTGCAGGATTGCAGGAGGAAGAGGAAGCACTTTTTTTGGAAAACAGCAAATGGGCGGATGCCATTGCTATAGGACCGGGGCTTTCTGTCTGTGAAAGCGGCCGCAGGCTGTTGGAGCTGGCAATTGCAGAGGAAACCAAGCCGCTGGTGATAGATGCGGATGGATTAAATATCCTGTCATCCAATGAGCAGCTGATGGAGCGATTGAAGAACCGCTGCACAGGCTCTGAAAGAGAGAAGGCTAAAGTGATACTGACACCCCATATGGGGGAGCTGGCCAGACTTTTGGGGGAGCCGCTGGCCCAAATAACTGCAAATGAGACGCTCAGTACGATACGGCTGGCGGGGAGTACAGGTAGTATTGTGGCCGGAAAAAGTGCAAGAACCCATGTATGCGAGGCAGAACAGCCCATATTTTTAAATACGGCCGGAAATGACAGAATGGCTACGGCAGGAAGCGGCGATGTACTGACAGGTATGATAGCAGCACTTTTGGTACAGGGAATGGAGCCTCTGGAGGCTGCTGTAGCAGGTGTATATCTGCACGCCTGTGCCGGAGATGCAGCGGCAGAAAAAGCAGGAAACGTCGGGATAAAAGCATCGGATATCATTGCCGGGCTTTCTCTGTTGTAGAGAAATGCATGGTGGAAAGAAACAGAAAGGTGAAAGCAGTTATGGATATGGAACAATATGCAAGAGGATATGCCCAGGTAGATTTGGGGGCAATTGTATCCAATATGAAAAACATGAAGGCGCATGTGAAGCCGGGAACAAAAATGATGGGCGTAATCAAGACGGATGGATACGGACACGGAAGCGTACCGATTGCGAAGGCGCTGGAACAACTGGATTTTATGTATGGATTTGCGGTTGCGACTGCAGAGGAAGCCTTTGAACTGCGGGAGAATGGAATTCATCTGCCAATCCTGATTTTGGGATATACTTTCCCTTATAGCTACGAAAAAATGGTGGCATTGGACATCAGGCCCACCGTTTTCAGAATGGATGCTGCCACTGCCTTTGCGGAGGAAGCAAAAAGGCAGCAAAAAAGAGCTAAGGTGCACATCAAGGTGGATACCGGAATGGGCAGAATCGGCATCCAGCCAAACGAGGAGGGATTTGCTTTTGTAAAGAAGCTGTCAGAGCTTGAGAATATTGAGATAGAGGGGGTTTTTACCCATTTTGCGAGAGCAGATGAAAAGGATAAGTCCAGTGCCAGAGAACAGCTTGCAAAATTCAGAGCCTTTACTGACAGGCTGGAGAAGGAATTGCAGCTTACGGGATTGATTAAGGATTGTTCTAATTCTGCAGGTATTTTGGAAATGCCCGAGGCCAATATGGATGTGGTAAGGGCAGGTATTACCCTGTATGGGCTGGCCCCGTCAGCCGATGTTGACATGGGAATCGTTCCGCTCAAACCGGCACTTTCTCTATATAGCACCGTCGTCTATGTGAAGTGGCTGACGGAAGGGTATCCCATCAGCTATGGTGGCACTTATGTGACGAAAAAGAAGACCCGTGTTGCCACCATTCCACTAGGCTATGGAGACGGATATCCCAGAAGTCTTTCCAACAAAGGCTACGTGCTGATAAGAGGACAGAAAGCCCCTATCTTAGGGCGTGTCTGCATGGATCAGTTTATGGTGGATGTAACGGATATTCCCGGTGTCTGTGAGGGTGACAGGGTGACTTTGATTGGCAGGGACGGGGAGCAGGAAATCTCTGCAAATGAGCTGGGAGAGCTTTCAGGCAGATTCAATTATGAGCTGATGTGTGATTTGGGGAAGCGCATTCCGAGAGTATATATAGGCTGAAAAATTTGAATACCTTCTGATAAACTGGCAATACTACTATCAGACCAGGCTGCCGGTTGAAGCCGCAACAGGCAGTTTTAAGAAGGGATGCGTGTTATGAAAAGAGGAGATGTATATTATGCAGATTTAAGGCCGGTGATTGGCTCTGAACAGGGAGGTATCAGACCGGTTCTGATTGTACAGAATGATGTGGGCAACAAGCACAGCCCGACTGTAATCTGTGCAGCGATTACTTCCAAGATGAATAAGGCAAAGCTGCCTACTCATATCGAATTGTCAACAGATAATTATGATATGGATAAGGATTCCGTCATTTTGCTGGAGCAGCTTCGTACAATAGATAAGAAGCGTTTAAAAGACAAGGTATGCCATCTGGATTCCCAGGTTATGCAAAGGGTGAACAGAGCCCTGATGATCAGTTTGGAACTGGATACATAACAAGGGAAAGGCCAAACTTGACGAATGAGGCTATAAATGGTATATTTTACATTATAATGTTTATAGAAAGAACGAAAGCAGACTAAAGGAGAAAAAGTATGTCAGGACATTCAAAATTTGCAAACATTAAGCATAAAAAGGAGAAAAATGATGCCGCAAAAGGCAAAATTTTCACGATTATCGGCAGAGAAATTGCGGTTGCGGTAAAGGATGGCGGTCCTGATCCCGCTAACAATTTCAAACTGGCACAGGTTATTGCTAAAGCAAAGGCAAACAACATGCCTAATGATACTATTGAAAGAGGTATTAAAAAGGCGGCCGGTGATTCCGGAAATGTCAACTACGAATACGTTACATATGAAGGTTACGGTCCTAACGGCATCGCTATTATCGTAGATGCATTGACCGACAACAAGAACCGTACGGCAGCAAATGTAAGAAGTGCTTTTACAAAGGGACAGGGGAATGTCGGCACACCCGGCTGTGTTTCCTTTATGTTTGATAAAAAGGGACAGATCATCATTGACAAGGAAGAGTATGAGGCTGATGCTGACGAACTGATGATGCAGGCGTTGGATGCAGGTGCGGAAGACTTTGCAGAGGAAGAGGACAGCTATGAGGTCATTACTGACCCGGATGCTTTTGAGGATGTCAGAAAGGCATTGGAGGAAGCAGGAATTCCCATGATTAGCGCTGAAGTTACCATGATTCCCCAGAATTATGTAGAACTGACAGATGAGACAGCCATTAAGAATTTGCAGCGTACATTGGATCTTTTGGAGGATGACGATGACGTACAGGCTGTATATCATAACTGGGACGAATAAAATTTAATCTACGGAAGGGAAAAAGCATGAAGAAGGAAACAATCTGTGTACAGGCAGGCTGGCAGCCTAAAAACGGAGAACCCAGGATTCTTCCAATCTACCAGTCAACAACTTTTAAATATGAGACTTCAGAGCAGATGGGTAAGCTGTTCGATTTGGAGGAGAGCGGCTACTTCTATACCAGACTGCAGAATCCCACCAATGATTGTGTGGCAGAGAAAATCTGCGAGCTGGAGGGCGGCGTTGCTGCCATGCTGACCAGCTCCGGTCAGGCCGCCAACTATTACGCTGTTTTCAATATCTGTGAAGCCGGAGATCATGTGGTGCTTTCTGCTACCGTGTATGGCGGCACTTTTAATCTGATCACCGTTACGATGAAGAAGATGGGGATTGAATGTACCGTAGTTGATCCGGATGCTTCTGAAGAAGAACTGGCCAAAGCGTTCCGTCCCAATACCAAATGTGTATTGGCGGAGACCATTGCCAATCCGGCGTTAGTAGTACTTGATATTGAGAAATTTGCCCGTCTGGCACATGCGCATCAGGTACCCTTGATTGTAGATAATACCTTTGCAACACCGATTAACTGCAATCCTTTTAAATGGGGAGCTGACATTGTCACCCATTCCACCACCAAATACATGGATGGTCATGCCATGACGGTAGGTGGAGCGATTGTGGACTCCGGCAATTTTGATTGGAGCAAGTATCCTGATAAGTATCCGGGTCTGTGCACACCGGATGATTCTTATCATGGCATTACATATACGGAGAAATTCGGTAAAGCAGCTTATATTACAAAGGCAACCTCACAGTTGATGAGAGATTTAGGCTCTATTCAGGCTCCGCAGAATGCTTTTCTTTTGAATATTGGTCTGGAGACACTACCTCTTAGAATGGAAAGGCATTGTGCCAATGCACAGGCTGTTGCCGAATATCTGGAGAAGCATCCGAAGGTGGCATGGGTAAATTATCCCGGTCTTAAGAGCAACAAATATTATGATCTTGCACAGAAATACATGCCGAACGGCACCTGTGGCGTCATCAGCTTTGGCTTAAAGGGGGGCAGAGAGGCTGCGTCAGCACTTATGGATAAGCTGAAACTGGCTGCTATCGTGACCCATGTGGCAGACGCCAGGACCTGTGTACTGCATCCGGCCAGCCATACTCACAGACAGATGACGGATGAACAGCTGAAGGAAGCAGGTGTTGCACCTGACTTGATTCGTTTTTCGGTGGGTATCGAGAATGTAGAGGATATTATTGCTGATCTGGAGCAGGCGATGGCAGGAATCTGACCTGCCTGTAGAAGCGGAAGCAGGAGGAGATTTTAAATGGATAGACTGGCGATTGTGGTACCCTGCTATAATGAAGAGGAAGTACTGTATATAGCAGCAGCCGCCCTGAGGGAAGTTCTGGATGATTTAATTAAAAAGGAAAAAATCGCAGATGACAGCTTTGTGCTCTTTGTGAATGACGGCAGCAAGGATAAAACGTGGGATCTGATTGAAGAAGAGCATGCGGCTCACCCGACACAGATTAGGGGCGTAAAGCTTGCAGGTAACGTGGGACATCAGTTCGCACTGACTGCCGGATTGATTACGGCAAAGGATATGAGTGATGTGACCATATCCATCGATGCCGATTTGCAGGATGATGTGGCAGTGATAGAAGAGATGATAGATAAGTTCCATGCAGGTAATGATATCGTGTATGGTGTGAGAAGCGACAGAAGCTCGGATTCCTTTTTTAAGCGCTTTACGGCACAGAGTTTTTATAAGGTAATGGCAATGATGGGTGTGAAGACCATTTATAACCATGCGGATTTCCGCCTGATGAGCAAACGGGCTGTGGAGCAGTTTTCCAAGTATGAGGAGACCAACCTGTTTTTACGCGGTATGATGCCTCTTATTGGATACCAGACAGACAGTGTCTATTATGAGCGCAAGGAGCGCGTGGCAGGAGAGTCGAAGTATCCTCTGAAAAAGATGCTGGCACTTGCATTCAACGGTATCACTTCTTTTTCTGTGAAGCCAATCAGCTTGATTACCGGATTGGGAGCGATTATTATTATAGGCTGTATTCTGGCGGCTATCTATGCTTTGGTTTCTTATTTTACAGGTAATGTGGTTGCGGGATGGACTTCCCTGATTTTGTCAATTTGGTTTATCGGAGGAGTACAGCTTCTTGCAATCGGATTGGTAGGACAGTATATCGGCAAGATTTATGTAGAAGTGAAACATCGGCCGAGGTACAATATTGAAAAGATATTGGAGTAGCTAAGAGGGGAAAAGGAGTCAGAATATGACTTTTAAAAAAAACTGGTTTAGTTATCTGTTATGGGCATTCTTTGCACTTGCGGCAGTGGTGTATCATATTGGGATGATGTATGTGTTATTGGGCATTACTCCTATTACGGACACTTATGCGCAGGTTGGCATAGTGTGCCTTTCTTTTATACTGGCGGCGGGAATATTTTTGCTGGTAAGAAGGTTACTTACCACATATGCAGAGCACCATCCCAAATCCGGGCAGAGGTCTGCGGGCATTGTTTGGGAAGCCTTTCTTGCCATATTGATTTTGGGAGCGGGATTGTTCCTGCGCGTATATTTCTTTGAAAGCGGTGGTGAGGAAGCAGCCTATTTTGAAACTGCAATGGTGACCGGTGCACCTATTACACCCATTGCACATGGGGCAGAATACTTTTATGTACTGCTTTTAAGAGGACTGTTCTGGCTTGTGGGAAACCATTTCGCTGCAGGTATCATACTACAGATTATTTTACAGACTGTTTCTGCCATTATATGGTATTTTGCAATCAGGCGTCTGTGCGGGCCTGTAGCATCGGTGCTTTTCTTGGCAGGAGTGATGCTTTTTCCGCAAAGCATTATGGAGGGGCTTACCTATTCACCCAAAATGCTTTACATATTCCTCTATGGGATTGGCCTGTTGATGACCAGCCGCTTCCTGCAGAGACAGGGTGAAGGCAGGAAAATGAAGTGGTACGTCTGGGTGCATACGGTTCTTTTGGGGGTTAGTATCGGACTGCTTACTTATCTGGATGTGATGGGGTTTACATTGTTTCTCCTGCTTCCTTTTGCTTTCTTTGTGAATGAAAAGGTCGACAGCGGAGAAACTCGCAGAAAGCCAGGGAATGTTGTCTTACAGCTATTGGTATTAGTGCTGGTATTTTTATTGACCATGTTTGGCGTTCTGGTTGTGGATGGTATGCAGAGTGGTTCTGATTTTGTGAAGGTGTGGGATGCCTGGAGAGCGCTGTATGCTTCAAAGGGGATGGGCAGATTTGTACGGATGCTAATGCCTTCCACCGTCTTGGAAAAGTGCCTGATGACTGCAGTTTCTTTTTTCCTGCTGTTAGGCATTCCTGCTTTCTTTAGCAGGAAGAAGGAGGAGAACCAGATGCCGGCCTTTTTACTGCTCCTTGGAGCGGTTTATATCCAAAGCGACTGGCTGATGGTGCGGGAAACGGATTGTGAATACATGATTTTTTCTCTGGTGTTCATGCTTATGGGAGCCGGTATACAGGCGATGATGAGCAGGGATACAGTGGCTAAACAGGAAATAGAGCCTATAGAGTTGGATACAATGCCTGAAAAGGAAGCTGTGGCAGTAGCAGCGGCAAAAGTGGAAACAAAGACTCCGGGAAAAAATACTACGGTGGCAGCGGAGGTGCCAATGGAAGAACAGCAAGAAAAGAAACCGGTCAAATATATAGAGAATCCCCTTCCGTTGCCTAAAAAGCATGTGAAGAAAACAATGGATTATCAGAAAAAGGTGGAAGTGAACGAAATGGAATTTGACATAGAAGTGCCGGATGATGATGATTTCGACATTGTTTAGGATGTTTTTTCAAAGTATGAAAATAAAATAACAGTACACAATAGTAGGGAACCGCAATGCGGTTTCCTTTTTTTGACGTTTAAAAAATAACAATTGGAGGAAGAGAGAATGCAGGAAGAAAATAAGGGAAACAGCCGGGAAAAAACAAAAGACCCGGGTAGGGACAGGGGACAGGAAGGAAACAGAGAAGAGAATAAAAGGGAAGAAGAAAAGCATAGGGATGAAAGAATAGAGCAGATTGGGCAGGTAACCTTAAAAGGAAATAAGGAAAAGCAGAATATCCATCTGATTACAATTATCGGGGAGGTAGAGGGACATGACAATTTAAGTGGTGCAGCAAAGACGACCAAATATGAACATATCCTGCCTCAGCTTGCGGCCATTGAAGATACGGAGGAAATACGGGGTGTCATGGTCCTTTTAAACACTGTGGGCGGAGATGTGGAGGCAGGGCTTGCCATAGCGGAAATGCTGTCTTCTTTGTCAAAGCCAACGGTATCCCTGGTACTTGGGGGAAGTCATTCCATCGGGGTTCCCATTGCGGTCAGTACCAATTATTCCTATATTGTTCCTACCGGTACTATGGTCATACATCCCGTGCGACTGAATGGGATGGTCATTGGCGTGCCGCAGACCTTTGACTATTTTAAGATGATACAGGACAGAATTACCGGTTTTGTATGCAGCCATTGTGACATAAACAAGCAACGGCTGGAGGAACTGATGATGGAAACCGGCGTCCTGACTAAGGATGTGGGAACGATTTTGGTGGGGCAGGAAGCAGTGAACGAAGGCATCATTGATGAGGTAGGAGGTATTAGGGAAGCTATGCACAAGCTGCATGAGTTAATTGGTCAGACTGGGTATTGATCAGACTGCAAATAATGAAAACAAAATTGTATACATGATGACAAGCCAAAAGAAAAATGCTATAATACTAAAAGTTATTGTATTCTCATAAAGATTATTTTGGGAATACAGGCAGATAAATCAGGAGTATGATATTGTTATGGCATCAGGTAAGAGTAGAAAAACATCAACTTCAGGCAGAAGTGGTCATAGTTCTTCGAAAGGAAAACAGACAAGCAACAGACAGTATTCGGAGCAGGAGAGCGCCCTGTTCCATGAGGTAGGACTGATTCTTTTATTTGCAGTGGCAGTTATTTTGTTTTTATGTAATTTTGGAGTAATCGGCACGGTTGGTAATGCTATCAGCGGTGTGTTATTTGGCTTATTCGGATATCTGGCTTATATTGTAGCAATTGTTGCTTTTTTGGGGGTGGCATTCTGGTCTGCCAATGCCGGAAGTCCCGCAGCTGTCAGAAAGATTATTGCAGGCTGTATCCTGTTTCTGATGGCAGGGGTAGTCTGTGAGATGGTTTCCGGGAGGGATTTGCTTTTAGAGTACAGTCTGGCAGAGATTTATGAATATGACAGCACGGCTAAGGCAGGCGGTGGAATCATTGCCGGAAGTCTGGCGTATTTGCTTCACCATTTTCTGGACACCATTGGAGCAGTGCTGGTAGTTATTATTTTAAGTTTAATCAGTATCGTACTTTTGACGGAGCGTTCTCTGGTAAACAGCATGAAAAATGGCGGCAGGCGTGTGGCAGAGCTTTCCAGGGAAGATATGGAAAGAAGGCGTGAGCAGGCCAAGGTACGACAGTCTAATATGGAAGAAGAACGGCAGCGGCGGGAAGAAGCAAGAGCCAAACGGGAAGAGGAAAGACGCTTAAAGGCGGAGGAAAAAGAAAACGAAAAGATTCTCCGCATGGACAAGAAGGTTTCCGGTGTTATGGCAGATACCTCCCTTACCCACAGTCCCGAAAAGAGGAGCCGGGATGATATCCATGAAATTACGCTGAATGATTTGGAAAACGGTACAGAGAAAATTGTAGAGTTTGAAAAAGCAACCACTGTGTTAAAGCAGACGGAACAGCCTGCCTTTGATTTTGATAAGATAAGAATACGAGGGATATCCCAGGAGGAGCCGGAAAGTCAGCCACAGGAGTATGGACAGGAGGAAGAGTGGCCGGAAATGCAGGAGCTTTCCTGCAGGGAGCAGTCCTCTGCAACAAGACAGTCCTACAGGGAACAGACACCTGTTAGACCGGGCTATGGCGAACAGGAGCCGTCCGTCAGCCAAGGTGCAGCAATGCATCGTCCTGTGGCCAAGCTTCCGGCAGAGCCAAAGCCGGAGGGGATGGACGGACAGATTGCCGCAGATATCCAGAATGCGGAGAAGAAGGTTCCGAAGAAATACATATTCCCTCCCCTTTCCCGTTTGCAGAAAGGAAAAGGCGGTGGCGGCGATTCTGCAAGAGAATTGAAGGAAACGGCCATGAGACTGCAGCAGACCCTGCAGACTTTCGGCGTGAAGGTTACGATTACGGATATCAGCCAGGGACCTGCGGTTACCAGATATGAGTTGCAGCCCGAACAGGGTGTAAAGGTGAGCAAAATTGTAGGACTGGCAGATGATATCAAGCTGAATCTGGCCGCTACGGATATTCGTATTGAGGCACCTATTCCCGGAAAAGCAGCTATTGGTATCGAAGTTCCAAACAAGGAAAATACGGCGGTTGCACTGCGTGATCTGTTAGAAACCAAAGAATTTAAGGAATTTCCGTCCAACCTTGCTTTTGCGGTCGGAAAGGATATCGCGGGCAAGGTAGTGGTAGCGGATATTGCCAAGATGCCCCATATGCTCATTGCGGGAGCCACCGGTTCCGGTAAGTCAGTCTGCATAAACACTATTATCATGAGCATCTTATACAAGGCTCATCCGGATGATGTGAAGCTTATTATGGTTGACCCTAAAGTCGTGGAACTAAGTGTATACAATGGTATTCCGCATCTTTTGATACCTGTAGTCACTGACCCCAAGAAGGCATCCGCGGCACTGCACTGGGGCGTGTCAGAGATGACGGACCGTTATAAGAAATTTGCGGATCTCAATGTCAGGGATTTAAAGGGCTACAATCAGAAGGTAGAGAGCATGCAGGAAAAGGGTGATCCGGATGCACCTGCCAAGATGCCGCAGATTTTGATTATTGTAGATGAGCTTGCAGATTTGATGATGGTTGCGCCGGGGGAGGTGGAAGAGTCTATCTGCCGTCTGGCACAGCTTGCGAGAGCAGCCGGTATCCATCTGATTATTGCGACGCAGCGTCCTTCTGTAGATGTTATTACAGGACTGATTAAAGCCAATATGCCCAGCCGTATTGCCTTTAGCGTATCCAGTGGTGTGGATTCCAGGACGATACTGGATATGAACGGGGCTGAAAAGCTTCTGGGTAAAGGTGATATGCTCTTTTATCCCCAAGGCTATTCCAAGCCTGCACGTGTGCAGGGAGCTTTTGTTTCAGATAGAGAGGTATCGGATGTTGTTGACTTCCTGAAGAATCAGGCAATCGGCAATGTCTATGCAGAGGATGTAGAAGAGAAAATCAAAAGTATGGGAAGCGGAAGCGGTACAGGCCCTGCCGGCAGTGACGGCGGCAGTTCTTTGGATGAGTATTTTGCCGATGCAGGCCGCTTTATCATTGATAAGGATAAAGCATCCATTGGTATGTTCCAGAGGATGTTTAAGATAGGATTTAACCGTGCTGCGCGCATTATGGACCAGCTATATGAATATGGTGTCGTAGGTGAAGAGGAAGGCACCAAGCCCAGAAAGGTGCTGATGAGCATGGAACAATTTGAACAGTTACTGGAGGAGATAGGGTAATGAAAACAGACATTCAGATTGCGCAGGAAGCAGTAATGGAACCCATTGCTGAGGTTGCCAAAAGAGCAGGAATCACTACAGATGAACTGGAACTTTACGGAAAGTATAAGGCCAAGATATCCGATGAATATATAGACAGGATATCATCCAATCCGGATGGAAAGCTGATTTTGGTTACCGCCATCAATCCTACCCCCGCAGGGGAAGGCAAGACGACCACCAGTGTGGGCTTAGGAGAGGCCTTTGGCAGGCTTGGCAAAAAGGCTGTTATTGCGTTAAGAGAGCCTTCTTTAGGCCCCTGCTTTGGTATCAAGGGCGGAGCAGCCGGCGGCGGTTATGCCCAGGTGGTTCCCATGGAGGATTTGAATCTTCATTTTACGGGAGATTTTCATGCTATCACTTCTGCCAACAATCTTTTGGCGGCACTTTTGGATAATCATATTCAGCAGGGCAATGAACTGCGAATCGATACCAGGCAGATTGTCTGGAAACGGTGTATGGATATGAATGACAGAGTATTGCGCAATATCGTGGTAGGACTTGGCAGTAAGGCAGACGGTTTTGTGAGAGAGGATCATTTTGTCATTACAGTTGCTTCTGAAATCATGGCAGTGCTATGTCTTGCAGATGGCATGAATGATTTGAAGGAAAGACTTTCCAGGATGGTAGTGGCATATGATTATGACGGACAGCCGGTTACGGCAGGTCAGTTGAAGGCAGTAGGAGCCATGGCAGCCTTGTTGAAGGATGCCTTGAAGCCGAATTTGATTCAGACTCTGGAGCATACGCCTGCACTTGTCCATGGTGGCCCCTTTGCCAATATCGCCCATGGCTGTAATTCTGTCCGGGCGACCAAGACAGCCCTGAAAATGGCGGATTATGTGATTACAGAGGCAGGCTTCGGCGCGGATCTGGGGGCTGAAAAATTCTTTGATATCAAGTGTCGGATGGCCGGACTTAAGCCGGATGCCGTCGTGCTGGTGGCAACTATCCGTGCTCTTAAGTATAATGGCGGAGTGGCAAAGGCCAATTTGAGCACTGAAAATCTGGAAGCATTGCAAAAAGGTATTGTAAATCTGGAGAAGCATATAGAAAATCTGCAGCAGTACGGTGTGCCAGTAGTTGTGACACTGAATTCTTTTGTGACAGATACAGATGCGGAAGTAGAATTCGTAAAGAGCTTTTGTGAAGATCGTGGCTGCGAATTTGCACTTTCCGAGGTTTGGGAAAAAGGTGGAGAAGGCGGTATTGCTCTGGCAGAGAAAGTACTGGATACTCTGGAGAACAAGGAAAGCCACTTCAAGGTACTCTATGACAATGAACTGCCCATTAAAGAAAAAATAGAAACCATAGCAAAGAAAATATATGGTGCAGGCAGCGTAAGCTATGCACCTGCTGCAGTCAAACAGATAGAGAGACTGGAAGCCTTAGGATATGGCAATCTGCCTGTCTGTATGGCGAAGACCCAGTATTCCCTTTCAGACGACCCGGCAAAACTGGGCAGACCGGAAGGCTTTGATTTAGCGATTAGAGAAGTCTATGTTTCTGCAGGAGCAGGCTTTGTGGTAGTTTTGACCGGTGCCATCATGACCATGCCGGGCCTTTCCAAAAACCCTGCCGCTTATGGCATTGACGTAAATGAGAACGGCGTGATTACCGGCCTGTTTTAAACCGAAAGGAGCCTGTACATGACACAGATTATCGACGGAAAAGCAATTTCAACACAGATTAAAGAAGAATTAAAAGATAAAGTGAGCGCATTAAAAGAACAAGGAAAAGAAGTGACCCTTGCAGTGATTCAGGTAGGAAATGACCCGGCTTCTACTGTTTATGTAGGAAATAAGAAAAAAGCCTGTGAATACATAGGCATTCGTTCCCTTGCGTATGAACTGCCTGAAACGACTTCTGAAAAGGAGCTTTTGGATTTGATTGAAGAATTAAATGCGCGTAAGGATGTAAACGGCATTTTAGTACAGCTTCCCTTGCCAAAGCATATCGAAGAAGATAAGGTGATAAGAACCATTGATCCGAAAAAGGATGTGGATGGTTTTCATCCCCAGAGTGTCGGTGCACTCTGTATCGGGGAGCCGGGATTTGTATCCTGTACACCTGCGGGCATCATTCAGCTTTTAAAGAGGAGTGGGATTGAGATAGCAGGTAAGGAGTGTGTGGTAGTTGGCAGAAGCAATATCGTAGGAAAGCCCATGGCTCTTTTACTGTTAAGAGAGAACGGAACGGTTACCGTAGCGCATTCCCGCACAAAGGATTTGCAGGAGGTCACGAAAAGGGCAGATATTCTTGTCGTGGCGGTGGGCAAACCCAAGATGATTACCAGGGAATATGTGAAGGAGGGTGCTGTTGTTATCGATGTGGGCATTCACCGTATGGAGAATAAAAAGCTCTGTGGGGATGTGGACTATGAGGATGTTGCTCCCGTTTGTAGTGCCATTACACCTGTTCCAGGCGGTGTAGGTCCTATGACGATTGCAATGCTAATGAGTAATTGTGTGGAATCCATGACAATGCAGTCATGTCAATAAGAATAGCAAAGTGGAGTGGTCATATTACCATGTGCCAAGCACATGGTAATATGACCATAGAAAAACAGGAAGGTTAGGATTTCCCTTATGAAGTGTCCAAATTGTGGAACTGAAATAAAGGACGGAAATCTTTACTGCGAAAAGTGCGGTGAAGAGATACACATTGTTCCAGATTTTGAGCCGGAAATTGAATATAGCATGAATAAGACGCTTTCCGGTATCGTGGAGGACGTTTTAGAGGAAGTTCCAGCGGAGCCTTTGGGAGAACCGGATAATGAAGGTGACGGTCATAACAGAAAGCATCGGAAGGGGATTGTGATAGCATGTCTTATTGTGGCAGTAGCAATTGTTGTTGGGGCAGGCACAGGTGCAGTTCTGGTTCATCAAAACAGTTCCATCAGCTATCAGATTTCAAAAGCTAATGCCTGTCTGGCATCCGGTAATATCGAAAAAGCCATTACTTATTATGTGAAGGCAGTAGCGCTGGATTCGACAAATATATCTTTACAACTTACACTGGCAGACCTATATGACAAAGCCGGGATGGAGCAGGAATATCTGTCTTGTCTTACTTCTGTCATAGGTTCAGCATATATTTCAGAAGATGAAATGGAATCGGCCTATAAAAAGCTGATTGCATTTTATAAGAGCAGGGAAGATTTCGCGTCCATCAATACTCTTTTAGTTAACACGGACAGTGAAACAATCCGTACTATGTTCCAGCATTATATGGCTGCGCCTCC
>JBJFCM010000073.1:0-3091 GCA_051888955.1 Lachnospiraceae bacterium | reverse complement strand
CAGTTCCGCCAGGACATAGCCTATCACAACAAGATAGCACAGACTGTCAAATCCCCCGGACACATATCTTTTGTCTGCATCAAAATAAAATATCCAGTGGGTAAAAGGCGTAGATATAATCATGCCTGCCAGAATAACGAATGGAACCGCCCCGATTGTCTCCATTCTGACCCGCCATTTCCTGTCCCTGTCACATAATTGCAGCGCATACAGGAAAAAGCAGTAATTGCCAAAAATTTCCATCAAAAATACAGTCATCGCCAGCATCTGATTAAACCACAGAGGTATTGCATCCGGATGTTCACACCCGAGACTGGATGCAATATTAAGCAGGCTGTCCGTCATGCTGATAACCAGATATATCAGAAAAATTTTAGTTCTTATCAGCGGAAACTGGCGGTGTAACAAAAAATGCAGTAGAATAAACAGCATAAATATTGATGCTGCCACTTCAAAATTATAGTTATATATCACTGCATCCGCCCCCTTTTAAAATATATACACTGATTATTATAGCATATATTACCGGGGGATAGCAATAAAAAACGCCTTGTAAGTTGGCAACATTGCCAGCCTGCAAGGCAGTTTTTATTAAAATTTATTTATTGTAATTCACAATAGCGCCAAAATCTTCCTTAAGAGATGCGCCACCCACCAGACCACCGTCGATATCTGCCTGTGCAAACAGCTCGGGAGCGCTTGCTGCGGATACAGAACCGCCGTACTGGATACGGATAGCTTCTGCGGTAGCTTCATCATAAATCTCTGCGATGCATGCGCGGATAGCTGCACATACTTCCTCAGCCTGCTCTGTAGTAGCTACTTTACCGGTACCGATAGCCCAGATAGGCTCGTAAGCGATAACTGCGCTCTTCGCCTGCTCTGCGGTTACGTTCAGGAACGCAATCTTAATCTGCTGACGGATCCAGTCAATGGTAATGCCCTGTTCTCTCTGGGTCAGGGACTCGCCACAGCAGATGATGGGAGTAAGGCCGTGTTCAAAAGCCTTCAATACCTTCTTATTAACGGTCTCATCGGTCTCTGCAAAGTACTCTCTTCTCTCAGAGTGTCCGATAATAACGTACTTAACACCTGCATCAGTAAGCATGTTAGGAGAAATTTCACCTGTGAAAGCGCCCTTCTCCTCAAAATACATGTTCTCTGCACCGATTGCAATGTTGGTTCCCTTTGTTGCTTCTACAGCAGGAATGATGTCGATAGCGGGTACGCAGAATACTACATCTGCATCCTCAGTGACTACCAACGGCTTTAATTTTTCGATCAGAGCAACGGCTTCGCTGGGAGTCATATTCATCTTCCAGTTGCCGGCAATAATTTTCTTTCTTGCCATTTCTTTATCCTCTTTTCTATTTATCGTCTGCTGCTGCTACGCCGGGAAGTACTTTACCCTCTAAGAATTCAAGGGATGCACCGCCACCGGTAGAAATGTGGGACATCTTGTCACCGAAGCCTAACTGGTTAACAGCTGCTGCAGAGTCACCGCCACCGATGATAGTGGTTGCTTCTGTCTCAGCAAGAGCCTTCGCTACTGCGATAGTACCTGCTGCCAGAGTAGGATTCTCAAATACGCCCATAGGTCCGTTCCAAACTACGGTCTTAGCGGATTTCACAGCTTCTGCATACATTGCTGCAGTCTTAGGGCCGATATCGCAGCCTTCTCTGTCTGCAGGCATATTGGCAACGTCATATACTTCTACCTCAACTGGTGCATCGATAGGGTTGGGGAACTCAGCGATAGTTACGGAGTCAACAGGAAGCAACAGCTTCTTGCCAAGCTTCTCTGCCTTTTCCATCATCTCTTTACAATAATCCAACTTGGTATCGTCTACCAGAGATTTACCGATTTCATAGCCCTGTGCTTTTAAGAAGGTATAAGCCATACCACCACCGATAATCAGGGTATCGCACTTCTCAAGCAGGTTGGAAATTACGTTTAACTTATCAGCAACCTTTGCACCACCTAAGATAGCTACAAAAGGTCTTACAGGGTTCTCAACTGCATTGCCAAGGAAGTTGATTTCCTTCTGCATTAAGTATCCTACTACATTCTCGCCGCCCTTAGCAGTGATGAACTTGGTAACGCCTTCAACAGATGCATGTGCTCTGTGGGAAGAACCGAAAGCATCACATACATACAGGTCAGCCAGATCAGCCAGCTCTTTGGAGAACTGCTCGCCGTTCTTGGTCTCTTCTGCGCCACGGAAACGGGTATTCTGAAGTAATACAACATCCCCTTCCTTCATAGCTTCAACTGCTTTGGTAGCTTCTTCGCCTGTTACGTTGTAATCTGCAACAAAGGTAACCTCTTTGCCAAGCTTCTCAGAAAGTCTCTTTGCAACAGGTGCAAGAGATTCGCCTTCGTTAGGGCCATTCTTTACCTTGCCAAGATGGGAGCAAAGGATAACCTTACCACCGTCATTGATTAATTTCTGAATAGTAGGAAGTGCTGCAACGATACGTGTTTCATCGGTAATCTCACCGTTCTTTAAAGGCACGTTAAAATCGCATCTTACCAGGACTCTTTTTCCTTTTGCGTTGATATCATCAACTGACTTTTTGTTCAAACCCATGTTTGATTCCTCCATTTTTATTATGATACGCAAATAAGCACTTTGTCTCCGCCTATTTACGAAAAAAGGTCCGGTCCTTAAGACCGGACCCTGATAGGTCTAAGAAAAAACTTAAGCTAACTCGCTGAAGTACTTGATAGTACGAACCATCTGGCTGGTGTAGCTGTTCTCATTGTCATACCATGAAACAACCTGTACTAAGGAGTTGCCATCTTCCATCTTGGAAACCATGGTCTGGGTTGCATCGAAGATAGAACCATAGGTGCTGCCTACGATATCAGAAGATACGATTTCATCCTCATTGTAATCGAAGGACTCAGTTCTTGCTGCCTTCATAGCTGCATTGATGCCTTCCTTGGTAACTTCACCCTTAACAACTGCTACCAGGATAGTGGTAGAACCGGTAGGGGTAGGTACACGCTGTGCAGAACCGATCAGCTTGCCGTTCAGTTCAGGAATAACAAGGCCGATTGCCTTTGCAGCACCTGTAGAGTTGGGAA
>JBJFCM010000072.1:10599-14493 GCA_051888955.1 Lachnospiraceae bacterium | reverse complement strand
TGCTGCTTCAGACGTTACTTCAGGAAGTGTAAGGGCTTGCGCCTTTACAGATAAAAAGAGGGCATCCCAAAATCAGGAATGATTTGGGATACCCTCTTTTGCTTAAAGAATTTACTCTTCTACAATTTCTGCATCAACAGCATTCTTCTTTACCGATTCAACACCGTTTACACAGTTTGCATGAGTGGTATAGCCTTCCCCGGTCGCAATAATCTGTCCGTTCGTAGCTTTCAGCCTAAATCTGAATTCCCCTGCTTTATCCGTGTAGATTTCAAACTTAGGATTCTTCTCGGTAGCAAATCCTTCTTTGGTCTGGTCCTCTACAGCTGCTACAGGTGCATTCTTCTGTACGCTTGCAATGCCGCTCTTACAAGCTGCATCTGTGGTATAGACTTCAGAAGTAGCAATAACCTGTCCATTGGTTGCCTTTAAATCAAATTTGACCCCTGTGTTTGTTCTCTTGATTACAAACTTACCCATAAAAATACCTCCTGTTCTGAAATAGGTTTTGCATTTGCTATAATTTTACAATATTATCCATATAAATACAAGAATAAACAGATTGGGCAACAGTTACTAGGTATTATATCTTGAATAAAGTACTTAAAATGCCTCTTCCCAGGGAGGCTCCCACGTTGCCGCCCAGCTTCTTGCCGAATTTGCCACCGATGGAGGAGCCGACCGTGTTGCCGATTTCTCTGCCAATGGTACCGGCAGCAGAGCCTGCCACCTGCTTTACAGCTGATTTTACCTGTTTGTTCTTTTTTTCTGCTTCTTTTTGAGCAGCAGCTTCCTCTTTCAGACGTTGTTTTTCAGCAGCGGCTTCTTCCTTCAGTCGCAGCTTCTCTGCTTCGGCCGCCTCCTTCTCCTGCTGCTCTTTTTCTGCATTTTCAAGAGACAATCTCTGCAAGAATTCGTAGGCAGAGTCCCTGTCAGTCATGTTTGAATAGCGGATATACAGCAGATTGTTCTTAATCTGCTGCTCGCGGACGGTATCGTCCAAAGCCCCCATCTGGCTTTGAGGAGGCAGAATGCTGCATCTCTGTACGACAGTAGGAATACCCTCCTCATCCAGCACGGAAACCAGTGCTTCACCGATACCCAGCTGAATTAAGGTTTCGTAGGTATCAAATGCGGGATTTACGCGGAAGGACTGGGCAGCAGCCTTGGCTCCCTTCTGTTCAGCGGGTGTATATGCATGCAGGGCGTGCTGTATCTTATTGCCCAGCTGGCTCAACACACCGTCCGGAATATCCTTGGGATTCTGTGTGATGAAGTAGATGCCGACCCCCTTGGAACGAATCAATTTGACTACCTGCTCTATCTTCTCTAACAATACTTTGGAAGCGTTGTCGAAAAGAAGATGTGCTTCGTCGAAGAAGAAGACCATCTTGGGCTTTTCTCGGTCACCGGCCTCCGGTAAGGTTTCAAACAGTTCAGACATCATCCAAAGCATGAAAGTGGCATACATGGTAGGGCTGTTGATTAGCTTTTGGCAATCCAGTATCTGGATGGTACCTTTGCCATTACAGTCCGTGCAGAACCAGTCGGCAATATTCAGTGCCGGTTCTCCAAAGAACAGTTCTCCGCCTTCACTTTCCAAAGCTACCAGCGCCCTGGTGATAGCACCCAGGCTCTGCTTGGAGATGTTGCCATACTTCAGGGTATATTCTTTTGCATTTTCTCCCACGTATTGCAGCATGGAGCGTAAATCCTTGGTATCGATTAAGAGGAGACCTTCATCATCAGCTATCTTAAAGATGATGGTGAGAATATCCTCCTGGGTATCGTTCAGTCCCATGATTTTACTTAAAAGAAGAGGTCCCATCTCGGAAATGGTGGTCCGAAGCGGCAGGCCTTTTTCTCCGTATACATCCCAGAAGGTGGTAGGATATGCGTGAAAATCAAAGCCTTCCTGTTGAAGGCCCAAGGCATCAATTCTTTTCTGCAGGCTTTCGCTTGCGGTGCCGGTCTGACACATACCTGCCAGATCACCCTTCACATCTGCCAGAAAAACAGGTACGCCGCAGTCACTGAAGGATTCGGCCAATACCTTTAAGGTAACGGTCTTACCGGTTCCGGTAGCACCGGCAATCATGCCATGGCGGTTTGCCATTTTGGGATAGATATACACATTTTCTTCGCCGGCTTTCCCGACCAAAATCTTACTGTCCTGATACATAATTGTTTCCTCTCTTTATTAGATTAATAAGAATATTAGTAACTATTCATTGATCAGACCGGTGAGGTCTTCCATCTGCCGTTCAATCCTGTCAAGGACGGCAGTATTTTCTTTTTCCGCCTCCATGGTTTCGCTGGCATGCGCCGTAACCTCTTCGGAAATGGCGGAAATCGTCTGAATGGAGTCGATAATGACCTGATTCGCTTCTATGAGCTCCGCAATATTGCCTGTCAGGCTGGTAATATTGTCGCGTATGCCGAAGGCATTGGCCTCTATGGTATCAAAGCTGCCGGCCGCATCGGCTGTGGACTCCTTGGAATCATTGATGCCGTCAATCATCCGGTATACTACTGCGACTACTTCTTTAATAGCCGTAGACACATTTTCAATCAGGGATGTAATCTGTGTGGTAGCATCGCTGGTCTGGGTTGCCATCCGGGAAATTTCACCGGCTACAACTGCGAAACCGCGTCCGGCTTCTCCCGCCCGGGCTGCCTCGATGCTGGCATTGAGTGACAACAGGCTGGTCTGTGAAGTGATTTCGCTGATGATGCCAACGATGGAATTCATTTCCTCCATGTACTTATCTAAGGTCTTTAGCTTATTGGCTACAGCAGCGCCGTTCTCCACGGAGACATCTACATTCTTTACCAGGGAGGAGATATCCTCATGTCCGGTCTTTAAGGCTTGCAGCGTCTCCTGCATATTTTGGGAAATATAGGTAGTAGCACTCTTTACGGTATCCACCTTGCTCTGAATGGTAGCAGTCTGTTTAATCTGTTCCTGAATGGCCTCAGCAGTATCTGCTGTGCCGGTGGTAACCTCCTGCATGGCTTCCTGAGTCATCCGTGCCGCCTTATCCAGTGTTTCGATTTCTGTGTGAATATTGGCAATACCTGACTTTAATTGTTCGGAAAGCACCGACAAATCGGCCAATACCTGTTCACTCTTCTCCTGAGCGGCCGTGACCTCACTGATTTTCTCGGTAGTGTTTCGGTTGAGGGTCTTGGTGGTCAGGCAGGAATAGATGCCGAAGAGAATAATGGCGACGGACTGTACAACAGAAGCATCCCGTCCTGTGTAACCAAATTTGCCGGTCACAGCGCCCAGGATGGCAAGCAGGATGCACTCGATGATAATGCCGGTGTTAATCATGATAGAATATCTAAAATCGCTGTATACGGATACTACCAGTATCATAGGCAATACAAAGAGAAAGACCATGTTGTTGCTGGCGGTAAAAACAATAAAAGTAAAATAGATGGCAAAACCAATGGCGGTCAGATGCTTGATAGCCTGGGTTTCGTGATCCTTACGCCAGAAAATATGCTCTGCAATGACAGGTGCAAGCCCTAACAGTGCGGACATGAGCACATATCCCCAGGATACCATATTGTCCTGAGCCTGTAGTACGCAAAACAGTATCATCACAATGACGATAGCAGTGTGGGTATTCATAGCGAGTTTGTTGTTTCTTGCAAGGTCGGATGTAATCTTTTCTCTCATGACGGTACCTCTTTTCTACAGGAAATTCTATGTATACGCTGATAAAGTACATTTTACAATATGTTACCTGCTTTTTCAAGGTAAAGACGCTTTGGGGAAGGAAGAGAAATGAAATGTTACCACTCGATGATTATTGAGAAATTTTTTCAACAAACATACTCCTTATTGATTGTACCTATCAAATAGTATATGCTGACTTAGGTTAG
>JBJFCM010000072.1:7199-10499 GCA_051888955.1 Lachnospiraceae bacterium | reverse complement strand
GAATTTGCAGATAACAGGAAGATGGTGGCGGGTATGGTGCTCACCCAGTGGGTCATGCTGCTCGCCAATGTGCTTCTGATGCTGGTGACGGCGGATTTTATTGCAGGAATCTTTGAAGGAAAGGGGGAACGAGGCAGGATATTGTGGCTGGCGGCTGCACTGCTTTTGACCCTGATTTTGCGGGGAGGCATGTCCTATTTGAATGCGCGTCTTTCTTATGAAACGTCAAGGCAGCTAAAAAAGAGGCTCAGGACCTTGATTTATGAAAAACTGATGAGACTGGGAAGCGGTTACCGGGAAAATGCCAATACCTCAGAGGTGGTGCAGATCAGCACAGAGGGTGTGGAGCAGCTGGAAATCTATTTTGGGAAATATGTGCCGCAGTTTTTCTATAGCATGCTGGCGCCGGTTACCCTGTTCCTGATTGTGGGAACCATGAGCCTGAAGGTGGCTGTGGTGCTGTTGCTGTGCGTGCCTCTGATACCGGTCTCCATCGTTGCGGTGCAGAAATTTGCTAAAAAGATGCTGGCAAAATACTGGGGTACCTATACGGAGCTGGGAGATTCTTTTTTGGAATGTTTACAGGGTCTTACCACCCTGAAAATCTATCAGGCCGACGCACGTTATGCGAAGAAAATGGATGAGGAGTCTGAAAAATTCCGTAAAGTGACCATGCGGGTGCTGATCATGCAGCTTAACTCCATCAGCATTATGGACCTGGTGGCATACGGTGGTGCAGGTATCGGCATTATTCTGAGCATTCTGGAATTGCGAAGCGGTGCCATCAGCCTTTCCCAATGCTTCTTTATGATTATGATTTCGGCAGAATTTTTCCTGCCCCTGCGTCTCCTTGGCTCCTTTTTTCACATTGCCATGAATGGGAATGCAGCGGCAGACAAGATTTTTCGCCTGTTGGATGAAAAAGAGCCGGAGGCGGGTAAGATTATCGATAGGGCAGAGTTAAAAAAGAGCAGCCTGCGGTTCGAACAGGTGGATTTTTCCTACGATGGGGAAAAACAGGTGCTGCGGGATATTTCCCTACGGGCGGGAAAGGGACTGACAGCGCTGGTGGGCGAATCCGGTTGCGGAAAGAGCACTATAATTTCTTTGGTTATGAAGGAAGCTATACCGCAAAAAGGAGATATTCAAATCGGAGAGCAGGCACTTTCCGATATTGATACAGATGCCTTATACAGAAAAGTGACGAGAGTTGGGCATGACAGCTATCTGTTTGCCGGTACGGTGGAATCCAATCTGCTGATGGGAAAGCAGGCGGCAACAAAAGAGGAAATGTACGAGGCTTTAAAAAAGGTACAGCTTTATGATTTTGTCATGGAGAACGGCGGGCTTTCCATGGAATTGTCGGAGAAGGCGGCCAATCTGTCCGGAGGACAGAAGCAGCGTCTGGCGCTGGCAAGGGCGCTCTTGCACGATACGGATATTTATATTTTTGACGAAGCAGCTTCTAATGTGGATGTGGAAAGCGAAAATGCGATTATGGCGGTGGTAAGGGAACTGGCAAAGACAAAGACGGTTATTCTGGTTTCCCACAGGCTTGCCAATGTGGTGGAAGCGGACCGGATCTATGTGATGCAGGAGGGACGGATGACGGAGAGTGGCAGCCATGAAGAGCTGTATGAGAAAAAGGGCCATTATCACAGGCTGTTTACGGAGCAGATGCGGCTGGAGCAGTATGGAAGGGAGGAAAGAAAGCATGCGTAACGAACAGAAGAACAGGAATGCCCTGCAGGTGATGCTGGGACTCATAGGAATGGTGAAACCGCTGCTCGGCATTATGTTAATAGCGATTCTGATGGGCTGCATCGGCAATCTGATGGCTACTTTTATCACTATTTTAGGCAGTATCGGCATCGGCGCAGTAGCAGGATTTTTTGCGGAAGTGCGTCTGACGCCTCTGTTTGTGCTGATTGTGCTCTTTGCGGTGTGCAGGGGGATACTCCGGTATGCGGAGCAGGCCAGCAACCATTATATTGCCTTTAAGCTTTTGGCAAGAATTCGTCATAAAGTGTTTGCGGCACTGAGACGGCTGGCTCCGGCCAAGCTGGATGGCAGCGGGAAGGGCAACCTGATTTCCATTATCACCAGCGATATCGAACTTTTAGAGGTGTTTTATGCCCATACGATTTCCCCCATCGCCATTGCGGTGATTACCTCATTGGTGATGAGCCTGTATATCGGACATTTCCACTGGACGCTGGGCGTGCTTGCTGGCATCTTTTATCTGCTGGTGGGCGTGGCGGTTCCCCTTATCAATGGCAGACTGGGGCAGGAATACGGCAGAAAATACAGAGCATTATATGGAAAACTGAACACTACCGTGCTGGACAACCTGTATGGTCTGGGCGAGATACTACAGTATCAGCAACAGGAAAAAAGAATGGAAAAAATGAACGCCTATACGGAGGAACTGGAGGATGTGAACTGCACCCTGAAAAAGCAGGAGGCAGCACAGAAAATCGTGACGGACAGCATCATACTGGCAGCAGGCATCCTGATGCTGCTTGCAGGCAGCATGCTGTTTCACAAAGGAATACTGCATGCGGGCGAGGTGCTGGTCTGTACGACCGCTATGATGAGCTCCTTTGGGCCTACGGCGGCCTTGTCCGCGCTGTCTAACAATCTGAATCAGACCCTGGCCAGCGGGAACAGAGTCCTTAATCTGTTAGCGGAGGAGCCTTTGGTAGAGGATATTCAGAACGGAGTACAGGTGTCCGCAGGCGATATCACAGTGGACCATGTGACCTTCACCTACCGGAATGAAAAAGAAAACAGGGAGGTCTTACAGGATTTCTCTCTTACTTTTAAAGAAAATAAAATTCATGGCATTCTGGGAAAAAGCGGCTGTGGGAAGTCCACGCTGTTAAAGCTTCTGATGCGCTTTTATGAAACGGAGACAGGAACAATCTGTTATGGAGGACAGGATGTAGGCGGTATCGACACGGCTGCCCTTCGCAGCCATATTTCTTATGTGACCCAGGAGACTTTTTTGTTCCAGGATACCATAGAAAACAATATCAAGGTCGCCAGGGAAGATGCTACGAGAGAAGAGGTAATTGAGGCGGCGAAAAAGGCCTCTATTCACGAGTTCATTGCTTCCCTGCCGCAGGGGTACGATACCAGGCTGAGCGAGCTGGGCGAGTCCGTATCCGGCGGAGAAAGACAGCGCATCGGCCTAGCCCGTGCCTTCCTGCATCAGGCCAAGGTCATTCTCCTGGATGAACCCACCAGCAATATCGACAGCCTGAACGAAGGCATCATATTGCAGAGCCTGGAGCGGGA
>JBJFCM010000072.1:0-7099 GCA_051888955.1 Lachnospiraceae bacterium | reverse complement strand
AAACACAGGGAATGAGGTTCTCCCTTGGTGCTATCACCTAAACCGCTTATTTAAGCTGATGACTTCTGTGATAAATTATCACGGGGCCACCAGCTTTTTTGTATGGATAGGCTTTGTGGCAGCTTATCCGGCATTCAGGGAATATGCAAAGGAAAGAGGATGAAGATATATGGAAATACTAGATATCGTAGATGAAGCAGGCAATCCCACCGGTCAGACGGTGGAACGGGAGATTGCGCACAGGGACGGCATAAGGCATCGTACAGCTCATGTGTGGATTTTCCGGAAAAAAGAAGGAAGGGTGCAGGTGCTTTTACAGAAACGTAGCGACAATAAGGATTCTGACCCGGGCTGCTATGATATTTCCAGTGCAGGACACATTCCGGCAGGGGTGGACTATATTACCTCTGCGGTGCGGGAGTTAAAAGAGGAGCTGGGTGTGGATGTAGACGGAGAGAAATTGCTGTATTGTGGACAGAGACGGTTCCGGTTTGACAAAGAATTTCACGGAAAACCCTTTAGGGACAATCAGGTCAGCAATGTCTATGCCCTGTGGCTGGACAGAGAGGAAAAGGATTTTATGCTTCAGGAGGAGGAAGTCTCCGAGGTACGCTGGATGGACTTTTATGATTGTATGGAGGCGGTGAAAGAAAACCGGATTCCCCATTGCATCTACATGGAGGAATTGAAAATACTGGAGGAAGCATTATGTTATTAAGTCTTGCGCTTATTTTTTTATGCGGCATGCTTTTAGGAGAAATTGCGAAGAAACTGAAGCTGCCGCCCTTGCTGGGGATGCTCTGTACGGGTATGGTTTTAGGTCCCTATGCGCTGAACCTGCTGGACGATTCCATTCTGTCCATTTCTACGGACTTACGCCAGATTGCGCTGATTATCATCCTGACGAGGGCTGGTTTAAATCTGGATATTGAGGACTTAAAGAAGGTAGGGCGTCCGGCCGTGCTGATGTGCTTTGTGCCTGCCAGCTTTGAGATTGTCGGCATGCTGATACTTGCCCCCAGACTTTTACATGTCTCACTGCTGGAAGCGGCTGTATTGGGGACTGTCATTGCGGCGGTTTCTCCTGCCGTGATAGTACCTAAGATGCTGAAGCTGATGGAAGAGGGATACGGAACCGAGCAGGGCATCCCCCAGTTAATCATGGCGGGTGCTTCTGTGGATGATGTCTTCGTTATTGTATTGTTTACCTCCTTTACGGGACTGGCGGCAGGAGGCAGCGTTTCGGCTGTAGATTTTATAAAGATTCCCACTTCCATTCTGCTGGGGCTGCTTGGTGGCGGTCTGTGCGGCTATCTGCTTGCACTGCTATTTACCAGAATGCATCTACGGGACAGCTTAAAGGTCATCATTATCCTGAGTATTTCCTTTTTGCTGGTGACATTGGAGCATTCTGTCATCGGTGTCATCGGATTTTCAGGGCTGCTGGCGGTTATGAGTCTGGGGATTGTGCTGCAAAGGAAAAAGAAAGAAGTGGCAAAGAGACTTTCTGCCAAATATTCGAAGCTTTGGGTGGCTGCGGAACTGCTGCTGTTCGTCCTGGTAGGGGCTACGGTGGACATTCAATATGCCTTTGCCTCAGGAGCAGCCGCTATTCTTTTGATTTTCGGTGTATTGCTGTTCCGTATGGCGGGAGTCTTTGTCTGCCTGTTAAAGACACCGTTAACAGGAAAGGAAAGATTGTTCTGCATGATTGCTTACACGCCAAAGGCCACGGTACAGGCGGCAATCGGAGGACTGCCTCTGGCTATGGGGCTTTCCTGCGGACGTATCGTGCTGACAGTCGCCGTGCTGGCAATCCTGATTACGGCGCCTCTGGGTGCGTTTCTTATTGAGATGTTGTATAAGAGGCTACTGCGACATTCGCTTGCTGAAAAATAGTCCGGTAAGCAGTAAAATGGGAAAAATCAGTGCTGCCAGAATGCCGACTTTCAGGTTGTCTGAAAAGGCCCCGGATACCAACCCCACAAAGGTAGGGCCGCTGGTACAGCCTAAGTCCCCAGCCAAAGCCAGGAAAGCGAACATGGCGGTACCGCCACCCCGGATATTTTTCGAAGCCATGCTGAAGGTACCGGGCCACAGGATACCCACAGAGAGTCCGCAGATGCCACAGCCGATAAGACTTAGTATCGGCAGCGGGGACAGGGAAATCACCAGATAGGAAAAAGCACACAGGATACCGCTGTAAACCATGAATCGATCCAGATTGATTTTATCCCCCCATTTTCCATAGACCAGCCTGGAGGTGCCCATCAGGATGGCAAACAGCATGGGACCTGCCAGATCCCCTGCGGTCTTGCTGATGCCAAGCCCCTTTTCGGCAAAGGTGGAGGCCCACTGGCTGACCGCCTGCTCACAGGCACCGGAGCAGACCATGAGCAGCATAAATACCCAGAAAATCTTACGGCTGGCAAGTTCTTTTATGGAAAGGCTGCTCTCCCCGTCTTCATTCAGGGAAGCAATGGGAGCACCGGCGAATAAGAACAGGTTGGCGATAGGCACAACAGCCCATATCGCAGCAAGAAGCTTCCAGTTCGCAGTGCCGAAGAGACGGAAAAAGAGAGTGGACAAAAGCACTACGCCTACATGTCCCCAGCAGTAGAAGGAGTGTAAAAGGCTCATGGCCTTTTCCTTGTTGTCGGTGGGGCAGGCTTCCACGATGGGACTGACCAGTACCTCTAACAGACCGCCTCCCAGAGCATATACCAGTACGGAAATCAGAAGCCCTGCAAAGGCGTTAGGAAGCAATCCTGGTAAAATCGTCATGAGCAGCAGTCCCATAGCGCAGAACACATGGGCAAGAAGGATAGAAGCCCGGTATCCGATTTTGTCGATAAAACCGGCTGACAACAGATCCACACAGAGCTGTATGCCGAAATTGATGGTCACTAACATCGTAATCTGCGACAGGGGAATGTGGTAGCTTGCCTGAAAAGTCAGAAATAAAAGCGGTGCAAAATTATTGATAATCGCCTGCACGATATAGCCGATAAAGCAGGCGTAAATGGTACGGTTGTAATTCTGAGATTGATGCATGTGAGAACGCTCCTTATGAAAATATACTCATGCAGGTTGACTGCAAGTCAAATTATATCATGTCTGCCATGCAACTCAACACAAAATTCTTTTTTTTGCAAGGTCCTCTATAATTATTTAGCCAATTGTGCTACAATACCCATGTCATATATGCGAAAGAAAACCAGGAGATGATTACTTGCAGACCCTTCAGGAAGATTATATAAAAAAGCTGGATATCGATTATTCCTATCAACTGGCAAAAAGGATGGAAATAAGTCGCACCAATCCCGTGCTTGGCTATCGTACCGCCGGGTCCCCGGCGGAAATCGCCACAGGGGACATGCTGGCGGAGGAAATGAAAAAGATCGGTTTCTCCAAGGTGTGGAAGGATGCAATTTGTGTAGATGCCTGGGAGTTTAAAAAGGCAGAACTGACCTATACGGACAGGTCGGGGCAGGAACGTTGCGTACAACTGGGAGCTTATCAGACGAATTTTATAACGGAAAAACCTACCTGCTATAGTTTGGTCTATGCAGGCAAAGGAACGGAAGCGGATTATAAAAATTTAGATGTAACCGGAAAGCTGGTTTTGGTGGATATCAACCAGCGGGATGAATGGTGGATCAACTATCCCGTCTATCAGGCCTACTTAAAAGGGGCAGCGGCACTGATTGCTGTTCAGACGGGCGGTTACGGAGAAGTGGATGATGCAGCCTTAAATGCCCAGGATATTGCAGGGCCGCCGGAAGCACCTGCTTTTTCCATCTCAAGAAGGGATGCGGAGGAACTGAAAAAGCTGTTGCAGGGAAAGCCTGCCGTCCCGGTAGTCTTAGATGCCTATACCAGAGTGGACAAAAACCGCACCACCTACAATATCATCGGAGAGATCACAGGACGCAATACGGAGCGGAAAATCATGCTCTCTGCCCATTATGATTCCTATTTTGACGGTTTTCAGGATGACAATACTGCTGTTTCCATGATGCTTGGTATCGGGAAAGCACTTGTAGAAACAGGCTGGCAGCCGGAAAATACCATACTGTTCTGTGCTATGGCATCAGAGGAATGGGGTGTGGCAGACTCCCAGTTCGACTGGTCTACCGGGGCCTATGAACAGGTATTTACCGTGCATCCCGAATGGCGGGGCAAGGTTATTGCTGATTTGAACTTTGAACTGCCGGCCCTTGCACACGGCACCAGGGCGCGCATCAGAAGTACCTATGAATATGTGGACTTTTTGGAGGATTTTTTGGAGGAGCTGCCGGAGCTTACCCAGGGTTATCCTGAGGAAACAAGGATAACAGCGCCTATTGAAACCTGGTCCGATGATTTTTCCATTGCGATTGCGGGAATCCCCTCCATGGTGAATGATTTTACGGGTGGCAGCTTTATGGAGACCCATTATCATTCCCAGTTTGATAACGATAATTATTATGATGCGGACGTATACCGCATGCACCATGAACTGTTCGGACTGCTTTTGATGGCAATCGACAGAACGAGTGTGGTACCCCTCAATTTTGCACCGGTATTCAGGAAAGCGGAAGAAGCGCTGGATATGGACTGGTGCGTGGAAACGGGCGCCGACGGAGAAGGACTTAAGAAGGTTCTGGAGCAGGCTGCAGAGCAGGCGGAAAAGGTCTATGAAAAAGTGAAAATAATCAATAGAGGGAAGCAGACAGATGCGAATACAGCGAAGCTGGAGGAATGCCTTCTGGCACTGTTTCAAAAGGTGCAGGATACCTTTGTGCGCATTGACTGGTACGGCAATGTACTCTTTCCCCATGAAAGCCTGCAGCAGAGTCTGGAGCTGTTAAGCGGTGCAGCAGACAGTCTGGCAGAAGGCAATCTGCGGACGGCAATGCGAAAGATTTACGAAATTGACAACAACCGGTATGCCTTTATGTTCGAGGAGAAGGTATATCAACATTTTACGGAATATGTATTTTCACAGCCCAAAGAAAGACTGAAGTGGGGGTGTGGAAGAATAGTGGGTTATGTCAACCTGTTTGGCACGGTAAAGAGCCTTTTACGGAAGAGAGAAGAGGATGTTGCGGATTATGCTGCAGAAACAGCCTTTTTGCAGGAAGCGGCAGCAAGACAGAGAATGATTTACAGGGATATGATTGAAGGTCTTAAAATAAGTGTGGAGGAAATGAAACAGATGCTTGGAGAGTGTCTGTTATAGTTACGTGCTATTATGGAAAGTGACATATTGTACAAGGTACAAAAAGAGGATTTACCGAAGATGGAGGCGCTTTTGAACAAGTGCTTTGCAACGGATCCGCTGTATCGGAAGCTGATACCGGACGAAGAAGTCAGAAAGCGACTGATGCCGGAATTGTTTTCCTGTGATATGACGGAATTTTATGAAAATTGTGAAATCTTTGCAGACAGTGAGGAACTGCACGGGCTGTTAGTAGTATCGGATGAGTCGGAACCGTACCATTTCCTCAAATATTACATGACGGAGCTGCAGGCATCGCTGAAAACAGACGGTTATCTGATTAAGGAGGACCATTCCCTGAAAACCTTTTTCAATTTCTTTTTCGGAAGGGATTACTTAAATTCCAACTGGACGGCCCAGCTTCATCAGAACAGGAGGCTTCACATTATTTATCTGGCGGTGGATCCGGAGGTACAGCATCACGGAATTGCGGCAAAGCTGGTGGAAGAAGCCATCCGTTACGCGGATGCCAACAGACTGATGATTTCCCTGGAGACCCACAACCCAAAAAATGTGGCCTTCTATGAGCAGTTTGGCTTCAAGACCTTCGGAGTAATGGAAAAGCATTTTCATCTGAAGCAATACTGTCTGATTAGGGAAATACAATAGATAAGGAGGAAAATTTATGTACCGGTTTACGGATGACTGCATTATAGGGATTCAGGAAATTGATGAGGAGCACAAAAGGCTGTTTCAGGTTTTGAATGAAACAATGGAGCTGTTGAAAGCAGGCGGCGCTTCCCGGATAACTGCTAAAAACCTGCTTATTGAGCTGAAGGAATATGCCCAAACCCATTTTGCCCATGAAGAGGCTTACATGAAAAAAATAGGGGATATGGAGCTGGAGCGTCAGAAAAAGGAGCATGCCCAGTTTACGGAGAAGGTAAACAGCTATGAGATATCTGATTTGACGGAAGAAACCGGCAGGCAGATTGCTGAGGAACTGTTACCCTATATGGCGAAGTGGCTGTACCATCATATCTTAGGCAGCGATATTATGATTGGAAAGTTTACGGAGACAAAGAAAACGGAGGATGCTTTTGCTTTTACGGAAAAATACAAGACCGGTATTGCGCTGATAGACGATGAACACAAGAGACTGTTCGAAATTATCAAAGAAGCAAATGATGTGATTCAGGCACAGCTGCTTCATGATAAATATGATGAGATCATACATATTTTAGAGGAGCTGAAGGAGTATACCGTGCTGCATTTCGGAGATGAGGAGCGGTATATGGAAAGCATTCAGTATGAGGGACTGGGACTGCAGCGCATAGCCCATACAGCATTTGTGGATAGAATCAATGAAATCAATCTGGACGAGGTAGATGAAAAACAGCAGGCCTATCTGGAGGAACTGGTTGAGTTCCTTTTGGGATGGCTGACCAATCATATTCTGAAAATGGATAAGCAGATTCCGACCAAATAACGTTCTTAAGGCGGCAATATCGGAAAAAACAGTTTGGTAGAAACGGAGGAAGGATTTATGCAGACGGTAACACTTGGCAAAACAGGACTTACGGTGAGCAAAAACGGATTTGGAGCGCTCCCTATCCAGCGTATCAGCAAAAAGGATGCGGTATATCTTTTGCAGAAGGCTTTTTATCACGGTATCAATTATTTTGATACCGCAAGATGGTATACGGACAGTGAAGAAAAAATGGGAGCAGCCTTTGCCTATACCCGGGATAAGATCATCATCAGCACCAAGACCGGTGCAGGCAACGCTGAACAGTTCTGGAAGGATCTGGATACCAGCCTTACAATGCTGCAAACGGACTACATAGATATCTATCAGTTTCATAATCCGGCCTTCTGTCCGAAGCCGGGAGAGGA
>JBJFCM010000071.1:0-3118 GCA_051888955.1 Lachnospiraceae bacterium | reverse complement strand
AACAACATGCAATCCTGTTTTCCGACTACGAAAGACACTTTGCCAACATCCGGGAAACACTTTCCGGCCTTTTGCAAAAGGCCTATGACCAGCTTGGAAATATTACCGTACATCCCATGATTACCGGTTCCGGTGGTCTTACTCTGGCTAACCACTTACAGGTTCCCTTCACGCAGGAAGTAATCGCTGTGGCAACCTCCCTTAAGGAGCTTGCACCACAGACTGACGTTGCCATTGAACTTGGCGGTGAGGATGCCAAAATCATCTATTTTGAAGGCGGTAATGTAGAACAGCGTATGAATGGTATCTGTGCAGGCGGTACCGGCTCTTTTATCGACCAGATGGCTTCCCTGATTCAGACAGATGCCTCCGGCCTTAATGAGTATGCAAAAAATTACAATTCTCTATACACGATTGCCGCCCGTTGCGGTGTATTCGCCAAGACGGATATTCAGCCATTGATTAACGAAGGGGCAACCAAGGAGGATTTGGCTGCTTCCATTTTCCAGGCGGTCGTCAACCAGACAATCAGCGGTTTGGCCTGCGGCAAGCCTATTCGGGGACATGTCGCTTTCTTAGGAGGTCCCCTGCATTTCCTTTCCGAATTGAAGAAAGCCTTCATCCGCACACTGAAGCTGGATGAGGAACATATCATTGATACAGACAATTCCCACCTTTTTGCTGCAATCGGTTCTGCCTTAAATGCAAAAGAAGACATTTCTTATACCATGGAGGAAATGGTGGGCAAGCTTTCCTCCGACATTAAGATGGAATTTGAAGTAGAGCGTATGGAGCCTCTGTTTGAAGATGAGGATGCCTACAATGCCTTTAAAGCCCGCCACAGTAAACACCATGTGGGTACTGCGGATCTGACCTCCTATCGAGGCAATGCTTACTTAGGAATCGATGCAGGTTCCACCACCACGAAAATCGCTCTGGTCTCCGAAAGTGGTTCTCTGCTGTATTCTTTTTACAGCAACAACGACGGCAGCCCTCTCAAGACGGCTATCCGTTCTCTCAAAGAGATTTATTCCCTCCTTCCGGAAGGGGTGAAAATCGTGCGTGCCTGCTCCACCGGTTATGGTGAGGCGCTGATGAAAGCCGCTTTCCTTTTGGATGACGGCGAAGTGGAGACCGTTGCCCACTACTATGCAGCCGCTTTCTTTGATCCCCAGGTGGACTGTATCCTGGACATCGGCGGTCAGGACATGAAATGTATCAAGATTAAAAACAATACCGTAGACAGTGTGCAGCTTAACGAAGCCTGCTCCTCCGGCTGCGGTTCCTTTATTGAGACCTTTGCCAAATCCCTGAATTATTCTGTGCAGGATTTTGCAAGTGCCGCTCTTTTTGCAAAGCATCCTATCGACTTAGGTACCCGCTGTACCGTTTTCATGAATTCCAAGGTTAAGCAGGCGCAGAAGGAAGGGGCTTCCGTTGCTGATATTTCCGCAGGATTGGCCTACTCCGTCATTAAGAACGCTCTATTCAAGGTAATCAAGGTTTCCGACGCTTCGGAACTGGGCAAGAACATTGTCGTACAGGGCGGTACCTTCTACAATGATGCGGTTCTACGAAGTTTTGAAAAAATTGCAAATTGTGAAGCCATCCGTCCCGATATTGCCGGTATTATGGGCGCTTTCGGTGCTGCACTCATCGCCAGGGAGCGTTTTGAGGAAGGCTATGAGACCACTATGCTCTCCTTCCAGAAAATCTGCGACCTGCAGTTTGAGACAAGTATGGCAAAATGCAAGGGCTGTACCAACAACTGCCGCCTTACCATCAACAAATTCTCCGGCGGCCGTCAGTACATATCCGGCAACCGCTGCGAACGCGGCTTAGGCAAAACCAAGAATGAGAACAATATTCCCAACCTTTACGATTATAAATTGAAGAGACTGTTTTCCTATGAGCCGCTTTCTCCGGATAAGGCTCCACGGGGTCAGGTGGGCATTCCCCGTGTACTGAATATGTACGAGAATTACCCGTTCTGGTTTACCTTCTTTACACGTTTAGGTTATCAGGTGGTGCTTTCACCCGCCTCTAACAGGAAGATTTATGAGCTGGGCATTGAATCCATCCCCAGTGAGTCGGAATGTTATCCTGCCAAGCTGGCCCACGGTCATGTTACCTGGCTGATCAAACAGAATGTGCCCTTTATCTTCTACCCCGCTCTTTTCTACGAGCGCGACGAAGTGGAAGGTGCCAACAACCACTATAACTGCCCCATCGTTACCTCCTATTCCGAAAACATCAAGAACAATGTGGAGGAAATCGGACGAGGGGAAGTAGATTTCCGCAATCCTTTTATGTCCTTCAGGGATCCGGAGACGATTGCCTCCGCATTGATCAAGGAATTTGTAAATATTCCTTCTTCCGAAATCAGGGCTGCTGTTGCTGCCGCCTGGGAGGAACAGGCTGCCGCCCGAAAGGATATCCAAAGAAAAGGCGAAGAGACCCTGGCATGGATGCGGGCCAACGGCAAACGCGGTATCGTGCTGGCAGGTCGTCCCTACCATATAGACCCGGAAATCAACCACGGTATTCCGGAACTTATCAACTCCTACGATATTGCCGTACTGACAGAGGATTCTATTTCCCATTTAGGAAAGCCGGAACGTCCCCTTATCGTATCCGACCAGTGGATGTACCATTCCCGTCTGTATGCGGCAGCAAGCTATGTAAAGACAGTCGATGATTTGGACCTGATACAGCTGAACTCCTTCGGATGCGGTCTGGATGCCGTTACCACAGACCAGGTAAACGATATCCTGTCCGGCTCCGACAAAATCTATACCTGCTTAAAAATTGATGAGGTGAACAACCTGGGCGCAGCACGTATCCGTATCCGTTCCCTGCTCTCCGCTTTACGCGTCAGAGAAAAGCAGAATAAGCAGAGAACCATCCGTTCCTCCGCTATCCACAAGGTAGCCTTTACAGAGGAAATGAGAAAGGACTACACCATCCTCTGCCCGCAGATGTCGCCTATTCACTTTGAAATCTTAGAGCCGGCCTTCAATGCCTGCGGTTATCATTTCGAAGTCTTAAGCAATGACAACAAGCACTCTGTAGATGTAGGTTTGAAATATGTCAACAACGATGCCTGCTATCCTTCTCT
>JBJFCM010000070.1:0-14518 GCA_051888955.1 Lachnospiraceae bacterium | reverse complement strand
ATTATGCAGGAAAAAATTATAATCATTGTGGCAGCAGTACTGGCCATCCTTGTCATTGCTGTGACAGTACACATCATACTAAAAAAGAGAAAGTTACGTCCTCTTATCGTGGATGAGATGGAGGGCCATGAGTTCGAGCATTACTGTGCGGAGCTGCTGAAGGAGAGAGGCTTTTTAGAGGTGGAGGTCACAAGCGGCAGCAGGGATTTCGGGGTGGATATTCTTGCGGAAAAGGATGGGGTGACCTATGCCATCCAGTGCAAGTGCTACGCAACGCCGGTGGGCGTTTCTGCCATTCAGGAGGCGTATGCCGGCAGGGACTATTATGACAGGATGGTAGGGGTCGTGCTGACCAACCAGTATTTTACAGCTCCGGCGGTGGAGGTCGCCAGGAAGCTGAAAATACTTTTATGGGATAGAGGCTATTTAGAGGAAATGATGGAGGAGTGAAAGGAAAAAGACTTCAGCGTTGCATGAGCTCTTCTGCCAGCGTGGTAAAGTCTGAGGGGCCGCAATCCAAGAAGAAGGAATGGAAGCGTAAGTCGCTGTAAGCTTCTCCCCAGGTTTCCTGTGCGGACTCCTTCAGGCGGAGGATTTCCAGATAGCCCAGGTAGTATTTCAGGTAATTGGCCGGTTCTTCCGCGATGTAGTTATAAATATTTTTTGTGGTTTCCGGATTAGTGATGCCAAAGGTAGAGAGTACCTGGTGTACCTGGTCATAGGAGGCTCCGTCATAGTGGATGGATACATCCAGTAGCGCATAAAGGCATAGCTGCATACTGCGGTTGTACTTTTCTAATTCATAGGCATAAGCGGCATCAGCATTGCCTTGCTCTGTGGCAAGTGTGGCGGCATAATCATAGGAGATGAATTCCACATACAAGGCCCAGCCCTCCTGATAGCCGCCATATCCCAATAGCTGGCGGACAGGGTTCTCGTCCTCCTGCTGCATAGTGAGCTGACTGTATACGGACTGGTAGAGGTGTCCCGGGTAGCCCTCATGGGCCAGAGTGGTATAGAGTTCAAGCCCGGCGGGAGTGCTTTTTTCATTGATGTATATTACGTTATTTTCTGTATCATCCAAAGGCGGTATCAGATAAAAGGCAGGTGCACAATAGTCCTGGAGACTTTCGGACACTGTCTTTACGGACAGGGTGGGCAGAGAGGCAGACGAGGTCTCAGCTTTTGGAAAAGCAGGGAAATCTGTGGACATCCGGGTCTGTAAATCGGACAGCATTTCATTCGGTGTCAGTAAAGAAAAGCTGTTTTTCTCCAGAGACGTTACCCATACATTCACGGCATCTTCCCGGGATAAAAGAAGGCTGCGAAGTTCTTCATATTCCGCATCGAATTGGGGATATAAAAGTGCCTTTATTTCCTTCATGGAAAGGGAGGAGCCGGTATTTTTTTTCACCAGCCATACATAATAGTCCTGTCCCTGGGGAAAAGAGGCAAGCCCCTTTGGCTCGGAGGTACCGTCTCCCATTAACAGGAACAGCCCGTCTGCCAGGGCTTCATAGGCCGGCTGCATGACAGTGGTGAGCAGACGGTCGTTAGTGGCCCCATATTGGGCAGCTTCGTCTTCGGTAATCAGCTGTTTGTTTATTAGCTCCTGCATCCGTTCTGCAAAGGTAGTCTGCAGAAAATGGGTACCGGCGGCCAGTTCTTCTTTGGAAAGAATAGCATAACACTGGTTTCTGACCTGTTGCAGAGAGGTATCCGCTTGTAGCAGTCCGGCCTCCTTCTTTTCCTGTTCGTAGGTAATGAGGGATGAAAAATAATCATCTGTCTGGTCGAGAAGGCCTAAGTAATCCTCCACATCCTGCCTGGAACGAAAGGTGTATTCCGCAAGCAGAATGGGAAGCTGGGACTGCATGCCGGAGGATGGGGACAAAGGCTCGTCATAGTAAGGAAAAAGGCTTCCTTCCTGTGTATGCAGAAGAAAGCGCTGCAGCAGGGTATAGGTATACTGCTCCTTTTCATTCAGCTTTTCACCGTTTATTTCTGCCAGTCCGGCTATGTATCCTGCCAGCTCCTTCTCGGATGCGGTACGGGCATCCGCGGAGTAGCAGGGAAGAGCGGGAGCATAGTGCGGGATATCGAAGTCCTCCGGGTGTGCCAGCGTATAGTGCAGGTTAATGGTGTTGCCGGATAATTCTTCTTTAAAAATGGTTTCGGTAAGTTTATCAAATGCACGCGCATCGCTGCCGGCGGAAAAAAGGAAAAAGGTAAGAAGCAGCAATATGGGGAGCAGCAAATACAAAGGGAGCAGTTTTTTGGAAAACAGAGATTTGGGCATAAACAAGTCCTGTATACTTTTTATCCAGTATATGCGCACATTCACAGATTATATAACATGATGCTGGAGAAAAGGTCTATCGCTTCCTGACAAACAAAAATATAAAAAGCAGGCTAAAGGAAGTTCTCTATGGACGTACAGGTAAAAATATGCTAGAGTAAAAGCAGCTAAAAGGAAATTAAATAAAAAGGAAAGGCATGGGTATTAACATGAAAAATTTAGAGCTGCAAAAGATGGCGAATGAAGTCCGCAAGGGCATTGTTACCGCCGTTCACGGTGCAAAGGCCGGACATCCCGGTGGATCTTTATCCGCAGCAGATATGTTCACCTTCCTTTATTTTGAAGAGATGAACATTGATCCTGAGCATCCTGACAAGGAAGACAGGGACAGATTTGTATTATCGAAGGGGCATACAGCTCCCGGTCTGTATTCCGCATTGGCAAACAGGGGATTTTTCCCGGTAGAGGATTTGCCCTCACTGCGTCACTTAGGCTCCTACCTTCAGGGACATCCCTGCATTCATATTCCCGGTGTAGATATGTCCTCAGGCTCTTTGGGACAGGGTATTTCTGCAGCAGTAGGTATGGCGCTGGCTGCAAAGCTGGATGGCAAAGAATATCGTACCTACACCCTTTTGGGGGATGGTGAGCTGGAAGAAGGGCAGGTCTGGGAAGCAGCTATGTTTGCAGGCCACAGAAAGCTGGATAACCTCTGTGTCATCGTGGATAACAACAATCTGCAGATTGACGGCACGTTGGATCAGGTATGTTCTCCGTATCCTATCGACCAGAAATTTGAAGCCTTCAATTTCTATGTAATCAATATAGATGCCCATGATTTTAATCAGATCAGAAGCGCTTTTGCAGAAGCAAGGGAAATGAAAGGCAAGCCCACCTGCATCATTATGCACAGCGTAAAAGGCAAGGGTGTATCCTTCATGGAGAATAACGTAGACTGGCATGGCAAGGCACCTAACGACGAGGAATATGCGATTGCTATGGCAGACCTTGAAAAAATCGGCGAAGAGCTGGAGAAGGCAGGTGAAGAATAATGGCAGAAGAAAAGATTGTAAAAAAGATTGCGACCAGAGAGAGCTATGGTAATGCATTAAAGGAACTGGCAGAAGAATTCCCCAACCTGGTCGTTCTGGACGCTGACCTTGCAGCCGCTACCAAGACCGGTATTTTTAAGAAGGCATATCCTGACAGACATATCGACTGTGGCATCGCAGAGTGCAACATGGTAGGTATCGCAGCAGGCCTTGCTACCGCAGGCAAGATTCCATTTGTAAGCTCCTTTGCCATGTTTGCGGCAGGACGTGCCTTCGAGCAGGTGCGTAACTCCGTAGGCTATCCTCACCTCAATGTGAAAATCGGTGCTACCCATGCAGGTATTTCCGTTGGAGAAGACGGCGCTACCCATCAGTGTAATGAGGATCTGGCGCTGATGCGCACGATTCCCGGCATGGTAGTGATGTGTCCTTCCGATGATGTAGAGGCGCGTGCAGCAGTTCGTGCGGCACTGGAATATAATGGTCCTGTATACCTTCGTTTTGGCCGTGCAGCAGTTCCGGTTATCAATGACAGACCGGATTACCATTTTGAAATCGGCAAGGGTACCGTTGTGAAGGAAGGCACTGATGTGACTATCGTAGCCACCGGTATCTGTGTAGACTCCGCACTTGGTGCAGCCACTATGCTGGCAGAAGAAGGCATTCATGCTGAAGTCATCAACATCTGTACCATCAAGCCTCTGGATGAAGAGCTGATTGTAAACAGTGCAAAGAAGACCGGCAGGGTCGTAACTGTAGAGGAGCATTCTGTTATCGGTGGTCTTGGAAGTGCTGTCTGTGACGCACTCTGTAAGAGCTATCCTGCTCCCGTATGCAAGATTGGTATGCAGGATGTCTTTGGGGAATCCGGTTCCGCAGCCGCTCTGATTGAAAAATACGGTCTGGATGCAAAGGGTGTTTACAAGTCCGTAAAAGAATTTTTAAAATAAAATTGGTATTCATGCCATAAAAAACCTCTCTTTCTTCGTACCTAATGTAGAAAGAATGACTTCAGAGTGTCATTCTGTTATCTTGGGAAGTCGGAAAGGGAGGTTTTTTTATGAAGAAAAGAGGAGTGGCAGTTTTATTGGGGATATGTATGCTGGCAGGGATAGCCGGTTGTGGAAAATCGGAGGTTAAGCCGGCATATACAGTGGAACAGGCGGAGAAGGACTTCGCGGAACCGGGAGGAGGACAGGGGAGCACCGGTGCAGGAAACGGGACCGGGCAGGAAGTGCAGGAATCGGGTACTCTCCGTGACGGTATCAATCAGTTTGCCTATAACATGTATGAAGAACTGCCGGCAGAAGAAAATATTTTCTTTTCTCCCTACAGTCTGTGTAGTGCCCTGTCACTTCTGGATGTGGGGGCAGGCTCTGAGACGAAAGCGGAGCTGGAGCAGATGCTGGGTATCACGGATTTGGATGCCTGGAACAGAGCCATGAAGGAGTATCTGGAAAAGGAATGGGCAGAGGACACCTTCGTTCTGACGGCTAATTCTGTCTGGATGCAGCAGGGCAAGGAGTGGTCTGAGGATGTGGAAACAGCATTTTTGCAGCCTGCAGGTTATTATTACAAAAGTGAGCTGTATGAAGCGGATTTTCAAGGCAGCCCGTCTGATGCTGCAGCCAGAATCAATGCCTGGGCGGATGAAAATACAAAGGGCATGATTCCGCAGGTCGTGAAGGAGGATTCCCTGGATGTGGTCATGGCGCTGCTCAATGCGGTGTATTTTGAAGGAAAATGGGAAAAGCCGTTCCTCACAGAGGATACCTATGAAGATACTTTCCATGGAACGAACGGGGATAGTCAGATAGAAATGATGCACCAGTACGAGGAATATTATGCTTACGTGGAGAGCAATGGGATAAAGGGAATTGCCCTGCCCTACAAGGATGCGGATATCGTGATGAAGGTGTTTATTCCTGCTTTGCCGGAAGATGGTCAGGGGGATGCGTCGGATGAAACACAGGATATAGAGGCATTGTTTGCAGCACTCTCTACAGAGGAAAAGGAGGCACTGCTCGACAGCCTGGATACCGCACCGAGGGAAGAGATTACCAGACTGGCACTGCCGAAATTTACTGTGGAAAAGTCCATCGAGGGTTTAAATGCAATCCTCCAGGATATGGGTATGAAGACAGCGTTTTCTGACAATGCGGATTTTGACAGCATTGGGGAGGATTTGTTCGTATCCGAGGTAATCCATAAAGCGAAGATTGAAGTGGACGAGGATGGCACAAAAGCCGCTGCAGTGACAGCTGTTCTGGTTAGTGAAAGCTGTGCGCTGATAGAAGAGGTGCCGATTGTCTTTGAAGCAGACAGACCCTTTATCTATGTGCTCCAGGATACACAGACAGGGATGATTCTGTTCATGGGAAGAGTGAATACGCTGGAGTAGGAATTATGGCGGTTCAGCTCCTCCTGCATTCATAGAAGCGACTGAACTGCTAAAAAAATTTATGAAAATTGCGTGAAAGGACTACCTTTTCTGGAAAAGATGGCTTATAATGATAAAGCATATGGCTTTTTGAATGCCGATGTGAGGAAAAGGAAGGAGATATTCCCATGTCAGAAAAAGGAACATCACAAAATAAAGACACACAGAAAATTGTGACAAAGTACGATAGAAAAGTACAGAGAAGAAAAGAAGAGGAGTTAAAGGCGCAGAAACAGAAAAAGATAAACAGGATTGTCGGCATCGTGGTTGCGGCAGTTATTGTAATCGGACTGGTTTCCGTTCCGGTAAGAAAATTTATTGCGACGCACTCTACTTATATTACGGTGGGTGGACATGATATTACACAGGCGGAGTTCGACTACTATTATAATATGGCCGCCAGCGATTATATCAATACCTACGGTTCTTATCTGTCCTATATGGGACTCGACATATATGGTGACTTCGCTTCACAGGCATATAGTGATACTATGTCCTGGAAGGATTATTTCGAACAGCTGGCAGTTGACAGTATTCGACAGAATAAAGCGCTGGTGGATGCAGCAGCGGCAGAAGGTTTTACTTATGACCCTTCCGCTGAGTACGAACAGTTTGCACAGGCTGTCAAGGATGCTGCCTCTGAGGCAAGCATGACGCTGGGTAAGTACTACAAGGCTACCTTTGGACAGTATGCAACTGTTTCCAATATTAAGTCCTATATAGAGGAAGGTTATCTTGCAACTGCTTATTACAAAGCGGTAGCAGAATCAAAGGAGCCGTCTGTAGAAGAGATACAGGCATATTATAATGAGAACACAGCGTCCTATGACAGCGTTGATTTCCTGCTTACTGAGGTTGCGGCTGAGATACCTGAGGCGCAGGCGGGAACGGATGCAGATGGCAATGCGACCACTGTAGAGCCTACGGAGGAAGAGATTCAGGCAGCTATGGATGCGGCAAAGGAACAGGCTGATGCGGCACTTGAGGTTATTGCAGAAGAAGGTACTGCACAGACCGGTAAATTAAAATCCAGCATTTCCTACAGATACAGCGACTGGCTTTTTGATGAAGCAAGAGCAGAAGGTGATACCACTATCGTGGAAGATACCGATAATCATAAGTACTATGTATTGATGTTCCAGAAGAGATATTTGGACGAGTCAGCTACCGCTACGGTTCGTGCGATTATGACTACAACCGGCAATGGTGATGTTATCTTAACTGAGTGGGAAGCAGCCGGCGGTACGGAAGATGCGTTTATCAGCATGGTTGAAAAGTATAGCGAAGATACCTCCACCAATACGAGCGGTGGTCTTTATGAGGAATTGAAGAAATCCTCTATAGACAGCACCCTGGGTGACTGGATATTCAGTACGGATCGTAAGGCGGGAGATACCGTTACCATTACAGAAGATACTTACACCTATGTATTTTACTATATAGCAGCCGGACGCCCTGAGTGGCAGGTAAAGATTAAGGACACCTTGTTGAGCGATACCATGAACGAATATCTGACAGCTCTCAAAGATGCCTGCGAGGTATCCGACCCCAAGGGACATCTTGTTTACTTAAAGCCGGTAGAAACTGAAACAGAAAGCAGTGCGGCAGAGACAACCGCAGAGTAAGCTTATCGGAAGAATAAAATGCATCTCTTGTTAAAAAGGGATGCATTTTTTTACCTGCAAATCATGGATGCAGTGTAGGCATTAGGAGGAAGGAAATGTTTGAGCAGGACTATATTCAGAAACATTTTTATCGGAGGATGAACAGCCATGAAAATAGTGATTACCGGAAGAGACTTTGGAACCTATGACCGTCATGCAGTAACCATGTTGGAAGAAGCAGGTCATGAGGTCATAGATTGCAGTGCAAAGAATTTTGGCAGCGGAACAGGTGAGCAGGAGATTATCCAGGCTGCAAAAGGTGCGGATATTGTGATTGCAGGACTGGAACCATACAATGAAAAGGTATTGAAAGCCTGTACCAATTTGAAAATGATATCCAGGAGAGGAATCGGTTACGACAATATTCCGCTGGATATCTGTAAAAAGATGCATATTGCGGTGTCCAGGACGGTAGGTGCCGTAGAGGGTGCGGTAGCGGAACATGTGCTTGCCTATATTCTGTATTTCTCAAGAAGAATAGACCTTCAAAATCAGATAATGCAGGAGGGAAGGTGGCAGCGCACCATGATGCCCGGTGCCAAGAACCATGTCCTGGGGCTGGTTGGTTTTGGTGGAATCGGAAAAGAAATTGCTAAAAGAGCGGTTCCTTTTGGCATGAAGGTGGTTTATTATTGCAGGCATCCTAAAAAAGAATGGGAGAGGGAATACGGGGTCACCTACCTTCCCTTAGAAGAACTGCTTGCTGCCAGCGATTATGTGTCAATCAATATGCCATTGACGGAGGAAACCAGAGGCATGTTCAATATGTCCTTACTGCGCCGGATGAAAGAGGGCAGTTATCTGATCAATATTGCCCGTGGTCCCATTGTGGAAGAAAAGGATTTAAGAGAGGCTTTGCTCAGTAAGCACCTGGCAGGAGCAGCCATCGATGTCTTTGATAAAGAGCCTTGTACGGATTCTTTGCTGGCTGGTCTGGATAATGTGGTGCTGACACCCCATACAGCACCGTATACCCGGGAAAATTTTGTGGAGATGAACAATATTGCGGCACAGAATGTGCTGGATTTTTTGAATGGGAAGTTACAGGAAAGGAACCGGCTGGTTTGAAATGAAAGTCTTGCCTAAAGTAAGGTTATCTGATAAACTAACCTTACTTTAGGCGATGGATGATGAGAAGACTATCTATACTTTCACAATCTGTCACGATTCTAAATTTTTTATATTTCAACATTTCAGAGTTACTGTCCCGTTCGGACAATTACCCGGATATAAGTTATGAAACATTTTTACTTGGCAAACAATAAAAACACAAAAAAGCGATAAAAATATAACAGCACATTGCCTAAAGTGCGTTCTTTGCGTATAATAAATTTTTAGAAAAAGTGGAATTAAATGAAATTAAGGAGGTATTGGGAATGACAGTTTTAGGTGAAATGATTTGGAATGATGGTTTAGAAGCCGGAGAAGAAAAAGGAAGCAATAAGAAATTGATTACGCAGATATGCCGCAAGCTTCAAAAGGGAAAAGCACCTGAGCAGATAGCAGAAGATTTGGATGAGGAATTACCTGTTGTAGAGCGTATCTGTGAAGTAGCAGAAAAATGTGCACCGGATTATGACTGTGAGGAAATTTATTCGTTGCTGCAAAAGGCATAGGAGGCATGTTAATAGTATGCTGATCAGAAAAGCTAAAATAGAAGACCTTCAGGCACTTTTGGATATTTATAATTATGAGGTCGAGCATGGTGTGGCGACCTTTGACTTAAGGCCTAAGACTTTGGAAGAAAGAAAAGAGTGGTTTTATAACCACAATATAGGCAATCATCCGCTTTTTGTGGCAGAAGTGGACGGCAGAGTTGCCGGTTACGCCAGTTTGTCAGCCTATCGGGAAAAGGAAGCCTACAAGGCTACGGTGGAGCTGTCAATCTACATAGCTCCTGATAACCGGGGACAGGGAATTGCCACTGCATTGATGGAGTATATTCTGGATGTGGCAAGAAAAGATGACAGTATTCACACTGTGGTTTCCGTGATTACTTCAGAAAATGAAGCCAGCGCCAGACTGCATGAAAAATTCGGCTTTGAATTTTGTGGGACAATTAAGGAAGTAGGCATGAAATTCGGGAGATATCTGGATATTAATCATTATAGGCTGGGAGTGTCCAATTGATTCGCTGTTTATGGGATATGTGGAGCAGCATGCTTATGACGGAAGCGGCAACAGATAAACTGGTGGGAACTGTGTAGATAAAAAACGGGGCTGATTTTGCAACAGCCCCGCTTTTATTAAACTAAATTCCTGTTATTTTCCTGTACCGGTATACGGTGCCAGCTCTAAGCGGACATAATAGCCTTTGCTGTGGTGGCAGACAGGGCAGATTTCCGGTACGGTGGTGCCGTAGTAGATATTGCCGCATTCCAGGCACATCCAGGCGGTTTCCACATCTGATACGAAAAGCTTGTTCTGTTCCAGCAGATCCGCAAACAGGCCAAAGCGGTCGCCATGGGTCTTTTCAATATTGGCTATCATGTTGAACGAAGCAGCTACAGCCGGAAAGCCTTCTGAAGTGGCAATTTCTCCGAAATGCTTATACACATCATCATGCTCCTCGTATTCATTATGCTGTGCATATCGTAAAAGCTTTGCCACATCCTGGTTGATATCTATGGGATAAGTGCCGTCTACGTGGATGCTTTCGCCTCCCAGAGCGCTTAAATGGTTATAAAAAATTTCAGCATGTTCCTTTTCCTGATTTGCTGTGAAGGTAAATACCGCTTCGATTACCTGCAAATCCTGTTTCTTTGCCTGACTGGCGGCAATGGTATAGCGGTTTCTGGCCTGGCTTTCGCCTGCGAAGGCACGCATCAGGTTATCCTTGGTCTGACTTGTCTTAAAATCTACTGCCATGGTGTACACTCCTTTTTATTATTTTATAAAAGCGGGTTCTCTGCTCTTGCTTTCAGACGGGCATAGCGCCTGTCTGTTTCTGCCTGTATTTTTTCCGTGATTTCTCTGTATTTTTCATTGGAGAGATGCTTGGTGCGTCCCATCATGGCGAACCAGTCTGAAACAGGTATTTTTTTGTTGTTTTTTTCCGGGTCGTAGCTTAAAGAGGTAATACCCTGCTCAATCTCATATAGCGGGAAATAACAGCAGTCCACTGCTGCGGCAATGACGCTTCTTTCCGTGTTGGGCGGATCGCTCCAGTTCAGCGGGCAGGCGGACAGGCACTTGACATAGGCGGTGCCAAACTGCTTTGCGTAGGCGGCGGCTTTTGCGGCTTTTTTGATGAAATCTGCCGGATTGGATTCCGCTACGGTAGCTACGTAAGGCATATTGGTTGCAGCCATGATCTGAGGGGTATCCTTGTGGAAAAAGCTCTTTCCGTACTGGCTGCCTCCCACATGGGAGGTGGAGCTTTTGGCGCCCATGGGGGTGGAATAGGAAAGCTGGTAGCCGGTATTCATATAGCCGCCGTTGTCATATTCAAAGATAATCATGCCGTGGCCTCGCAGGGCAGTGCCGATGGCGGAGCCCATACCGATATCCATGCCGCCGTCGCCGCTCACCATGATAAAGGTAATGTCGCCTTCCGGATACTCTCCCCGTTTCTGCCGCTGATGGAACATTTCCACCAGGCCGCTTAAGGTGGCAGCACCGTTCTGGAACAGATTGTGCAGGTAGGGCACCTTAAAGGAGGTCTTGGGATAGGCAGTGGTCACTACCATGCCGCAGCCTGTCTGGAAGAGCAGGACTACGTTGCCTTCAATTCCCTTTAACAGCAGGTTTACGTTGACCGGAATGCCACAGCCGGGGCAGGCACCATGACCGGAAGCCAGGCGATAGGGCATAGCGGTGGTATCCTTTAAGAGGCCGCCCTTCACCTGCATGCGATGGGTTTCTTCGTCGTAAACACAGGTAGTAATTCCTTTTTTGGTATCTTCTTCGGCGAGAGCCTTGAAATATGCCGGCTGTCTGCCACCGGTGGCTCCTTTTACAATACCGTAATAATCAAAATCAGCCGGGCTTTCCTGTAAGGCTTCCTTGAACAGATTGATGGCATCCTCTACAAAGAAGTCCACACCGCCCAGCCCATAGATTCGGCTTATGACTCTGACAGGTATGGATTCCTGCTGCAGGCTGGCTTTTAACTCCAGCGACATGTTGCCGCCCCCTGCTCCGTAGCTGTCCTGCCTGTCGGCAGCGATAATGACAGAAGCATGCTTACACAGCGCAGTCAGTTCCTTACCGGGGAAGGGCCGCAGGACATTTAGAGTAATAACACCGGCAGCGATTCCCTCCTTGCGGAGCATATCCACGGCTTCCATGGCCGTCTGATAGGCGGAACCGATGATAAACAGCAGGATATCCGCATCCTCATACCGGTAACCGGCGCAGACATCATAGCTTCTGCCGGACAATTCGGCGTATTCAGCAAACAGTGACGGAAGCATTTTTTTCGTTTCCTCCATGGCAAGATGGAGCTGGTATTTGTTGTTCAGTACGTCCGGCTCATTCATATAGGAGCCGACAGTGATGGGATGCTCCAAATCCAGAATATCCGCATGGCTCTTCTTCTTTCCGATATAGGCCTGTACAATGTCTTTATCTTCAAAAACCATGCATTTTCGTTTCTGATGGCTGGTAAAGAAACCGTCAAAAGCAATGGCTACAGGCAGGTTTACCGCTTCTGCCAGCTTTAATCCCAAAAGATTGAAATCATAAACCGACTGGGGTTCGTCCGCAAACAAAATAATCCAGCCTGTGTTCAGCATGTACATGATGTCACTGTGGTCACCCTTGATACATAAGGGACCGGAAACGGTACGGCAGGCTACGTTCATTACCATGGGAAAACGGGTGCCGGACTGTACCGGAAATTGTTCCAGGGCATAGAGAAGGCCGTTGGCACTGGTAGCGTTAAAGACCCTGCCGCCGCCCACAGAAGCTCCGTAGCAGATGCCGGCAGCACTGTGCTCTCCTTCTGCGGCAATCAGCTTGATGTCGTGTTCCCCATCTGCGGCTCCCTGGTCCAGATTTTCGGCAATCTGGGTAGAAGGCGTGATGGGATAATACCCCATAATGTGATAATTGATCTGTTTGGCAGCATAGGCCGCCAGTTCATTTCCGCTGTCATAAAGAATCTTCTGCTTTTTCATTAAACAACACCTCCGTCCACGCGTTTTTCATCCATATAGGAATCGCTTGTTATCCAGGAGTTGGGACCGGTCTCCTCATAAGCGATAGAGTCAGGCAAAAGGTCCCTGTTCGGTACGAACCAGGGCTTTTCGGGATAATCCTTTTCCAGCGCCTTTACAAGGGCGCCTGTGGGGCATACCGCTACACACCTGAGACACCCTTTACAGTGGTGATAATCCAGGCCGGTGTTCACCATGGCCGGTTTGTCCTTGTAGATTCCCTTTTTGAACTGGAATACCATGTCGGGACAGGTAGAATCGCACAATCCGCAGTTAATGCATTTTTCCTGTAAAAACAGCGGCATGTATCCCTCTCTGGAAGGGGACAGATCGTTGGAAATCGTGCTGCCGGGGCGGGTATTGATGCCGCCTATCGGTGCGTTGTCATAGCCCCAGGTATATGCATTTTCCGGCAGAGGAACCGAATAGGGACCTGGTGCGCTTTTTAGAGCATTTTCCGTAGGGGAACCGGCCGGGGAGGCCAGGTCTGTTCCTTCGGACAGGCTGTCATATCCCTTGCGGACACCTGTAAGGTTGGACTCTATCAGGGCGGGATATTTCTGCCCGATGGTATCCTGACAAAGCTGTTCTACTGAGGCGAGAGGGATGAACCCGGAGGCTTTGGCGATGGCGCCAAGAAGCACCATGTTGATACGGGAGTGGCTTTCCATGGCAATCGTCAGTGCATCTACACAATAGAGAGTTCCCTGCGGAAAATCCCATCTTTCACGTGCTTCTTCAGGAGACAGAGCGGTATTTAAGATAATTTTCGTATCCTTTGTCACACCGTTAAGTACCGGCAGCTTGCCTAAAAGCCCCTCGTGAAAAATACAAAGGATGTGGGGTGCAATGACAGGACTGTTGATCCGTATGGGCTGTGAGGCATTGCACCATCTGATGTATGCTTTGACCGGCGAGCCTCTTTTTTCGGAACCGTAACTGGAAAAGCTGGAAGCATTTAAAGACAAATAAAGCGCCCCCAGCTCTCCCAGCATTTTTCCGCAGAGATTAGCGCCAAGGCCGCCGATGCTTTCCAGCCGCATCTCAAAATAGCCGTTATCATTCGTAACAGGTAATATATTGTCCATAGAAATACCTCCTTTGTCCATAGACCGTAAATCATAGTATGCTGATATTCATGTGAATTATTCCGGGAGTGGTCCAAGGTTGCAAATTTGTACTGCATCCTTTATCATATGTATACAGAAAGCACAGGAACAAACGAAAATAGTCAGAAAAAAGGCGAAATTTTCTCCTAATGTGTATCTTTATTATAGAAAATGATTTTTGGGCGGTCAAGGAACTGTCCCTTTTCCTAACGCTTTCTTAACGTAGAAGAAAACTCTTTTGCATATGGAGGAAGGCATGATAAAAACAGTTATTTTTGATTTGGACGGAACCTTAATAGATACTGAAAAATATTTTAAGATATTCTGGCCACAGGCAGCAAAAGCCTTCGGGTATGAGATGAGCGAGGAACAGGCTCTTGCACTGCGAAGCCTGGGACGGCCTTTTGCACCGGCACTGATGAAGGAATGGTTTGGGGAAAGCTTTGATTATGTGGCGGTCAGGGAGTACCGCAGGAAAATCATGAAGGAGCATCTGGACAAGGAAGGGCTGGAATTAAAGCCGGGGGCAGGAGAAGCCCTTTCCTGGTTAAAACAAAATGGCTATACAGTGGCACTTGCAACCGCAACCCCGGCAGACAGAGCGTCAGAACAGCTTCGGGAGGTGGGGATAGACGGATATTTCACTAAAATAGTCAGCGCTGCCCAGGTGGAAAAGGGAAAACCCGCACCCGACGTGTACCTGTATGCCTGTAGAGAACTGGGGGTGCAGCCCGCAGACTGCCTGGCAGTGGAGGATTCGCCCAACGGAGTGATGTCCGCCGTGGCAGCAGGCCT
>JBJFCM010000069.1:0-14774 GCA_051888955.1 Lachnospiraceae bacterium | reverse complement strand
TGGAGGCTTCTGCCAATGGAAGTGGAGAAGAGAAACTGACTTACCAGGTGGATTCTAACAATCAGCTGCAGTATTTCAGCATGACGGGACCGGTGGAAGAGGTGACGATACCGGCTAAAATCGGACCTTACGGTATTTCATCTATCAATTCCGGCAGTTTTTCAAACAACTGCTTTTTAAAGAAGATTACGATTCCTGCAACGGTGACAGCAATCAATGATGGCGCTTTTAAGGGCTGTCACAATCTGGAACATGTCATCTTCTCTAATGCGGCGGGCATCACTTATATCGGAACGGATGCTTTTGCTACACAGGTGGTAGAGGGGGCACATGCATCAGGCTGTTCCGGATTATCGCAGACTCCTAAGCTTACCTTTACGGGAGCGGTAGGAACAGGCATCAAGCCCTTTGATTATGCCATGAATAAGGATAACTACATTAATTATGGTACTCAGAACAGAACCTATATTACCTATTACAGCGGCTGGCCTACCAATCTGGAAATCCGCTATGTAGAAAATCAGACGACTGGTACGGGTACAGCTACCTTGGTAGATTATCCGACTTTTTCAGAACTGGTGGGTGGAACCAAATATACAGAGGCAAATTATCCGTATATGACGGAGGAATATGCAGATGCTGCCACAGAGGCCGTTACCAATTATAATGGTGGTAATCCGACTTCTTCTTTTACGGACTATCAAAGACAGATTATAGATGCAGCGTTGAGGGTTTCCGTTCCTTCCGGTGTAAAGGCAATTGATACCGGCCTCTTTTCCGGTGTGACCGGCATCAAACAGGAGGATGGTACTTATTCTGTTACGCCGGTAAGCGGACAGAGTCCGGATACTACTATTCAGGAAATTACACTGGCAGATGTGACAGAAATTGAGCCTTATACTTTCAGTGGATGCAAGGCCTTGAACAGTATTACGATTACCGGTGGGGCAGAGAAGATTGATGATTATGCTTTTGCATATGATTACACTACGCCGGGAACGAATGGAGGGGATGGACAGGGCTCTGATTCCCTGCTGTCAAGCTTCATTATGACGGGAGGCGGAGGCAGCATTGGCGATTACGCCTTTTGTAACAATAAGGTGCTAAACAGTGTGACTATCTCTCCTGCAGTATCCACTATGGGCTTGAGACCCTTTAAAGATTGCCCTCTGTTAGAGAATGTCGGTTTTTCAGGAAGCCCGTATTTTATGACGGATTCTGCCATAATTTATGGCTTGTCCAATGGCTCGAAGGATTCTGTTGTACAATGTCTGGAGAGCAGGGGGAACAGGAGCACGAAAGGTACTGTCAGTGCAGCAGAACTTTCCGGCATTAACAGTATCGCAGAGGAAGCTTTTATGGACTGTGAGGATATCGGTTCTGTAGATATGTCCTCCAGCAATATTACAGGTATTCCGGAAAGTGCTTTTGAAAATACGACCAGCCTGTATTCTGCTACGATACCGACAACTTGTAAGTCCATTAGTGAACGCGCTTTTTGGGATAGCAATGTGCGATATGTAGATATTCCTAGCAGCGTAACCTATATTGCACCGTCTGCATTTACTACCCTGGAAAATCCTGCTGAGGACGGCAGCTATAATACGATTGAGTTTTATTGTGAACCGGGCAGTGCGGCTGAGACCTATGCTAATATGTATACCTCGATAGACATTACGGATAAGCCTCTTTCCACTACCTTTACCGTTATTTTCTGGAATCAGGACGGAAGTATTATTGATTCTCAGGAGGTACTGATTTACGAGGATGCGACAGCACCGGAAGCCCCTTCTTTAGATGGCTATCGTTTTACCGGCTGGCTTCCTGCAGACTTTACCAATGTCAGCAGAAATATGGATGTGGTGGCACAGTACGAGAAAATAGATTCAGAGGAATTGAAGCATACGGTCAGGTTCTTCGATTATGATGGCAGAGAAATAGGAACGCAAAGAGTGGCTACCGGTGAAGATGCTGTTGTGACGAGCACGCCCACGCGAGAGGGGTATCGCTTTGTTGGATGGATGCCTGCCGTTACCAATATTACTGCGGACCTGGATACCTATGCACAATATGAAAAAATCGACTCAGAAGAAACAAAATTTACGGTAACCTTTATTGATTATGATGATACCGTGCTTTATACGCAGAGAGTGGCTTATGGAGAAGACGCTATTCTGCCGCAGAATCCAACCAGGGAAGGATATACCTTCACCGGCTGGCGTCCTGCTATTACAGATATTACCAGGGATACGGATACGTATGCGCAGTATGAGCCGATAGGCAGTGGTACGCCAACACCGGACCCGGGGACAGCAACACCAACACCGGACCCGGGGACAGCAACACCAACACCTGCGCCCGGTACCTCTACGCCTACACCTGATCCGGGAGGGACAGCAACACCAACACCTGCACCTAATACGACACTGTATACCCTGACTGTCAGAAACGGTAGTGGCTCCGGCAGCTATGCAGCAGGGGCGACGGTTATCATTGTTGCGGATAACCCGTCAAGTACACAGGAATTCAGCAAGTGGACTACGGATAATGACAAGATTACGTTTGCAAGCAATGCTGTGACTGCTACCACACTGGTGATGCCGGCAGAAAATGCAACAGTGACGGCAAACTATGTGGAGAAGAGCACCGGCAATAATAGTAACAACGGTTCCAATAGTGGTTCAAGCAGCGGCAACAATTCAGGAACATCAGGAAATAGCAATGGAACAGTCGTTGTGATTGACAAGAATGGATTGTCAAATACAGGTGTGGTATCTGTGACAGTGAAGGGCTCCTCCGACAATTTCACGCTTAAGATATCAGAGGATGCCTCTGCTTCAGAAGCGGTTGTGAAGGCTTTGTTGGATGAATACGGCAGTCTGGATAATATTAAGTATTTCCCTATGGATATCAGTCTGTATGATTCCACAGGTAAGACGAAGATTACGGATACATCCGGACTTTCCATCAGCATAACGCTGCCTTTACCGGATTCATTGATTACTTATGCCGGCAACAATAAAGTGGCAGGTGTTGTCAATGATAAACTGGACAAACTGACTCCGAAGTTTACGACGATTGATGGAGTTTCCTGTATTACTTTTACAGCAGAGCATTTTTCACCATATGTTATTTATGTGGATACCCAGAACCTGAGTTCTACAACGGTAATTGATAATTCACCAAAGACCGGTGACATCCATCCCAAATGGTTTGTAGTAATCGGTCTGACCTGTGTAGCAATGGTGTTGTTTATGAAGAAAGATAGAACGGGTAAGCGAGTAGCAGTACAGTAAGAAGTACGGCATAGCGGGAGTAGCAGGTATGAAAAAAGCGTTATTAATATCTGCGAGCGTCTTAATTTTAACATTTATTATCGCGGCGACGCAGATACCGGCAGAACCGGTGACAGCAGATGCGACATCTGTTTCCAGTGATGCGGATTTTCAACTGAATGGGACTACTTTGGTAAAATATACAGGCACGGCAAAAACCGTGTCTGTTCCTGCATCCGTAACTGCCATTGGGGAGGAAGCCTTTGCGGACAATACTGCGATGGAGACCCTGTTGTTTAAAGGAGATGCTGTAGAGACCATTGCATATAGGGCGTTTGCCGGATGTACGGGGTTAAAGGAAGTCAAACTGCCGGATTCTGTACAGGAATTGGGGAATGGTGCTTTTAGTAACTGCACTGCACTTACCAAGGTAACGCTGGGGAACAAGCTGCATAAGCTGGGAATTGGCTCTTTTGCAGGGTGCTCTGCTTTGAAGGATATGACTGTAGCAAAGGAGAATACCGATTTCACTGTAGAGGACGGCTGCCTTTATAATAGCGATAAGACCAAGCTGTATCTGATGCTGCCGGGAAGGGAGAAGGACACTTATACCATGCCTTCGACGGTAACGGATATTGCAGAGTATGCCTTTTGGGGATGCAATAACGTAAAGAAAATTGACTTGAGCAGCAATCTGAAAACGATACCGGACTATTCCTTTGCAAATTGTAAGTCTCTGGAGGAAGTAACTATTCCCTATTCGGTGACTTCCATAGGTTTGAAGGCCTTTGCGGATTGTGTCAATCTGAAAAGGGCTGTTATTCCGTCAACGGTAGAATATATTCACGACACTGCTTTTGACGGTTGCAGCAAGTTGGTAATTGCTGCCAATGAAGGGACTTTTGCCTACCAGTATTATCAGGAGTGGAAAGAGAAGAATCCGGCAGAGTATGAAGATACTGTGGTTTCTGATAATACGGTCGACAATATTGATAATACGCATGAGAATGTTTCCGGGGCTGACAGTATAGAAGAGCAGCCTGTGGTACAGCAGGAAAATACTGCGCAGGATGTTTTAGGAAGCACTCATGTGGTAGGGAACAGAGCAGTTGTTTTTATTGACAATACTTCGCAGACAGTTCAGAACAGTGCAGAGGAGCCAGCTGGTAATGGGGTAACTCAAAGCCAGGAAACAGATAATAGTGTAGTAATAGAGGGCGCCTTTATAGGGGAAGAGATTCCCAAATATATTATTGCGGACGGGATATTGGCTGATCAGGCATATTATAAGAGTAAAGCTATGACCGGCTATCAGATACCGGGGGGCATAACAGAAATCGGAGAATTTTCTTTTGCCAGAAGTAATCTGTCTACAGCGGATATACCGGATGGCGTGACGACTATCGATTATGGTGCTTTTTATCATTGTGATTTTTTGCGGGAGGTGGATATTCCGGCATCTGTCACGGATATAGCGCCAAAGGCATTTACAGAAACCATGTGGTTGAATAACTGGCTTGCCGGAAACGGAGAGGAAGAGTATCTGGTTGTTGGAGACGGTATCCTTCTGGCTTATAGAGGGGATGGTGGCAATCTGGTGCTGCCGGATACAGTGAAGCGGATTGCACCGGAGGTTTTTGCAAATAATGCAAATATCGTTTCTGTGAGTCTGCCGGATTCTTTAATAGAAATTGGGGAAGATGCTTTTTACGGCTGCAGAAATCTGAAGACAGTTTCCGGTGGCAGCAATGTACAGGCCATCCGGGACGGCGCCTTTAGCGGTTGTGCCATAGAAACGGCACATGTATGGGAAAATGTAAAGTATCTTGGACTCAACAGTTTTGATTTTTCAGGAACAACCTTAAGTGCTTCCAATAAGGTCGTTGTGTTTGATAATAAGGAGACCCTTCCGGTTCCTTCCCACGAGGAGACCGCGGAACGTCTTTCTAATGAGCAGGCAAGAGGTATGCTGTTAGGGGATACAGTCATTGCTATTGTGGATAAGGGCATGAAGGCAGAGGAACTTGCAGATACGGTTTTGGCATCGGATGCTTATGGCTTCAAGGGCATTGTTGCCTATATCAGTTCACATGATAAGGGAATCGTGACTTGTCTGGCTACGACTTACACGGAAGAGGAGTTTACTGATGCATATATTCCGTCATACATTACCATTGACGGAAAGAGTTATCAGGTGACGGGAAAAGAGAATATTACCGTTTTTGGAGAGGATAAGAATTTTTCCGTGGGAAATATCCGGATACAGAATGAAAGTGCAAAGCTTGCGTCTGCTGATGTCAGTGCGCAACTGGAGGGGAATAACGGCTCCTATTATCTGAAACTGACAGATAGTGTGGATGCTTATGATACCCTGAACAGAGGTTATGAAGCGGTTTATCAGGAAAAACTTCCTGCCAGTGCAGTCTGTGTGGATATCAGTCTGATTGATGAAAAATCAGGTGTGCCTATTACCAAAACAGGAAGGCAGGCCCTTCGTATCACGCTGACCTTGCCCGAGGCACTTAGCGGGAGCCTTCATATCTACACAACGGATAGAAACGGACAGTTGGAGAGCCTTGCTTATACCCGTGAGGGAAATACGATTACTTTTGAAACAAACCACCTTTCTGCTTTTGCATTTTGTGGAGTATAAAGTTTGAACAGATTTTCGGCAGGTAACAAAAGAAAACCCCGGCATATGATAAGAAAAAGCCGGAGTTTTCTTTTGTTATGTACAGAGTAAGAGAACAGATTGGGTGTGGGGACATTGTACAGGCCGGGGGTGGCAGGAAGGTTGCTGTCGCCATATTGGATACGGGAGTGGCAAGACACCCGGATCTGGTGGACAGAATTCTTGGCTTTAGGGATTTTATAAATGGGAAGGATGCTCCCTATGATGATAGCGGGCATGGAACTCATGTCTGCGGGATAGCATGTGGAAGCGGATTGTTGTCGGATGGCAGATATCGGGGAATTGCACCGAAGGCCGGTCTTGTGGTGGGAAAGATTTTGGATGAAAAGGGAGATGGTTCCGTTGAAGCCATGCTCGAGGCAATTGGCTGGGTCATTCAGAAAAAGGAAGAGTGGGGTATCCGCATTTTGAATGTGTCTGTGGGAGTAGGACAGCTGATGAGCGGGGAGAAAGAGGAAATACTGAAAAATAAGTTGGAAAGTGCCTGGCAAAAGGGTCTTTTAGTAGTATGTGCGGCCGGAAACAATGGCCCGTCCTGTGACTCTCTTTCTTCTATAGGAAAGAGTCCTTTTCTGATTACGGTAGGCTGTCATGACGGAGAATATTTTAAGGAAAAGGAAAACCGTTGCGCGGCATATTCGGCAAGAGGAACTATGTTCGGCAGCCTTAAGAAGCCGGATATTGTGGCGCCGGGGACGGAAATTATTGCCTGTAATGGTAGGTTTAGGCGAATCAGAGGCACATACGCCAATGCCTATATTGCAAAAAGCGGTACATCCATGGCAACTCCCATTGTTTCAGGAGCCCTGGCCTTACTTTTGCAAAAGCATCCTGAGTATGATAACGAGACTGCCAAACGAAAACTTCTGTATTCGGCAGATGATTTGGGAGAACCCTGGTATCAGCAGGGGTGGGGAATGATCAATGTGGCCCGGATGATGGAATAAGACATCATAACTTTTTATAATTTTGTAAAGGGCTTGACATACCTCGTATGATTGTATACAATTATACGAGGTGCTTGCTGTTGCACATGAATGCAGTATATTGCGAGGCCAAAAGGTGAAATGCCGTGGAAGGGCAGGAAGCCAAACGACGGAAAAGGAATGTCATACATTGTGATGTTCATGAGGAGGATACTATGAGAGATAACGATACTTTTCAGAATCGGCCGGTCAGCATGAATTCCAGAAATAATCTGTTGGAAATTGAAGAGCATATGTATATATTGGATGATGTGGAAAAGCCCAATGTTTTCCGCAACATGTTTCCTTATTCAGAAATTCCTAAAATTCCTTTTAATGACAGAATTGTACCGCATAATATGCCCAAGGAAATCTGGATTACGGATACCACCTTCCGGGATGGACAGCAGTCCAGAGCACCTTATACGACAGAGCAGATAGTGACGATATATGATTATCTGCATAAGCTGGGTGGACCAAACGGTATGATTCGCGCTTCGGAGTTCTTTCTGTACAGCAAAAAGGACAGGGATGCTGTTTATAAATGCATGGAGAGAGGTTATCAGTTCCCAGAGGTGACAAGCTGGATTCGTGCCAGCAAGGAGGACTTTAAGCTGGTAAAGGAAATCGGTATGAAGGAAACCGGTATCCTGGTAAGCTGTTCCGATTACCATATTTTTCTGAAACTGAAAATGACGAGAAGGCAGGCTATGGACCACTATCTGAGCGTTATCCGAGATTGCCTGGAGGAGGGGATCAGCCCCAGATGCCACTTGGAGGATATTACCAGAGCGGATATTTACGGTTATGTTGTTCCCTTCTGTGTAGAGTTGATGAAACTGCAGGAGCAGTATAAGATACCGATTAAGGTGCGTGCCTGTGATACTATGGGTTACGGTGTAAATTATCCCGGTGCAGTTATTCCCAGAAGCGTGCAAGGTATTATTTATGCTATCCATACCCATGCAGGTGTACCTCATGAGAATATTGAATGGCATGGGCACAATGATTTTTATAAAGCAGTCTCCAATTCCACTACGGCGTGGCTGTATGGCTGTTCCGGCATCAATACCTCTTTGTTCGGTATTGGGGAAAGGACCGGTAACACGCCTCTGGAAGCCATGGTATTCGAATATGCACAGCTTCGCGGAGATTTGAATGGCATGGATACCACCGTTATTACAGAGTTGGCGGAATATTATGAGAAGGAAATCGGATATCATATTCCGGAGAGAACACCTTTTGTGGGCAAGAATTTCAACGTTACCAGAGCAGGTATCCATGCGGATGGCCTTCTGAAAAACGAGGAAATCTACAATATTTTTGATACAGAAAAGTTCCTGAACAGGCCGGTGCTCTGTGCCGTTTCCAATACTTCGGGACTTGCGGGAATAGCTCACTGGATGAATACCTATTACAAATTGAAGGGGGACAAGCAGGTGGACAAGAGTAGTCCTCTGGTACATGAAGTCAAGCAGTGGGTGGATGCTGAATATGCAGGAGGCCGTGTTACCGTACTTACGGATGAAGAACTGGTAAAGACAATCGATGAAGCATGTAAAAAGCTGGGTGTAACAATTGGATGATGTGTGCAGGTCGTACCTGTCGGAGGAATTGATGTGGGTAATTATGATGTAAAGCAGGAAGTGACTGATAAATATTCCCTGCGTGGTCGTGTTTTTCATAAGCTTAGAGAAGATATTTTAAATGGCAAGTATGAAGAACATGAAGAATTAAAGGAAGTAACCATTGGTGAGGAGATGGGAGTCAGCAGGACTCCGGTCAGAGAAGCTTTCAGGCAGCTTGAACTGGAAGGACTGATTCAAATTATTCCTAACAAGGGTGCCTATGTGACGGGAATCACGGAAAAAGATGTAAAAGATATTTACATGATTCGCTCTCTTCTGGAAGGACTCTGTGCCAGATGGGCAACCAAGCATATTACGAAAGAGCAGCTGGAGGAGTTGGAGGAGAATGTATATCTCTCCAAGTTTCATGCGAGCAAGGGGCATATGGAGCAGCTTGCGGAGTTGGACAATCGCTTTCATGACATTATGTACGAAGCCTGTGATTCCAAAATATTGGAGCATGAACTGAAAGACTTTCATGAATATGTGCTGCGGGTAAGACGAAAGACTCTGGCAGATACGAACCGGGGAACAGCTTCTAATGAAGAACATGAAAAAATCATGGAAGCCATTAAGGCAGGAGATGCAGACAGTGCGGAAAAACTGGCTAACAGACATATGATCAATGCCTATGAAAACATGGTAAAAAACGGACTACACGAAGCATACGAAAGAAAAAATGCTGATTTAAATGAAAAACAGGGATAAACCTCCCAAAATAAACAAACAGAAAAACTGTTGGAAAGAGGAAAAAATGAGCAAAATTCAGATGACGACACCTTTAGTGGAGATGGACGGCGATGAGATGACCAGAATACTCTGGAAGATGATTAAGGATGAACTGCTTCTTCCTTTTATTGACCTGAAGACAGAGTATTATGATCTGGGACTGGAATATCGTAATGAGACCAATGACCAGGTAACAGTGGACTCTGCCAATGCAACGTTAAAGTATGGTGTTGCTGTAAAGTGTGCAACCATCACACCTAATGCTGCCAGAATGACGGAGTACAATTTGAAGGAAATGTGGAAGAGTCCCAATGGCACGATTCGTGCAATCCTGGATGGTACGGTGTTCAGAGCACCTATCGTAGTAAAAGGAATCGAGCCCTGCGTAAAGAACTGGAAGAAGCCCATTACACTGGCTCGTCATGCTTATGGTGATGTCTATAAGAATACGGAAATCAGAGTAGATGGTCCCGGTAAGGCAGAACTGGTATTTACCGCTGCTGACGGTACGGAAACCAGGGAACTGATTCATAATTTCACCGGTGCAGGCGTACTGCAGGGTATGCACAACACCGATAAATCCATTGAAAGCTTCGCAAGAGCATGTTTTGGTTATGCTATTGATACGAAACAGGATCTGTGGTTTGCAACAAAGGATACGATTTCTAAAAAGTATGACCACACCTTTAAGGATATTTTTGCAGAGATTTATGAGAAGGAATATAAAGCTAAATTTGAAGAGTTGGGAATTGAATATTTCTACACCCTGATTGATGATGCAGTAGCTCGTGTCATGAAGTCAGAGGGAGGTTTTATCTGGGCATGTAAAAATTATGACGGTGATGTCATGTCAGATATGGTTTCCTCCGCATTTGGTTCCCTTGCCATGATGACCTCCGTACTGGTATCGCCAAACGGGGTATATGAGTATGAGGCAGCGCACGGTACCGTACAGAGACACTACTACAAGCACTTAAAGGGAGAGGAAACCTCCACTAACTCGGTAGCCACTATTTTTGCATGGACCGGGGCACTCAGAAAGCGCGGTGAGTTAGACGGCAATAAGGAGCTTATGGAATTTGCGGATAAGCTGGAAAAAGCAACTCTTTCTACCATTGAGAGCGGTAAGATGACCAAGGATCTGGCACTGATTACTTCCCTGAAAGATGTGACAGTATTGAACAGTGAAGGCTTTATTAAAGCAATTCGTGAGACTTATGAGGCGATGTAGGACTGCTGTGATTGTATTGTAAACGCGGCGCCCGGAACAAAGTGTGTACTGGTACATACCTTGTTTCGGGCGTCGTAAGCTTTATTCGGCCAGCTCTTCCCACTGTGCATACAGTGCGGTGAGCTTTTCTTCAATTTCAGCCTGCTCCTTTGAGATTTCCTGTAATTTTGCAACATTGGTGGCAATGGCAGGATCGTTCATTTTTTCATCCAGTTCTGCCTTGCGTGTTTCCAGCTTTTCTATTTCTGCTTCACATTTCTTTAAATCATTTTCCTTCTTGCGAAGCTTTGCCTGTTCTTCTTTTTGCTGCTTCCAGTCCATTTTATTTGCGGATTCCGGGGCAGTAGGAGAGGAAGAAACTGAAGTAGTGAGGCCGGCTGTCAAAATATCCTTCTTTTCCAGGTAATAATCATAGTTGCCCACATAGTTTACGAAGGTACCGGCAGTGAGCTCCAAAATACGGGTGGCTGTCCGGTTGATGAAATAACGGTCATGGGAAACATAGAGTACGGTGCCTTCGTAGCTGTTAATGGCATCCTCCAAAATCTCCTTTGACATAATATCCAGGTGGTTGGTAGGCTCATCCAAAATCAGGAAGTTAGCGTTACTAAGCATCAGCTTTGCCAGGCTGACTCTGCCACGTTCGCCACCGCTTAAATCACAGATGCGCTTGAAAACATCATCTCCGGTAAAGAGAAAGGCGGCCAGTACATTTCGAATTTCGGTGTTCGTCAGGTAGGGGTAGTCATCGGAAATTTCCTCAAACAGTGTTTTCTCTGAGTGGAGCACATGGTGTTCCTGGTCGTAGTAGCCGATTTCTACATTGGAGCCTAAACGGAAGGAACCGGCATCGGCGGGAAGCAGTCCGTTCAGTATCTTTAGCAAAGTGGTCTTACCGGTGCCGTTGTCTCCGATGATGGCAACGTGCTCGCCACGCTTTATTTCAAAGCTGATATCGGAAAACAGGGACTGGTTGTCGAAGGCTTTGGAAAGGCCTTCTATTTGCAGTACGTCGTTGCCACTTATAATGCGGGGAGTCAGGGTCAGGTGCATATCGGTGCGCACCTGCGTCGGTTTGTCTATGACCTCCAGCTTGTCCAGCATTTTCTCACGGCTTTCTGCCCGCTTGATGGACTTTTCACGATTAAAGGAGCGGAGCTTTTCAATGACTTCCTCCTGATGCTTGATTTCCCGCTGCTGATTGAGGTAAGCATTCCATTCTGCAATCCGCAGCTGTTCCTTTTTCTGGGCATAGGCAGAATAATTCCCCATAAAGGTGGTTGCTTTTGCCTGGTCGATTTCGATGATTTTTCCTGCAATTCTGTCTAAAAAGAATCTGTCGTGGGAGACAATCAGGACAGCGCCTTTGTAGTTGAGCAGGTAAGTTTCCAGCCAGGTGATGGAATTCATATCCAGGTGGTTGGTAGGCTCATCCAGAATGATTAAATCAGGAGAGAGAAGCAACAGCTTGCCAAGTGCAACCCGGGTTTTCTGACCGCCCGATAAGGTAGAGATTGTTTTAGAAAAATCCTCTTCGGCAAATCCCAAGCCTTTTAAAACGCCGGTCAGCTCACTTTTATAAGCATATCCATTTGCAGATTCAAAACGGTGGGTCAGCAGGCTGTATTGCTCCATAAGAGAAGACAGGACTTTTTCGTCTGCCTCCTTCATGGCCTTTTCCGTTTCTCTCATGCGTGTTTCCAGAATAATCAATTCTTCCTTGACGGAAAGCAATTCATCGTAAATAGTGTTATCACTGTTTAATCCGGCATCCTGGGCAAGATATCCGAGAGTCCTGCCTTTGGCAAGAATAACCTGACCGGTATCAGCAGCCATCTCTCCAACGATAATGCGCAACAGAGTGGTCTTGCCGGCACCGTTGATTCCGACGATAGCTGCCTTTTCATGGTCCTCTATATGAAATGATACGTTGGAAAGCACAGTATTTTCCAGGAATGCTTTCCCAATATTCTGACAGGATAATATCATAAATCAAAACTCCTTTTTTAAACAAAACAGGTCTTCGGGGGCAGAGAAAGCCCTGAAAATTAGTTTACAGGCGATAAAGCAGGATGTCAATTCCTTCATTGACATTTTTTTAACATTTTTATATAATAGAAATAGTAATTTAACAAGGGCTGTGAGGGCTTGTTAATCAGGAGGTATTGTTGTGGAAGAAAAGGGAATTTCCCAGGCTGTTATTGGGCGTCTGCCCCGCTATTTCAGATATTTGGGAGAACTGAAGGATGAGGGCGTGGAGAGGATTTCTTCACAGGATCTTTCAGAGCTCATGAATGTAACGGCATCACAGATAAGGCAGGATTTTAATAATTTCGGCGGATTTGGACAGCAGGGATATGGTTATAATGTGGAGTTTCTATACCAGGAAATCGGCAAGATACTTGGGTTGAATAAAACTCATCATCTGATTATTGTTGGTGCCGGTAATTTAGGGCAGGCACTTGGAAATTATATGAATTTCGAGAGAAGGGGCTTTATCTTAAAAGGGATTTTTGATAAGAATCCTGCTCTGTATGGTAAAAAAGTGCGTGAGATAGAAGTGCAGCCCATGGAGAAAATAGAGGGGTTTGTGCAGGAGAACGATATTGATATCGCAGTGCTCACCATTCCCAAGACCAGTGCGGTAGAGGTGGCAGAGGTGCTGGTAGCGAACGGGATTAAAGCCATTTGGAATTTTGCTCATGTGGATTTGAATGTACCGGAAGGGATACAGGTTGAAAATGTGCATTTATCTGACAGTCTGATGAAGCTATCCTACAATCTGGAGCGTTATAACAAAGCACAGGAGAAATAAGGATAAGCTTTGGAAAGCGGGGCGTGTATGGGTCGTAAGGAAGAAGTATATGAACCGGCATTACTTGGTAAGAGGATTCCGGTGCTTACATTGGACCATAAGTGGCATATGCTGTTTAAAAATGCGGATACGACAGAGGCAGTGTTAACGTTGGAGGAGAGGCTGAATGACCTTTTGAAGAGGCAGGGAAAGCTGAACACGGAGTCAAAAGAAATCAAGCAACTGAAAAAGAAGCTTATGGATGAAATCGTACCGATGGTGGACGAACTGAACGGGAAGCAGGATGCGGTGCTTGAGAAAAAGATCGAGGACAATAAACGTCTTATTAATGACTGCAATGATAAGCTGGAGGCCTATAGAGAGGAACTGATGGAGTTGCCCCGTGACATAGAAAAGGCTAATTATGATTTGATGCTTGCCACGATGGATGCGTGCTATGATACCCTGAAGGAGAACACTGCGGAGATAGAGGAAATCGGCAATTGGATTACGCAGGTGCGGATTGAACTGAAAAAGAAAATTATCCGCAAGCAGGAAAAAGAACAGAAGAACCATGAATTATATTCTTATATGCATGCTATTTTTGGCGCTGAGGTAATTGATATCTTTGATATGAAATATAATCCGGAAGAGCATCGTCCCAAGCCGGCATTAAAACCGGCGGAAAAAGCGCAGGAGACAGCAAAGGAAAATACCGCCGGTGCAGAAAATGCTGAAAAAAAGGATTAGTCGGCAGAAAATGCCGGATGAAGGACTGTTGGTGTACAATGGTCCTTTTTTGTGGTAAACTCTCAGGTGTATGATAGAAAGGAAAGGGTATGATAAATCATGGAATATCTTGTAACCGCAAAGGAAATGCGTGCATATGATACCTATACCATAGAGCATATCGGCATTCCGGCGTTGGTGCTGATGGAACGCGCAGCCCTGGTAGTAACACAGTGTGTGGAGGAAGTCTTAAGGGAAAAGCCGGGAAAGGTACTATGTGTTTGTGGAACGGGCAACAATGGTGGGGACGGTCTTGGTGTAGCCAGATTGCTTTTGGATAGAGGAATAGATGTTAAAGTGGCATTGATAGGCGATGCCGAGCGCGCTACTAAAGAAACACAGGTACAATTAGCTATTTTGCAGCAGTATGGCATTGTGCCTGTCCCGGAAGTCCCGGAAGGAGAATATGCGCTTGTGGTGGATGCTCTGTTCGGCACAGGCCTGTCCAGAGAGGTAGCAGGTGTCTACAGGCAGGCGATAGAGACCATGAATGAAAAGGGAGCCTGTCTTGTTGCCATAGATATTCCGTCGGGTATTGATGCAGATACAGGTGCAGTCTGGGGCACAGCCGTCAGAGCGGATATCACTGTGACTCTTGGTTTTAAAAAGAGGGGTCTGTTTCTATATCCGGGAGCAGCTTTTGCAGGAACAATTAAACTGGCAGATATCGG
>JBJFCM010000068.1:0-3169 GCA_051888955.1 Lachnospiraceae bacterium | reverse complement strand
CCTCTCTTAAGGTATATGCAGGATCAAAGTTTACCAGCACGAAAGGCACCTGATTGGTGGTATGTGCGGTAAACGGTTCTCCGGTCGCATAATCGATAAGCTGCTCTGCATTACCGTGGTCTGCACAGATGAACAATACACCATCCATCTCTTTTACTGCTTCCACTGCCTTGCCAACGCACTCATCCACAGCTTCTACTGCCTTGATGGCTGCCGCTTCCACGCCGGTATGGCCTACCATGTCAGGATTAGCAAAATTGATAATGATAACGTCATACTGACCGCTGCGAATAGCTCCTGTCAGCTTGTCACATACCTCATAAGCACTCATTTCCGGCTTCAAATCGTAGGTTGCCACATCCTTGGGAGAATTTACCAGGATTCTGTCCTCTCCCTTATTGGGCTCCTCTACACCACCGTTAAAGAAGAAGGTGACATGCGCATATTTTTCTGTCTCTGCGATACGCGCCTGGGTCATGCCCTGTGCTGCAAGCCACTCACCGAAGGTGTTAGTAATGGCAATCTTATGGAAAGCCACTTCCTTATTGGGAATAGTAGGGTCATAATCGGAGAAGCATACGAACACGATATCCTTCCTTGCGCCTCTTTCAAAATGAGTAAACTCATCCTCGCAGAAGCATCTGGTAATCTCTCTCGCTCTGTCGGGACGGAAATTAAAGAATACTACAGAATCACCATCCTGTACGGTAGCAAGAGGCTTGCCATCCTTTTCCACTACCGTCGGCTTAACGAATTCATCAGTCACGCCATTGTCATAGGAATTCTGCACAGCGCAGCGGCCGCATGCGGCCTTTTCGCCTTCTCCCTTTGTCATGGCATCGTAAGCCAGCTTTACCCTGTCGTAGTTGTTATCTCTGTCCATAGCATAGTAACGGCCCATTACGGAAGCCACCTGACCGACTCCGATTTTCTCCATCTCATCCATCAGATCGGATACGAAATCCTTGCCGCTTGACGGGGGTGTATCCCTGCCGTCTAAGAAGCAGTGTACATAGACCTTCTCAAGACCGTTTCTCTTGGCCATTTCCAACAGGCCGTACAGATGAGTATTGTGGCTGTGCACGCCGCCATCTGATAAAAGTCCCATGCAGTGCAGGGCACTGTTATTCTTCTTACAATTCTCCATAGCCTTTACAAGCGCCGGATTTTCAAAAAAGGTTCCGTCCTGTATCTCTTTTGTAATTCTGGTCAGTTCCTGGTAAACGATACGTCCTGCACCCATATTCAGGTGTCCTACCTCAGAGTTACCCATCTGGCCCTCCGGAAGACCTACTGCCATACCGCTGGCATTGCCGCGTACAAAGGGATACTCTGCCATCAGCTTGTCCATGACGGGCGTATTCGCTTCGGCAACTGCATTGCCCTCTACTCTTTCATTCAAGCCATAGCCATCCAATATCATCAATACTACTGGTTTTTTGCTCATTATAATCTCCTCTTTTCTTAATATATTATCTATGTTAGAATAAAGTCCGCCCTGTCAGAATCTCCGACTCAGGCAGCCGCTTCTGCTTTTCAAGGAAATTATACCTGTTATTTCTTTCACATGCAATAGCAACTTCCCCTAAATCCTGTTAATGTTTTGTAAATAAAGCATTGTATTTTTACCAAAAACGTACTAAAATGGGAAAATATCCATATAAATCTATAAGGGGGATTATTCATGGTTACACTGTTATCGAAAATTTTTATCAAGAACCGGGAAGATACCGATTCTCCTGAAGTCAGACAGGCCTATGGCGTCTTAAGCGGTGCCGTCGGCATTTTCTTTAATATACTGCTTTTCTGTGGTAAATTTTTTGCCGGACTGCTCAGCAATTCCATTGCCATTACAGCCGATGCCGTCAACAACCTTTCCGATGCCGGTTCCTCCGTCATCACCCTGATAGGCTTTAAGATGGCCGGTCAGAAGCCGGATCCCGGACATCCCTTTGGGCACGGCCGCATAGAGTACCTTTCAGGCCTTGCTGTATCCGCTGCTATCCTGCTCATGGCATTTGAGCTGATAAAATCTTCCATTGAGAAAATCATACATCCGGTGGAAACGGTGTTCAATCCTATTATTATAGCCATTTTACTGATTTCCATTCTCATCAAATGCTATATGTTTTTGTACAACCGCTCCATCAGCAAAAAAATACATAGTGAGGCTATGATGGCTACTGCCTCTGACAGTTTAAGCGATACCCTTTCTACTACAGTGGTATTGCTCACCACTCTGGTTGCCCATTTTACCGGTCTGCACCTGGACGGTATCTGCGGTATCCTGGTTGGTCTCTTCATCCTCTACACCGGCATTACATCCGCTAAAGACACCCTGAATCCCCTTTTGGGACAGGCACCTGATCCGGAATTTGTAAAAGAGATTGAGAAGCTTGTCATGTCCTATGAGAATGTCATCGGCATCCACGACCTTATCGTACATAATTACGGTCCCGGCCGTCTGATGATTTCCCTTCACGCAGAGGTACCGGCAGACGGGAACATTCTGGAATTACATGATATGATTGACAATATCGAGCGGACTTTACGTGATAAATTGAAATGCGAAGCAGTCATCCACATGGATCCGGTCTGTACCAATGACCCTGAGGTTTCTAAACTAAAAGAAACCGTATACGCATTTTTAAAAGAGCTTGACAGCTCTCTTACCCTTCACGATTTCCGCATCGTAAAGGGACCTACCCACACGAATATTATTTTCGATATCGTCCTGCCCTATGATTTCCGCTTAAGCGATGATGCAGTATGTGCCTTTATGGAGGCGAAAATAAAGGAATTGGATTCCCGGTATTTTGCGGTTATCAATGTAGATAAGAAATATACTTGACAATTACCAGATTATGGCGTATGTTAGAGTAAGTTGATGTAATGTTCAAAAATACAAAGAAAAGGAGGTAACAAGCATGAGCAACAGAAATTTGGAAATCACAACTATAGCTACTTTGAAAATCACAGAATCTCGCGTATTATATGCAGTTACCTCAAAAGGATATAAAAAGGCGTCATTTTAAAGCTGTTCTTTGGTTTTAATAGGATGTTGCCGGATTAGTCTGGTGTTTATCGCCTGTGGTTTCTGCCACAGGTTTTTTTTGTGTCCATTTTGAGGAATTCTTATGCATTTTTCTTATAAAAAGGAGGAATTATT
>JBJFCM010000067.1:0-3179 GCA_051888955.1 Lachnospiraceae bacterium | reverse complement strand
CTTTTTCACCGCGTGAATCACATCCTGCACATCACTATCCTTCAAAGTGTAATACAGTGGAATGCTCATCACTTCTTCATAATATTTTTCAGCATTGGGGCAGATGCCCTTTTTGTATCCTAACTTTTCGTAGTAGGGGTGGTAATAAACCGGCAGGTAATGTACCTGGGGGCGGATGTTCTCGGCGCACATGGCATCAAAGAACTGTCTTCTGGTGCAGGTGAGCATGTCTAAATGCAGCCTGAGAATATACAAATGTCTGGTAGTGTCAGATTCTGCAATTTCCTTCTGCACCTGAATTTCCGGTATGGAAGCAAAGGCTTCGTTATAGAGCTTCACGATTTCTCCTCTGCGGGCAGAGAAAAGAGGTAGCTTATGAAGCTGGCTAATCAACAGGGCCGCCTGAAAATCAGTCATGCGATAGTTATAGCCCAGCTCTACCTGTTCATGGTACCAGGGATCGTCTGTCGGGTGTACCATTTCCTCCTGATCATGGGTGATACCGTGGCTGCGGAGACGTAACAGCTTATGATAAAGAGCTTCGTCGTTGGTAGTAATGGCTCCGCCCTCGCCGCTGGTAACGGTCTTGACAGGATGGAAAGAAAAGCAGGTCATATCGGCGATGCTGCCTACAGGCGTTCCTTTATATTTGGTGCCCATGGCATGTGCGGCATCTTCAATCAGCAGCAGATGATGCTCCTTGCAGATTGCCCGTATCTCATCCAGCTCCGTTGCCTGACCCGTAAAATCTACTGCAACGACAGCTTTGGTTTTATCGGTAATGCATTTGCGGATGGAAGCCGGGCTGATGTTGTAGGTCTCCGGATCAATATCCGCAAAGACGGGCGTGCCACCGCAGTACAGGACACAGTTGGAGGAAGCCGCAAAGGTGATGGAACTGACAATCACCTCATCCCCTGCCGTAATGCCGGCGGCCATTGCTGCCAGATGCAGGGCGGCTGTACCGTTAGAAACTGCAACTGCATACTTTGCATGGGTAATCTCACAAATCAGTTTTTCCAATTCGTCGATCTTGGGACCGCAGGTAATGAAAGGACTCCTTAGAACAGTGGCTACCGCTTCAATATCTTCTTCATCAATACACTGTCTTCCATAACTAATAGGTACTTCCCTGACCGGAGCCCCACCCAATATAGCCAATTTTTCCATGATAAATCCTCCTTTTGGTTGCTATTATGATACCACAAACTCTCTTCATTGCAAAGGTCAGACGTTGTACTTTTCCAAAATACATGATAAACTGTATCTGTTCAGAATAGATAATTTGGAGAAGCGTATCTTATGAAACTTTTGATTACAGGAGCAGGCAGCTACATAGGGACCACTTTTGAAAATTGGCTGAGAGAACAGGAAAAGGAAGTGCATGTGGATACTCTGGACATGAGGCAGGAGAACTGGCAAAGCAACTCCTTTGCGGGATACGATACCGTGTTTCATGTGGCAGGCATCGCCCATGCGGATACGGGGCATGCCTCAGAGGAGACGAAGGCCCTGTATTATCAGGTCAATACAAAGCTTGCTATTGAGACTGCTAAGAAAGCAAAGACTGACGGCGCAGGGCAGTTTGTTTTTATGAGCAGCATTATTGTTTACGGGGACAGTGCCGGTATCGGCAAACGAAAAATGATTACGCCGGATACGGTTCCGGCACCTGCAAACTTTTACGGAGACAGTAAGCTGCAGGCGGAGAAGGGGATACTTGCGCTGGCAGATGAACATTTCAAAGTGGTCATACTGCGGCCTCCTATGATTTACGGCAGAGGAGCTAAAGGCAATTTCCCGCTATTGGTGAAGTTTGCGGCTAAGCTGCCTGTGTTTCCCAAGATAGAAAACGAGCGCAGTATGCTTTATGTGGGCAATCTTTGTTGCTTTTTGTGGGAAGTGATGGAGAGAAAGGCGGAAGGCATTTTCTTTCCACAGAATGAGCAATATGTAGCGACCACGGAGATGGTCAGGACGATTGCTGACAGACTGGATAAGAGATTAGTTTTTACAAGATTGTGTAATCCGCTTTTAAGACTGCTTGGGAGCTTGCCGGGAAAGCCTGGAAAGCTGGTAAATAAAGCGTTTGGAAGTCTGACATATGAAAAAGGGATGAGCTGTTTATCCTGGCATTACAATCAGTATAACTTAAAGGATAGCATTCAGGACAGCCTGTAAGACGGGTGACTGTATCCTGTTTACAACAGAGAAATGGAGAAGGTAAGATGCTGTATTCATGGATGAGTGAGGGAAATGCCTGTTACTTGAGCTTTCATGCGGAGGAAGTCCTTCGTACCATGGTGGAGGAGAAAAGTGTGGCAGAAAAAGAAAGTCTGTCTGCCAGACAGGTTACGGAACGCCCTTTTTGTGAACTTTTGAGGGAAGAACTGCGAGGAGAGCTTTTATTTTTAGACTTTGATCATGTGGAAGCAATGACTGATGAGGCAACGGTACTTTTTGAGAAATGTATTTCCTCGTTCTGGGGCAGGAATCGCATATGCCTGTTTCATATGACTGCATTTGTAAAAGAACAGGTGAGAACCATACTGGAAAAGCTGGGCATTTTATGTGCTTTGCTGCCGGGCAGCGACGGCAGCTTCTGGGGAGAAGTGCCGGGCGGCGACACCATTTCCGAAGAACTGCCAGAGGGCAGTACTGATGGCAGAGAGCCGGGAAGTGGTAAGGGCTTGACAGAGGAAGCCGTATTGAACCGTGTAAATGAGATTAAAGAGGGCAATCTCTTTATTCTGATGGAGGATGGCATTAAGGGAAAGTATTTTGATATCGTCAGGATTTTGAAGGATGGAGAGCTTTGCATGTACTACTTTTTCTATTGTCTGGCCATGAAGCTGGTGTATGCGGGGATGGTCTCCGGAAGGTCCGCAGAGAATAACAATATTTGTTTCGTTCCCGACAATGAGCAGTCTGTAGTGATTGCGAAAGAACTTGCCGGACTTTTAGGCGCGGATGCCATTACGGAATTTCCGTCTGCAGGGCTGCTTCAGGAGAAGAAGCAATATATTGTGGTGCGGGATGTCATTCATATGAGCTGTGAGCTGGATGGCCTTACAGCAGCAGCTACCGGCTGTGGCGCCCAGATAAAGGGCGCAGTGAGCCTGCTGGATATTCAGACGGGAATAGGAAGTATAAAAAATCGGGTAAGTCTGTATACAATT
>JBJFCM010000066.1:0-15224 GCA_051888955.1 Lachnospiraceae bacterium | reverse complement strand
TAGAGTAAGGTGGCAGAAATTGCCTGAATGTGCGAATCGCACAGTGCATGAAAATACACGGTTCATTGATTACTCTTGATGTTTTTATTGTATATATGATGTGTTTGTTTGTCAACAGTTTTTCTGTTACAAGTGTCTTGCTTTTGCTGATTAAAAATCCCCTATACTATATCTGTATAGGGGAGATATCTGTTAATCTGCTGTTGGGTAATAAAAGGTAATTGCTGTAACAGTATTATCCTTCATAAACAGGGCAACGCAAATCGGTAAGTTTTCATTATTCTCCAGATTAATCCCGATGCTCTACTTCCCTCAATATAATTTCCCTCAAAGTCCATTACAGCCATATCAGGATACTTTTCAAGCATCTCCTCTTTCGTTAACCCTACGGATATTCCATTTGTCAATGAATAACTGCCACATCCTCCTGTTCAAAAACATGCAAGAATGTCAGCTCATCTGTCGGTTCTTCAATGTGATATTGTCTTAGCTCCTCGTACACCTCTCTTGTCTCTTCATCATCATACCCGCTCATATAGTAAGTGGTGCCTGCTGCCTCGAACCGGATAAATACACTGTTCTCCGGGTTTAGGAACACCTCGCATCCGCCCACTTCTGCAATGCGGAAGGTGCCTTTTTCCAGATTATCCATGCCGGTGCCGTTCACCTTGGACCACTTCGGCAGTTCTTCCACCAGGGTGATGTTATCCATGATGCTTACCGGGATGGAATAGTCTTCTCGAATCTGGCTCGCAATCAGCCGTCCCCCTGTTACGGAAAGCTGTATCGGGGTAAATTCCAGCAGAATGACCCAGATGCACATGATTGGCAGGCTTAGCAGCGCCAGACCGGCAAACACGCCCATGGCTTTCCCGGCCGGAGTCGCCATATTCATGGTGGTGCCGATACCCACTCGTTTTTCTACCATGGAATGCTTATCCTTCGGATTGTAATAGAGCATTCCCCCGAGCCAGTTATCGTCATCATCTTCAGGCAGGACATCCATCTGCTCCTGATATACCATATCAATCTTCTTTTTCTTTTTTATTGCCCAGAACAGCAGCACCATCGTTGCCAGGATGTAGGCAACGGTTGCGCCCATAAAAAGCCGGGATATCCGAAACGACCTATCCAGCATAAACAGCATGCTTGCCGTATAGGCCGCATTGACCCAGGCACATGCCATCCAGAGGTTCTTCCACATATTCTTTTTGGCACGGGCGTAATTTAAATTGACATCGCTGTCCGTGCTGATGACCTGGGTCTTCTGTCTGTCCATCCAGACTGCCAGTCCATAAAAGAGAAAGGTGATGAACGCCAGGCTTCCTATGGTGATGCTGAGAGCCTCCAGCTTTTCTCCGTGATATCTGACCAGTGCCCATATAAAAGCTGCTGCGCTGAGGATGCAGGGCGCTGCGAACTGGTACCATTTTACCCTGCGGACCTTGCCGGCACTTTTGATTTCTACCGTCATCTGCCCCTCTCCGTCCTTTTTCCAGCCCTTTTCCCGCTTCAGGGCTTTTATTTTGCTATTGGCATTGGCGTAGGGAACCATAAATGCAAAAATACCGGCTACCAGCCATACACACCAGAGCGTGAGGTAGATGGAAAACCAGGGAATGAACAGCATGGGGATGGGAAGCAGCATAAGGACAATAAAAGCCCATTTCATCTGTTTGTAATATTCCTTTATAATCTGCTGTATTTCCGGCGTCCCCATCTGCTCCTTTGTAAGGGTCGTGCCAAAGCAGTTTCCTTTTTTCGGCCTCGCTTCATTCTTCAAAATAAAATACAGGATGAGCACAAATGGATATATACAAGCCAATAAAATAATTTTTACTGCCATTCTTTTTCCTCCCCAAAATAGCGGCTGCATTCCTTAAAAAAGTCCTCCCTGGACATACCGCTTATCTTTGCCTCTGAAATAATTCTTTGCAGCTGCTCCTTCGCCTCCTGTGAAAGGCAACCCCTGCTTTCAAACCTTTCTCTGACTCTGGCACCGTTTCTCTTATCCGTCAGAATATAGCCCTCCTGCTTTAAAAGCTGGTAAGCCTTATTTACCGTCATGGAATTGATGCCGATTTCCTCTGCCAGTGCCCGCACCGTCGGAAGCCTTTCTCCCGGCTTCAGTCTGCCATCCGATATCCCTATGACTATCTGATTACGTATCTGTAAATATACCGGAATATCCGAACCGTCATTTAATGTGATAATCATTTTTCTTCTCCTTTTGTATTATTTATAATAATACAAATAATACATATTGTCAAATCAACTTTTCTCTACAAAAAAATCCCACCTATACCAATGTGGTATAGGTGGACTGTATCCGTCAATTTGCCGTGGGATAATAGAAGGTAATAGCAGACACAGTATCCTTCTTCATAAGAAGTCCCACATAAATCGGCAGGGTATCATAGGTTCCCAAATCAATATCCGCAATCATTATATAATCAAACCGAGTTTCAAAACCTCCGGGATAGGCAGCACTATTCCATCCCTGGTGGCCTGTCACTTCCTCATACAGATAATTGCCTTCAAAATCCATGACCGCCATGTTGGGATATTTTTCAAGTATTTCCTCTTTCGTCATCCCTACTGATATTCCATTCGCCAGCTCATAGGCATCGCTGATAATAGAGTAACCGAAAAGTGAAGGTTCGGCATCCTCTTTAAAATCGTACTTTCCATAGTAATACTCTATGCCATCTATGACTATCGTATACCAGACTCCCTCACCCGTACCCGGCAGCCATCCGTGCATTTCTTCCACTTCTCCCAGCTCATAGGCATCCGCAAACTCATATTCCGCGACCTCAGGTATAGCTGCCACGAACCCATATTCTCCGGCTTCGGATATAACTCCCACATCTTCTTGTTCAAAAACCTGAATAAAGATTCGTTCCTCTGTCAGTTCCTCATTTGTTTCTTCCCCTGCTCCTGACCCATCATCACCTTCTGCTATGGCATCAGCAGCATTCTGCCCACCGGCCTCTTCACGGCTTTCATCCACCGTGCTTTCTATTTGCGTTTCTGTCTGGTCAGTTTTCCCAGCACTGTCAAAACTGCATCCACTACAGGCAATTCCTAATAAAAGAAAGAGTAAGGCGACAGTTTTCCCGCTTTTCATAATTGCTTTTAATCCCTTCAACTTCGTCAGAATTTATCTACTTCTCCGAAAAGGACAATTCCATGATCTTTCCCACTACTGCCAATAGCGCTTTATCAACCTCGGACCACATCTGCCTGTGTTTCTTTTTGGCAAACATGATAAAGCCTGTCTTTTTGCCCTTGCTGCAGATTTTATAGAAAAGCGCCGATTCGATTCCTCTCTCAAGCAGGGCTGCTGCCAGTCCGGGCAACTTTCCTTCCAGATTAAAGATACCATTTACAGCATAAATACCGTTGGCATCGAAGCTTTCTTCAAAGCCAGCTTCCGGCTTCAGGAACACTCCTGTTTCCACGTCATTGAGTATACCATTCCGGTTCCAGGTGGTGGACACCTTCCTATCGCCATAAACCATCACGATTTCATCCAGTTCAAAACAGTAACCGACCTCCGTCAGCACGCTTGCATAAGGAACTACCTTTTTTATCAGGAACTGTTCTACCAGCCGCTGCATGACACCTGCTTTATCCTCGCGAAGCAGCTCCAGGTTGTTGCCTGAGGCATCAAGACCACCGTTTTGGGGCGCATCATGAAGCTCTGGAGTGTAGATAACATAGCGATTCTTCCCTTTCTGCTTGGCAATATAAAGCATTTTATCTGCAAGCCGGAATATCTCTTCATAATCGTGTCCATTCTCAGGGAAAGCAGCAGCACCCATGGAACAGGTAATCTGCATCTTCTCATCCTGTCCCTTATAGGCCCAGGCAACATCCATGCGGATAGAGCGCAGCATGTTACGAAGCTCCGTCTGATTCTCCACCTTGGTAAAGACGATCATCATCTCATCGCCGCCGATTCGGCCCACCATACCGTAATCACCCAGATTACTTTTGATGATTTCTGCCGTTCTAATCAATACCTCGTCACCGTACATATGACCATAGGTATCATTGATGGTTTTAAAATTATCCAAATCCAGCACCGTAAGATATACCTTACCATGCCCCTTTGCCATTACACTCTGCGCATACTCCGTAATAGCCTTTTTGTTCAGGATGGGAATGCCCGCATCCATGGCATACTGTGTATCGGAATCCTCCTTCGGAGTGGAGCTACAAGGTATGATACGGCCCAGCAGCTTGCGCTTACCGGAGGAATGCTGTATAATCTGGCACTTCACATCAACGGATTCCATCGTATCATCACCGGCAAATGCACTTGTCATAATACAGTGATGGATACTCTTCTCTCCCTCTTCCATCTCTTTGCACAGACTGTCAAACTCTTTTTCCGAGGATGGGTCTATTTTATCCTTTAACTCTTCATACCACTCATCCAGAGTACCGTTAAAGAGAGGCAGCCTCTGTGTGCCGCACTGCCTGAGCACCTTTAACAGCTTCTCCTTGATATCATAAGCTATAATAATACAGTCCTGCATGCTGAGAAGCAGCTCATATTCGTTTTTCAGCTGCTGAAAGGCACTGTTGTAATCTTCTGCGGATGCCAGATCCAGAAAGCGGAAGCTGAAAAGCTTCTTGCCATCCTCCTCGAAGGGCTCAAAGGACATATTGATAGAGGTCCAGGCATACTGCCCGTCTTTCTTTTTCAGTCTTACGGACACGATGTTTTGGGATATCCTTCCGGATTTGATCTCTTCCATGGCTTCCTTCACCCTGTGAAGATCGTCCGGATGTATGCTTTGTGAAACAGGCGCATAGATATCCTGCGCCAGGAATCTGTAAAATCCCTCGTCAGCTTTTCGTAAAGCCATCTGCTCATCGATTGTCGCTATACCTGTATAGAATTCCGCCTCCATATTTATCCCCTTTGTATGTTATTCTATAGTTTAATCATACAACATAAAGTGAATTTCCTCAACTGTTATCTTTACTCTTCCAAGCGTATGTTTTGCGCATGAGCCTCCGTCTAAGCCACAATATTTGACAGCCATACGCCCTTTTTCACCAGCACATACCCTATCACACACTTTATCAGATCCAGCATCTGGCAGTAGAAGTACAGTGGTACGATGGGAAGCTCTGTAAATCTGCTCAGTACGAACGCGACAGGAATGCTGACACACCACACAAACACACTGTCAAAGAAAAAGGTAATCACCGTTCTGCCCCCTGCCCGCAGGGTAAAATAGCAGGTATTCAAAAAAGCACAGACCGGAATGTAGATTGCTATGATGCGTATAAAACGGGTTGCCAGTTCCCTGACCGCATCGGTGGTATTGTACATTTCCGGGAAAAGCGGTGCAAGCAGAGCAAGCAGGGCTCCCACCACAACACAGGAGGCCACCGAAAATGCTATCAGCCTGGTATCCGTCTCCTTCGCCTCCTTCATCTTGCCGGCACCTAAAAGCTGACCGATAATAATGGAAACGGCATTACCCATGGAAATATAGACCACACCAAACAGGTTGGAAATCGTGGAGGAAATATTGAGTCCTGCCACAGCCTCCAGGCCCCGTACGGAATAACACTGCATCATGACAGCCATTCCTGCCGCCCACAGGAGTTCATTCAGCATAAGCGGCGAACCTTTTACCAATATCTTGGAAACCAGATCGCCGGGAATATAGAGACTCTTGTAAGCGCCGATAATGAAAGGATAGCGGTCCGCATGCCTGTGCGTCCAGACTACCACGATTACCGTTTCCACGTACCTGGCAATGACCGTTGCAATCGCAGCTCCCGCCACTCCCAGCGCCGGGAAGCCGAACAGACCGAAAATCAGCAGGGCATTCAGGCACAGGTTCATACATACAGCGACAATTCCCGCTTTCATGGGCACTACCGTCTCCCCGCACTCACGCAGGGTGCTGGTATAACACTGCTCGAATGCAAAGGGTGGCATCCCTAACAGCATAATCAACAGATACTGTTTTCCATAGTGTAATGCCGCGTCTAACTCTGCCCGGTTTTCTTCCCCATGCAGATACAGTCTGATCAGCGCATCTCCCCCAAAGAACAGCAGCAGGCAGGCAGCCAGTGCAATGGCACCCGCCGCAATCAGCTTGAACCGAAAGGTATGCCTCACGCCATCCTGTTTGCCGCAGCCGTAAAACTGCGCGCCAAAAATTCCGGCACCGGAAATAGCACCGAAAATAGCAAGATTATATACAAATACAAACTGGTTGACAATGGCCACGCCGGACATCTGCTCCGTACCGACCCGTCCCACCATGATATTGTCCAAAAGGCTTACAAAATTGGTGATACCGTTCTGTACCATAATCGGCACTACGACTCCCAACACCATGGCATAGAACGCCCTGTCGCCGATATATTTATGTAAATATTTTTTCATTTGCTTTTTCCCTCATTTAGTATGATTTTCAATCTTTAGATTCCTTTTCATTCCATCCCGCGCAGTTCCACTCTGCTTATGGTCTGTCTCAGTATTGCCGCAAATTCTTCCAATTCTTCCTTTTCATAAGAAGTAAAGCCCTTTACCATTACATTTTCGTTTTCCCTGTAAGCCTGTAAAAAATAAGCCTTCGCCCCTGCCAGCCATTGGCCGATTTTCTGGAAATCCTCTTTTGCATGAAGCTCCTTCACCACCGTAGTACGGAATTCATAAGGTATCCTTCCCTCCATCAGTAGGCTCACGCTTTCTTCTATCCTCGCAATCTCCAGATTTTCTTTTCCTGCCGTGCCGGCATAGTGCTCCTTAGCGTTTTTGATATCCATTGCCACATAATCCAACAGCCCCTTTGCAAGCAGATCCTTTAAGACCTCCGGCCGGTATCCATTGGTATCCAGCTTTACCAGATATCCTAAATCCTTTATTTTTCCTATAAAATCCGGCAGATCCGGCTGCAAGGTGGGCTCTCCGCCGGTGATGCACACGCCGGTCAGAATCCCTTTTCTTTTTTTTAAAAATGCCAGGATTTCTTCTTCCGAAATCAGCGGGAATTCCTGTGGCCGTAAGACCAGTTCTCCATTGTGGCAGAACGGGCAGCAAAAATTACAGCCCCCTGTAAAAATGGTGGCTGCCACATGCTCCGGATAGTCCAGCAATGTTGTTTTATTCAGTCCGTGTATCTGCATACCGGTTGCCTCTTTTCCTGTTGGCGGTTATAATATGATATATCATTACTACTATAACAAGTATATCCGGCAAATGCAAGCCTGTGCAAAGGCGGCTCTATCAGAAAGGGATAAATACAAAATGGAACAGCATGAAAAATATATGAAGGAAGCCTTAAAACAGGCAAAAAAGGCATACGCTTTAGGAGAGGTCCCCATCGGCTGCGTCATCGTCTATGATGGGAAAATCATAGGCAGGGGCTACAACCGCCGCAACACCGACAAGAACACTCTGGCTCATGCGGAAATCACCGCCATTAACAAAGCCAGCAAATTTATCGGGGACTGGCGGCTGGAGGACTGTACCCTGTATGTGACTCTGGAGCCCTGCCAGATGTGCTCGGGCGCTATTGTGCAGGCGCGCATTCCTGAGGTCGTCATCGGCTGTATGAATCCCAAGGCCGGATGTGCCGGTTCCATTCTGAATGTGTTACAGATGCCGGAATTCAACCACCAGGTGAATATCACAAGGGGCGTGCTGGAAGAAGAATGCAGCAATATGCTGACTACCTTTTTCAAGGAGCTGCGTGTCAGAAACAAGCTGGAGAAAGAAGAAAGAAAAAAGGCGGAAGAATAATCCGCCTTTTCTGGTTCATATAGTTTTCTTTCCCAATTATATGGTCTTCTTTACAAAATCTGACTTGGGATGCTTGCAGATGGGACATACGAAATCGTCCGGCAGCTCCTCAAAAGGTATCTCGCCCTCATATACATATCCGCAGATACTGCACACATATACTTCTTTGGTTCCTTTAGCTGCTGTATCCTCTGCTGCGCTTTCTTCTGCCTCATCCGGCAGATAGGTGGGTGCTGCCTTGGGGCTCTTTCCTTTAATTACCTTATGGTAATAAGCATAGGTCATGGCATCATCCTTCTTCAAAACATCACAGTCCACTACTTTTCCTAAAAATACAGTATGCGTATTCGTCTCCATCTTATCAATGACTTCACATACGATATAAGCACAGGCATCTGTTACCACAGGCATATACCCTTTTACCGCATAATCCACGTTATCAAACTTGTTGACATCTCTGCCGCTCTGGAAACCGAAGTTACCAATGATGGACGGATCTGAATTTTCACCCAGGATGGAGATTGCAAATTTGCCCGCTTTCTGGATACACTCATTGGTATAGTTGGAATGGTTGATGCTGATGGCTATCGTAGCCGGATCTGAAGTAATCTGCATGGCACTGTTGGCGGTGCAGCCGGTCGGCCTGCCTGCATCCCAGGTGCTGATGACATATACTCCGTAAGAAAGACTTCTAAATGCATTCGTATTCATGACTTCTCCTATCTGCGCATAAAACGCATATAAAAAATTAGTAATTATTACTATTTTTATGTTATCACGGCTACTTATTTCTGTCAAACTAAATTTCCACCAAAAACACAAGTTGTAATTGCTTGACATCCCACTTCAAAACGGATATACTAAATAAGCCGTGCATGTGCCTTTAGGAGGGCGCTTCTATGGCTGGCCTTTTGTGTCAATGATGAAGTTTGGGTCTTGCGCAATGGACATCTGCGAACCGTGTCAGGGTGGGAACACAGCAGCACTAAGCAGAACCGTCCATGTGCCGCAAGGGTGCCTGGCGGAGTTGGCAGGAAGGTATCGCATAGAAGAGTCCTCCTAAGGAAAGATGTACGGCTTTTGTATATATCGATACGGGTAAAGGAGCAGATATGGGTTGCAGATTATGTCCCAGAGAATGTAATGTGGACAGAATAAACGGAGAGAAAGGTTACTGTGGAGAAAGTGCGCACTTACGCGTGGCAAGAGCTGCCCTTCACATGTGGGAGGAGCCCTGTATTTCCGGCGAAACCGGCTCCGGCACCGTATTTTTCACCGGCTGTCCCCTCCGTTGCGTCTTTTGCCAGAACAGCACTATTGCTGACGGCTCTGTGGGCAAGGCCATCACCTCGGAACGCCTGGCTGAAATCTTTTTGGAATTACAGGAAAAAAGAGCCTGTAATATCAATCTGGTCACCCCCACCCATTTCGTACCCCAGATTATCCCTGCCATAAAAAAGGCCAAAGCAGAGGGCCTGTCCATTCCCATCGTCTACAATACCGGAAGCTATGAAAAGGTAGAAACGCTCCGCCTTTTGGACGGTCTTGTCGATATCTATCTGCCGGATTTAAAATATGCATCCTCCCGGCTGGCTGCCCGCTATTCCAATGCATCTGACTACTTTGAAACAGCCTGTGCCGCCATCGCAGAAATGTTCCGCCAGACCGGTACTCCCGTGATAGATGAGGCAACCGGGCTGATGAAGCGTGGGGTCATCGTGCGCCACTTGCTGCTGCCCAGACATCTTGCTGATTCTAAGAAAGTCATGGAATACCTATATCAGACTTATCACAATGATATTTTTATCAGCATCATGAGCCAGTACACACCCATGCGCACCTTTTCGGACATGCCGGAATTGAACAGGCGGGTGTCCCATAAGGAATACAATGCGCTGATTGACTATTGCATCAGCCTGGGTATTGAAAACGGCTTTATCCAGGAAGGAGAAGCCGCATCCGAAAGCTTCATTCCTCCCTTTGACTGCGAGGGTGTATAACCCCACCGCTTGTCATACATATACTCTCTTTTTATATATCCACCCGTTTCATATAGTAACCGAACCCGCCATCCGAAATTCTATCGGTTCCTGCTTCAAAACCCTCGAATCCAAACATAAGAGCTGCCTGCTTTTCCCTGTCGTAATATACGCCCGGGACTCCGAGATAAAAGCATTCTTCCTCTTTTTCTACAATCTTCGTCAACACCACGTGACCGTAATTATAATATCCATGCAGAAGAAAACTGTTCTGCACCAAATTTTGATACTGCCTTGCCAAAATAATAAAATCCCTGGGCGTTATGGAAAGATATTCTCTATTGTCTCCAAAGGGGGAAATCCTCGGGTAATGCCTGCTCAATTGCTCCCATTTATCTCCTGACAGCATTTCCTGACCCGCATGCCTATCTGTCGGAGATTTTTCTGTTTCCTGCTTGTGTAAACTTCTGGGAGCTTCTTCCGGCTGTGTTTTCTCGGTTACCTGCGTCAATGCTTTCTCCGGCTGCGCTTCCTCGGTTACCTGCGTCAATGCTTCCTCTGGCAGTACTTCCCGGATTGTCAGCTCCTGCACCTCTTCCGGGCTGCTCTCATAAACCGGCATTGCTTCTGCCTTCTTCTCCCGTTCCCGCCATATTCCTTTCAGTGTGCGGTTTTCCGAAAGTCTGATTTGAATGCCATCGCATTCTGCATAGGTGATTTCAGTCCCTGCCAGACCTGCATTTTTCCATACAGCTGCATATTCTCCCGTTCCAAAGTGAAGTGTCACTCTGTCCGCCGGGTAGATTTCTCCCATGGAAATAATCTGTATTTCCCCTTGCAGGGTATCCGTGGGATATAAGCCTCTGATATGTATCTGCAAACGGCTGTCATCTCCCTTTGCTTCCCACTTTAAGAAGCCGCCGTTCTTTACCTTTTCCCCTCGCTCAAAATAGTCTAAATAGATAATCTTCTTATCATAAAAGCTCTTGTCCTCTTTTACCATAAAAACCCCCGAATATGCCGATAGTATTGTTTCTATCAGTATATTCGGGGGTGTGCTGTATTATTCCTATGAACTCTTTAGTATTCCAGTGAATCCAGATACTTCATGTAATTCACGACCATAAGCGCAATTTTAAAGGTCAGGGCATCGTCAAAGGTCCTGATATCCAGTCCCGTACTCTTCTGCAGTTTCTCAATCCTGTATACCAGGGTATTTCTGTGTACAAAAAGCTGTCTGGAGGTCTCTGAAACATTCAGGTTGTTCTCAAAGAACTTGTTAATGGTGCCAAGCATTTCATCGTCCAGCTCCTCAGGCACGTTATCTCCGAAAATCTCCTGGATAAAGATACGGCAAAGATTGATGGGAAGCTGATAAATCAGACGGCCAATACCCAGTGTGCTGTAAGCAATCACATTTTTTTCTGCATAAAAAATCTTGCCCACATCCAATGCCATCTTTGCTTCCTTGTAGGACTTGGAAACGTCCTTAAGCTCCTGCACCACCGTACCGAAGGCTACTCTTACATTCAGCATGGCTTCTGCATTCATCATATCCGCTATCGTATTGGCAACCTGAGTCAGCGCATCCTGCGTATAGCCTTCTTCCAACGCTTTTATGAGAATGACATTACTCTCATCCACCGATGTAATGTAGTCCCCGCTCTGGGGTGAGAACATGCCCTTCAAAAGCTCTGTGACAATACTGTCCTTTTCCTGTTTTGTCTCTATCAGGTATACCGCTCTCGGTACCGTAACATCTACATGCAGTTTCTTGGCTCTATTATAAATATCTACTAACAGCAGGTTATCCAACAGCAGGTTCTGGAAGAAATTGTTTCTATCGAACCGCTCCTTATAAGCAATAATTAAATTCTGAAGCTGGCAGACCGCTATCTTGCCCACCATATAAACATCATCACTCAGGCCTCGTGCCACCAGCACGTATAAAAGCTCTCCCTCATCCAGCACCTTCAGCAAATGATGTGCTCCGATTACCTGGCTGTCTGCCGGTGATTTTGCAAAACCCACAATCAGATTGGTGTTAATCTCATTCATGTCCATGGTACCGGCCGTCAGACTGCCGTTGACATCATACACGCAAAGGTCTACCTTCGTGATTGCTTTCAGTTCATCGATACTCGTTTGAATTATCTGGCTAGAAATCATCTTGCTCTCCCTTTCCCAAAACCTGTTAAAGGTACACGGTTTTCTCTTTACCGTTTACAAATATCATATAATTCATCATAGCTTATTTTAAATCGACCCGCAAGTTGAAACACCTAAATTTTTTCTAAAAAAATCCATATCTGCAATTCAGAGCTCCAGCCTTCCTTCCATTTCTTCAAACTCCACAGTCACAATGCGGTTGTTCCGAAGCACTATTGTGACCGGACCATAACCTCCGTTCCCTTCAGGATCAGTATAACGGATAGATTCAATGGGAAAAATGTCTTCCTCTGAGAAATCTTCCAGAGATTCCTTTGTAATCACCTGGGAAATCAGGATATGGGCCTCGTTCCCATAGTGTTTTCGTCTGACCGATTTGGCATACGGCACAATGGATTTTTCAGAGTCTGCATTGGTACCCTTGCTATATACCAGGGAAAGTTCCTCCCAGCCGTCATAAATCGTCATGGCGAGCTGCTTTTCCCTGCCGGTAAAATCATGTCCCTTCAGCACCACAGCTTTTGCATGCTCTTTTTCCAGAAATCTTATCTCGGTACCGTTATCCGGGAAGCCGTAGGCACCCAGGGTCAATTCGATATTCTGTCGGTGCAGCCGCAGTTTATCCACACGTACAATCCCGTATGGCACAGCAAAATCAGCCAGTGAAAGTGCCTGCATCCAATGGCTTTCTATGGAAAGCCTGTAATGGAAAAATTGTCTTCTGTACAGGACATCTCCCTTTCTGCCATGCCAGAAGGTTACATTACATTTTTCATAGGAGTCGTGGAATAAATCATGCAATACATATTGCTGGGCCTCCACGCTTCCGGGCACTATCACGTCCGATACCGGTGCTGCCTCCCAAGGATATTTCGTGTGAAAGCACAGCTTGGAGTAATTCCACATACCGTGCTCGTCTCCCGGCTCCTTCACCACTTTTCCGGTGCGCAGAATGGTTGCTCCGTTGGCCTGATGATTGGAAAAGCACAGCGCCGGGCCATCCAGTGCCGTCACCTTCACTTCCTTTTCTTGCAACGTATCCCAGATTCCGTTATTTTCCCGGGCAGTCCAAAAAGGATGCTCTGCCGGCAATGCCAGGCATATGAAAGCTTTTCCCAGCCAAAAGGGCGATTCCGCACAGGAATATCCCTGTATCAGAGGGGTGAACTGTCCGTAAAAGCCTAACGTAGGAACCCCCTTATACAGAAAATCCTCCCTTGTCAAAAACTGCAGCAGGGAGCCGGACATAATCCTGCGGGCCAGCCCCGGGTTCGCCGTACTATGCCGCAAAAGCATATTCCCGGCAAAAGCACTGGTAGCTGCATTGCGATATATCCCGCTTCTGCCCCACATATTCGTATAGCCATCCCTGTCAAAGAAATCCCCATAGCTCTCCATCAGCTTATTGGAATACTCTTCAAATTTGGCTGCCAGGTAAGGTACATTTTCGTAGCCATACCAGAGATTCCACAAAGGTGTATACAGTTGAAAAGCCCAGACAGAATAATAGTCAAAAGAGTGTCCGTCCCGATACCAGCCGTCACCTGCATAATAATCCGCTATCGCCTGTGCGTGCTCCAGCATCACTTCTTTTCTGATTGGGTAGCCTTCCATGTGCAAAAAAGCCATGTCCAGCATATTAAAAAGCCGCCAGTTCTGAGGAACTGTGTTACCGTGGGCATAGCCTGTCAGAAAATCCGCTATCATATCTTTTTCCGCCTTGGTATAGGCATCCCAGATTTCCGACTTACATAACCATAAGCAAATAACCAGTGCCCCCGTTTCTACGGTCTGTTGAAAGCACCGGTTAGGGTCTCCTCCACGGGCCATTACCTCATCGTAGGTACCTGCACTGTAAGCATCATTTACCGAGCAGATTCTCAGGATGTGCTCCTTATAATAGTCTCTGACCTTAATTCCATGCAACACCAGCCCCGGTTTTTCATGAATGAGGGGTGCAGCAATAAAAAGAGAACGTGCCAGGCCTTCAAAATATTCTGCCTTTTTCTCTAAAACATCATCCCCAGTATGAGGATAGCTTATTCGGGTTTCCTTTCTTGGCATCACTACCGGGGCATCGGAATCCGCAATATTTTCGAAGATTCCCTGCAACAGGTATTCTGCCGCTTCCACCCAGCCTTGTCTGGTCATTCCTGTGTATGGACTTAAGCCGTAATCCGTCGATGAAGGTTCAAACTTCATATATGTCTCCTTAAGCTGTGGTATAGCTTCGTTAAGCTTCTATCTGCATCATACTCTTACCAGATAAAAAGTTCCTGCCCCGTAAGCTTCCAGATTGCTTCTATAAAATAATAATCTCCGTAGATGATGGAAAATTCATGGTTCTTATCATGGTATGCCGCCGTGCATTTTTCCAGGATATTATCGCAATCTTCCCTCCAGTTACAGCGTTTTTCCGAAAGCGCTTTTAACATACTAAGTGCTGCATTTCTGTATCTGCCCGCATCCTCAGGCAGAACACGCTTTGCCAGTTCCAAAAGGCCGCAGGAAGCAATTGCTCCGGCAGTAGAATCCTCATAAGCAGGTTCTGCCGGCTGACAGAAATCTACCGGAATCAGATTGCTCTCGGGAATATGTGCTAAAAAGAAATCCGCCACCTTTTTCGCCGTATGCAGATAAGCTTCTTTTCCGGTGTGGATATAGCTTAAGGTAAATCCATACAGTGCCCATGCCTGTCCTCTCGTCCAGGAGGAGCCCTCTGCATAGCCCTGCCCACCAAAGGTCTGCACAAATTCGCCCGTCATGGTATCAAATTCTACGATATGATTAACCGAACCATCTTCCCGAATAAAATATTTTTCTGCGGTATCCGCATGCATGGTAGCAATATGGTAAAATCTGGGATCATTTGTCTCTTTATATGCCCAGTACAGCAGCGGCAGATTCATCATACAGTCGATAATCGCCCAGCCTGCATTACTGCCGTCTCCGTCATCGTTCCAGGCCCTGATAAAACGTCCCGCCGGATTGAACCTGCCGGCCAGATTGTTAGCCGCCAGAAGTCCTCTGTTGCGGGAAGCCTCACTGCCTGTCAGCCGGTAATCTGCTACAGCGGTAGGAAGCCATTTAAAGCCATTGTCATGATCCATATAACCGTACTGCATGAAATTGGTGTCCAGCTTCCTTTCACACTCTTCTGCGATTTCTCTGTAAAGAGAGTCCTTAGTGGCATGATAAAGCTGCCACATCTCCCCGCCCCAGAAACCGTTGGTCCACCAGTTAATGCACTTATCTGTTAAGTCATCAAAGACGCCGTCAACCGTGGTATAGGG
>JBJFCM010000065.1:0-15263 GCA_051888955.1 Lachnospiraceae bacterium | reverse complement strand
CTACAGAGGAAAGAGGGAGGATATGGGAGAAATAAATGAAATTATCCAGTCACTGACCCAGGAGCTTAGACGGGGAACCATCGTGTTGAGTGTACTGAGCCAGCTTGACAGTCCGCAATATGGTTACACGCTGGTAAAGAGCATGGAGGATAAAGGGGTCAAGGTGGATACCAATACATTGTATCCGTTGCTTCGGAGATTGGAGAAACAGGAGATTTTAGTCAGCGAATGGGAAACTGACGGTAATAAGCCGCGTAAATATTATAAGCGGACGGCTTTTGGAGATGCAGTCTATCAGAGCCTGGCGGTACAGTGGAAGGACATGGCGGACTGTATGGAGAAGCTGCTTGGTGAGGAACAGTGAGCGGATGGCAGGGAGAGGAGATAATAGTATGCAAAAATCTACAGTAGATAATGAACTGATTGAAAGGTATTTATATGATGTGACAAGGAGACTGCCGGAAAAGCAGAGACAGGACATCGAGGAAGAACTGCGCACTTTAATCGAAGATATGCTGGAGGAACGGCAGGAGAACGAAAAAGATGCAGAAAGCAATATAAAGGATGTGTTGGAGGAACTGGGGGAACCGGCAAAGCTGGCGGCAAAATACAGAGGCGAGGATGCGCACCTGATAGGCGGAGAGTATTACCCGCTGTATTGCCAGATTTTAAAGGTGGTGCTGATCTGTGTGGGAGCAGGGGTAGCCGTATCGGCCATCGTCAGCTTTTTCATCACGGCATCTACAGAGAGCATGGATGGAATTATACGCTCGGTACAGGATGGTTTTATCAGTCTGGCAGAGATTCCGATGGCGCTGATACAGACCTTTGGTGTGGTGACGCTGTTCTTCTTTTTGTTGGAGAAATATCAGGTTAAGCTGCAGGGCGCTGTTTCCTGGGATGTGAGCAGGCTGCCGCAGATTCCCTGTAAAAAGGCGGTGATTCCCAAGGGTGACAGCATCACCGGTATTGTATTCAGTATTTTGATTGCCATTATCTTTATCTGCGCACCGGAGTTTATGGGAGCATGGGTAAAGGGAAGTAATGGTGAGCTGGTTGCGGTTTCCGTTTTCAATCTATCCATTTGGAACCGGGTGCTGCCTCTTTTTCTCATAGCCTTTTTTATGGGTGTGGTGGATGGTCTGGTTCAATTGATAGTAGGATATTACAATCTGACTGTGATGTGTGTGAATATTGCCTGCAATTTAATCAGCATGGTTGTTACCATTATCCTGTTTAAGGGGTATGAACTTTGGAATTCTGATTTTGTCAAAGAGATTTCTTCTATAACGGGTGAGACTTTTTCAGGAGAATATGATATAATGGCTCATTGGAATACCGGATTTGGAAACGGAATGCACTGGTCCGACATTTTTCTGGCAGCTATCATCTGCTTTACCATGCTGGATATGGGCATTACCGTTTACCGCACATTGCGGTATGGATTGAAAGGAAATAGATAATGTTTACAGTTGTAATCAATGAGACGAGATTGGAATATGATATCCACTCCATCGTGAAGGCTTTTTTCCCGGAGGAGGATGTGAAGGTGCTGACACCGGAAACCGGGATGGAAAAGCGTGCGGAACTGGAGAAGCATGTGAAGCTGGAAATCGTGCTGGAACCGACTGGGGCCAGGCTGCGGTTTTTACAAGGTGCACCTGGCGGGATGCAGGCAGACGGTGGGCAGGTGGCGCAGGACGACAGCACACAGGTCTATACGTGGAACGGTGCAGAGGATGATGCTGCAGAGCATGGCAGTAGTAAACGGACTACTCCGAAGAACGGTAAGGCGGCCTTTAAACGCTTCCTCTATACCTCCCTTTCCGATTATACGGGGAAGAAGCTGCCCTGGGGCAATCTGACGGGGATTCGCCCCACTAAGATTGCTATGGGGCTGTTGGAAGAAGGAAAGAGCGAAGATGAAATTGTCCGTTTCCTGGGGGAGGAGCATTTCGTCAGCAGCAGGAAGGCAGAGCTGAGTGTGGATATCGCAAAGCGGGAAAAGAAGCTGCTTTCCCATATCCATTATGAAGACGGCTACAGCCTGTACATCGGAATTCCGTTCTGTCCCACGACCTGTCTGTACTGCTCCTTTACCTCTTATCCTATCTGCAAATTCCGGGACAGGGTGGAGGAATACATAGACTGTCTGATAAAAGAGATGCATTTTACCAAGGAGGCATGTGCTGGAAAGATATTGGACAGTGTCTATATCGGCGGCGGTACGCCCACGACCCTGGAGGCAGAACAGCTTGACAGGCTGCTTACTGCGCTGCAGGAAATCTTTGATTTTTCCACGGTACAGGAATTTACGGTGGAAGCCGGCAGAGCGGACAGTATCACCAGGGAAAAGCTGGAGGTCTTAAAAAAGCACAAGGTAGGCCGTATCAGTGTCAATCCCCAGACCATGAAGCAGGAGACCTTAAAGCTTATTGGCAGACAGGCCTCCGTTGAGCAGGTAAGGACGGCATATGCTTTGGCCCGCAAGGTAGGGGATTTTAATATCAATATGGACATTATCCTGGGGCTTCCCGGTGAAGACAAAGAGGATGTGCAGAAAACGATAGAGGAAATCGTTGCTATGGAGCCGGATTCTCTGACGGTGCATTCCCTTGCCATCAAGCGGGCTTCCAAGCTCAACCAGTGGATACAGGAGAACGGAATAGAGACTATCCGCAACACGGATGAAACGATGGAAATTGCTGCTAAAGGAGCAGAAGCGCTGCATATGCATCCCTATTATCTCTACCGGCAGAAAAATATGTCCGGCAACTTTGAAAATGTGGGTTATGCAACAGAAGGCAATTATGGCATTTACAACATCCTGATCATGGAGGAAAAACAGACTATCGTTGCTCTGGGAGCAGGTTCGATTACCAAGCGGGTGTTTCCGGACGGTAGGATCGAGCGGTGCGATAATGTGAAGGATGTAGAACTTTATATAGAAAAGATTGATGAGATGATTGAGAGGAAAAGGGCACTTCTGGGTACAGGAAATGCATAAAACTGCATTCTATGCTTGAAATGCAGTGCAAATCAGTGTAAAATCGTAAGGAACAATTAGAGAAAGCAGCATTACAGCGCGGAAAAGAGGGAAAGATGGCTCTTAGTAAGAAACCGGTTACCGGTATGAAGGATATTTTACCTGCGGAGATGCAGATAAGGGATTATGTAATGGGTGTAATCAAGGACACCTATGGTAAATTCGGCTTTACTTCTATTGAGACTCCCTGCGTGGAGAATATTGCAAACTTAAGCAGTAAGCAGGGCGGGGAAAATGAAAAGCTGATTTTCAAGATTTTAAAAAGAGGAGAAAAGCTGAATCTGGAAACAGCAGAAACAGAAAGCGATTTGGTGGACGGAGGTCTTCGGTATGACCTGACGGTTCCCCTGGTGCGCTTTTATTCCAACAATGCGGCAAATCTGCCCAATCCGTTTAAGGCATTGCAGATGGGCAATGTGTGGAGAGCGGACAGGCCCCAGAGAGGCAGATACCGCCAGTTCATGCAGTGCGATATCGATATTTTGGGTGAGGCTTCCAATCTGGCAGAAATCGAGCTGATTCTGGCGACGACCACTACCATCAGCAGACTGGGCTTTGACAATTTCCAGATTCGTATCAATGACAGAAGAATCTTAAAGGCTATGGCTGCTTATGCAGGCTTTGCAGAAGAGGATTATGACAGTGTTTTCATCACGTTAGACAAGATGGATAAAATCGGCCTGGACGGCGTCAGGGCAGAGCTTGTGGAAGCAGGTTATGGGGAAGAGATTTGCGATAAATACCTGGCACTTTTTGCAGAAGTGGAAAAGACAGACAATGGACCGGCCTATCTGATGGATACCTTAAAGGGGTACCTGGAGGAGGATGTAATGACCTCCTTTATGGAAATCATTGACAGTGTAAAAGCGACCAAAGCTGATACCTTTGAACTGGTATTTGACCCTACGCTGGTGCGCGGCATGAGCTATTATACCGGTACTATTTTTGAGATTGCCATGCCGGAATTCGGCGGCAGCTGCGGAGGCGGCGGCAGATATGACAAGATGGTCGGCAAGTTTACCGGTACAGACGTACCGGCCTGCGGCTTTTCCATCGGCTTTGAGAGAATTATCATGCTGCTTATGGAGAAGGGCTTCCAGGTACCTACCCAGCCTGAAAAGGTAGCATTTCTCATTGAAAAGGGTGTTTCCGGTGAGGCGCTTTGCAAGGTGATTGCACAGGCGCAGGAGGAGCGTGGGAGCGGCCGCCAGGTGCTGGTTGCCCGTATGAACAAGAATAAGAAGTTCCAAAAGGAGCAGCTTACCGCAGAGGGCTACGGTGAATTTAAGGAATTTTATAAGAATCCTCTACAGTCATAAGTATGAAAAAAGAGGATAATAGGAGGATATTATGGCAGAGTCAATGAAGGGATTAAAGCGTACTCATCGTTGTGGCGAATTGTCCGCAGCAAATGTGGGCGAGAATGTCACCGTGATGGGATGGGTTCAGAAGCAGAGGAATAAGGGCGGTATCATTTTTGTGGATTTAAGAGACCGTGCCGGTATCTTACAGGTTATTTTTGAAGAAAGCGACTGCGGAGCAGAGAATTTTGCAAAAGCAGAGAAATTGAGAAGTGAGTTTGTAATTGCAGTAGTGGGTCGCGTGGAGAAGAGAGCGGCTGCAGCCAATGAAAACCTTGCTACAGGCGAGATTGAAGTGCGCGCAGAACAGATTCGTATTCTGTCTGAGGCAGAGACCCCGCCTTTCCCGATTGAGGCAGACACAAAGACGAAAGAAGAACTGCGTTTAAAATACCGTTATCTGGATCTGAGAAGGCCGAACCTGCAGAAGAATCTGATGCTGCGCAGCAAGATTACGACAACTATCAGAAGCTTCCTGACAGGAGAGGGATTCCTGGAGATAGAGACTCCCATATTGAATAAGTCTACACCGGAGGGTGCAAGGGATTATCTGGTGCCCAGCCGTGTGCATCCCGGCACTTTTTATGCCCTGCCCCAGTCACCTCAGATTTTTAAGCAGCTTTTGATGTGTTCCGGCTACGACAGGTATTTCCAGATTGCAAGATGCTTCCGTGATGAGGACCTTCGTGCGGACAGACAGCCGGAATTCACGCAGGTGGATATGGAGCTTTCTTTTGTGGATGTGGATGATGTCATCGATGCTACCGAAAGAATGGTGCAGAAGGTATGTAAAGAGGCTATCGGCCTGGATGTAAGCCTGCCTATTAAGCGTATGACCTGGCAGGAGGCTATGGACCGTTTCGGTTCCGATAAACCGGATACCCGTTTCGGCATGGAGCTTACCAATGTATCGGATGTAGTTGCAGGCTGTGGCTTTGGTGTATTTACCGGTGCGCTGGAAAACGGCGGTTCCGTGCGCGGTATCAATGTGAAGGGACAGGCAGAAATGCCTCGTAAGAAGATTGACGCTCTGGTAGAATTTGCCAAGGGCTATGGCGCTAAGGGACTGGCATATCTTTCCGTTCAGCCGGATGGCACCTATAAGTCTTCCTTTGCCAAATTTATGACGGAAGAAGAACTGGATGCTCTGGTAAAGGCAATGGGCGGCGAAAAGGGCGACCTGCTTTTGTTTGCAGCAGATAAGAACAATATTGTCTACAGTGTGCTGGGCGCTCTGCGTATTGAAGTGGCAAAGCAGCTGGATATGATAGATAACAGCAGATTCAACTTCCTGTGGGTAACGGAGTTCCCGCTCTTAGAGTGGAGCGAGGAGGAGAACCGTTATGTGGCTATGCACCATCCGTTCACCATGCCCATGGACGAAGACCTGCCGCTGTTGGACACTGACCCCGGAAAGGTGCGTGCAAAGGCCTATGATATCGTACTAAACGGCGTGGAGCTGGGCGGCGGCAGCGTCAGAATCTTCCAGCCGGAGGTACAGGAAAAGATGTTTGAAACGCTTGGCTTTACAAAGGAAGCTGCCTATGACCGTTTCGGATTTTTGATCAATGCCTTTAAATACGGAGTTCCCCCTCACGCAGGACTGGCTATCGGTCTGGATCGATTTGTCATGCTGCTGGTAAAGGCAGACAGTATCAGGGAAGTGATTGCTTTCCCGAAGGTGAAGGATGCTTCCTGTCTGATGAGTGAGGCACCCAATATCGTAGAGGAACAGCAACTGAAAGATCTGCACATTAAGCTGGATTTACAGGACAGTGAAGAAGAATAACGCATGTGGAAACTTTATCTGATGGAAGCGTCACCGCTTCTAAAAAAAGACAATCAGGAAAAAGCATTGCCGGTCATGGATCGTGAGCGAAGAGAGCGGATAAGCCGGATGAAGCAGGAGAAGGATAAGGCATTAAGTATGGCTGCCGGTCTTTTACTTGCATATTCCGCAGCAGAGTTCCCGGGATGGGATAATGTCGCTGCGGTTTCAGGACAGCAGATAGCCCAAAGCCCAAAGGGCATGGGACTGCCGGAGTCCCCTTTCGTGTTGCGGGTAAACGCAGAGCAAATCCTGACGGCTCTTAAAAACAGCACGCCTGTTCAAATGGAAAAAGCCCCCGGAGGGAAGCCGAAGCTTTCGGCTCCTTCGGGCTTTTTCTTTAATCTTTCCCACTCAGGGGATTACGCGGTCTGCGTGGTTTCCGACGGGGAAGTGGGTGTGGATATCCAAAAATGGCGGGAAATTTCTGTGGAGAGTCTGTCAAGAAGGGTATTGCAGGAGCAGGAAAAAAATATGGTTTTCCGGTGTAATAATGAGGAAGACAGAAAGAAAGTCTTTTTTTCGTGCTGGGCGGCCAAGGAAGCGTATGTGAAATGTACGGGAGATGGTCTTTCCAAAGAGTTCAGGGAACTTTTAGCCGATTTTAATGTAGGAGAGGTTACGGATACCGGGACAGGTGAAAAGAAGAGACTGCATATCATGGACCTGCTGCTGCCGGGGTATTCTATCGCGGTCTGTGAGAACTTACGATGATTTTACACAAATAGGATGACAAATTTTACTCATTGCTGCATATACTTAAAATTGTGGCTCGGGCAGATGAACTTAAAAACCTGCCGGCACAAAAGTATAGAAAAAGGAAGAAGCAGTAAATGGGTGAAATAGCAGTTGAAGTGAAGGACGGGGGATTACAGAGCCTAAAGGAGGGCATGGAGCAGGAGAGCTTTCAGCGTATCTATGAGGGCGCTGTGCAAAAAGCCATGGAGATTACGAGGGAAGAAGCCGGCAGGCTGGAAACGGAATGCAGCCGGGAAATCATCAGTGGCTTAAGCGGACGGGTAAAGACTCCGGAAAGCGTGCAGAGAAAGTTGCAGAAAAAGAGGTGTGCGGTCAATCTGGAAACGGCAGTCATGCGGTTGAACGATATTGCAGGCATGCGGGCGACCTGTTTTTTTCTGGATGATGTATATGAACTGGCAGAACGGCTGAAAGAGAACAGGAATCTCCATTTTATCAAAGAAAAGAATTATATTGAAAAACCCAAGACAAGCGGTTATAAGAGCCTCCATCTGATTGCAGAAGTGCCGGTGGAAGTGGCGGACACAGAGCAGTGGGTAAGGATAGAAATACAGCTGCGCACGCTGGCGATGGATTTCTGGGCGAGGCTGGATCACAGACTCTGCTATAAAAAGGATTTAAAAGCCGCTAAAGCGGTACAAAAGGATTTGAAGGAGTATGCGGAGATCATTTCCAAAGTGGATGTACATATGCTGACGTTGCGAAAAAGAATAGATGCACTGTAAAAATTTACATTTCCTATTGATTTTTTTATGAGTATTGTATACAATACTCACGTATGATGAATTTTTAACAAAGTTCATCCAAAACTAAATAATGGAAAAAAGAAAGGAAAGAAACACATGAAAAGAAAAGGTATGAAAATGCTCTTTTCAGTAGTTGTGTTGACGACACTAACTATTGCACTGAGTGCTTGCTCAGGTGATAAGCAAGGTGAGGCTTCCTCTCAGATTACCATTGGTATACCTCAGGATATGGAAGACAGTCTTGACCCGGCCAAAGCGGTTGCGGCAGGAACAAAAGAGGTGTATTTCAATATTTTTGAAGGTCTGGTGAAACCGGACAGCGATGGTAATTTAAACCCTGCTGTAGCAAGCGATTATGAGATTTCAGACGACAAACTGACGTATACATTTACGCTCAGGGATGGAATTAAGTTCCATGACGGAACTCCGGTTACAGTAGAGGACATCAAGTATTCGATTGATAAATGCGCCGATACCAGTAACGGAGACCCGCTGGTACCGGCGTTTTCTAATATTGAAAGCGTCAACATACTGGATGATGCGACGGTGGAAATCGTACTGAAGGCTCCCGATACCGACTTCCTTGCCAGCCTGGGAACGGTTACCGCAGCAATCACACCGGCTTCCAATCCGGATCCGGACAAGAATGCCATCGGTACCGGCCCGTATATGTATGTATCCAGATCGCCCCAGGAGAATTTCATTCTGGAAAAATTTGATGATTACTGGGGAGAACCGGCTCACATCGAGCACATTACATTGAAGATCTGCTCCAATGCAGACTCCATCGTTATGGACTTAAACGGCGGTTCCCTGGATATGTTCGCGCGTCTGACGACTGCCCAGACAGAGCAGTTAAATGACAATTTTGAAGTACTGGAAGGGACCATGAATCTGGTACAGGCTCTGTATCTGAACAATGCGGCAGCTCCCTTTGATGATGTGCGGGTACGTCAGGCTCTCTGCTACGCGATTGACAAAGAGGAAATCCTGCTTTTGACAGCGGACGGAAAGGGCACGCCTATCGGCAGCAGCATGTTCCCGGCATTCGGCAAATATTATATGCCGGAGCTGAACGACGTATATACCAAGGACATTGAGAAGGCGAAAGAGCTTTTAGCGGATGCGGGTTATCCCGATGGTTTTACTTTCACGATTAAGGTGCCTTCCAACTACGGTCCCCACATCGACACTGCACAGGTACTGGCAGAGCAGTTCAAGGCAATCGGCGTAGACGCGCAGATTGAACTGATTGAGTGGGAAAGCTGGCTCAGTGACGTTTACGCAGGACGGGACTATGAAGCCACGGTAGTAGGTGTGGATGCCTCCTCTATGACTGCAAGCGCACTGCTTTCCCGTTTTAACAGCACGGCAGGCAACAACTTCATAAACTTCAACAGTGAAGCTTATGATACGGCTTATGCCAATGCGCAGGCGGCTGCAGATGACGAGACCCAGACAGCATATTACAAGGAATGTGAGACCATATTGACAAACGAAGCAGCCAATGTATACATTCAGGATATGGCAGAGATGGTTGCATTGAATAAGAAATATGCGGGATATGAATTTTATCCGCTGTATGTGCAGGATTTTGCAAAGCTGTACATTGTTGAAGAGTAAGTAAATAGTTAAAATAGAAATACCGGAAAAGAAAGGCGGTCAAAATGAAAGGAAAAACGATTTTCAAAAAAGTATTTTCAACCATTGTGACATTGCTGTTGGTTTCTTTTCTGGTATTTCTTGCTTTTGCGGTTATTCCCGGAGACCCGGCCGTAGCTAAGCTCGGCATCAATGCCACGCCTGAAAGAATTGAGGCGCTGCGGGAGGAGATGGGGTTGAACCGACCCTTTTTCGTGCGGTATTTTGACTGGCTGTTTTCCTTCCTGAAAGGAGAGATGGGAACCTCCTACAGCTATGGAATTCCGGTAAGCCAGATGATTTTAGATAAGCTTCCGATTACGCTTACCATGACGCTTATGGCCTTTGCAATGGTAGTGGCCATTTCCATACCGGTGGGAATCTATGCGGCAAAGCATCAGGGGGGATGGATTGACCGGACAGTGATTATCATCAATCAGATTTTTATGGCGATACCGCCTTTCTTTGCGGGAATTCTGATTACCGTCCTGTTCGGGATGGTATTCAAGCTGTTTACTCCCGGAGGATATGTGTCATACAGTCAGAACTTCGGAAGATTTCTGCGGTATCTGATTTTCCCGGCATTTGCCATTGCGCTGCCCAAGGCAGCAATGTCCGTGAAGCTGCTGCGGAGCTCCCTTTTAGAGCAGGCAAAGCTGGATTATACCAGAACGGCGTACAGCAGGGGCAATACCACAAAGAGCGTTCTTTACAGGCATATGCTGCAAAATGCCATGATTCCGGTCATTACCTTCTTCGGAATGGCTTTGGCGGATATTTTTACGGGAAGCATTATTATCGAGCAGGTATTTAACATTCCGGGACTTGGAAGAATACTGCTCACTTCGATTTCCAACAGGGATTACCCTGTGGTAATGGCGATTATCGTGTGCCTGGCATTTGCGGTCATCGTAATCAATCTGTTTGTAGACATTATCTATCATATTGTGGATCCTAGGATTCGTGCGGAAGAATAAAAGTATGAAGAAAAAGAATAAAAACTATAATTTCATAATCGGCAGTATTCTGACCGGGCTGGTGCTTTTGTTTATTCTCATTGGACTGATACATACACCCTATGATCCCGAGGCCATGGATAGTGCCAGCCGTTTTGCGGGGGTATCCCTTGCACATCCTATGGGGTGCGATAATTTCGGACGGGATATTTTAAGCCGCGTGATGGTGGGCAGCAGAACGACCCTGGGGGTTGCCGGTGCTACCGTTTTAATCGGTACATTTTTCGGCATTATTCTGGGGGCCTTTACAGGATACTATGGAGGATTAGTAGACGAGGTACTGATGCGTGTGGTGGATGCCATGCTGGCTTTTCCCAGTATTCTGTTGGCATTGGTTATTATCGGCCTGTTCGGGGCGGGAACGCACAACGTGATACTGGCTCTGGGAATTGCTTTTATTCCCAGCTTCGCCAGGATTGTAAGGAGTGAATTCATAAGGTGTAAGAATATGGATTATGTGCAAAGTGCCAGACTGGCAGGAGCCGGAGATTTGCGCATCATGTTCGTACACATTCTTCCCAATATCTTTCCGGTGCTGCTGTCCTCAGTGTTGATCGGGTTTAATAACGCAGTGCTGGCGGAAGCGGGCATGAGCTATCTGGGAATAGGTGTGATGCCGCCGGATGCCAGTCTGGGGCGTATGCTTTCAGAAGCGCAGACTTATATTTTTTCTACTCCCTGGTATGCTATTTTTCCGGGTATTGTATTGATTATGATGATTTTGGGTTTCAGTCTCCTGGGAGAGGGAATCCAAAAAGAAAGATAAAAGAACGGGTGGACAAGGATGGATGAGAAGCAGGCAGTGCTGCAGGTAACGGACCTGAATATTGAATTTCATGATCATCTGACACCGGAAACGGTGGTCTACGACTTTGACCTTACCATGATGCCCGGTGAAATCGTGGGGCTCGTAGGCGAGTCCGGTTCCGGCAAATCCATGAGTGCGTTGGCAATTGCCGGACTCTTAAGCAGGCATGATATGAAAAAGACAGGGCAGATTCTGTTTGATGGAGTGGATCTTTTAACCTGTGAGCGTAAGGTGCTCAGAAACTTCCAGGGCAAGGAAATCGGTATGATTTTCCAGGAGCCTATGACCTCTTTAAATCCGGTCAAAAAGATTGGCTGGCAGGTGGAAGAAAGCCTGCGGATTCATACGGATATGACAAAGGAAGAGCGATACCGCCAGGCCATCCATATGCTTAAAAATGTGGAGTTAGAGGATCCGGAGAGAGTGTATCACCAATATCCCCACGAATTATCCGGCGGGATGCGTCAGCGTGTGATGATTGCGTCCGCTATGATTTGTAATCCGAAGCTTCTGATTGCGGACGAGCCGACCACTGCACTGGATGTCACCATTCAGGCACAGATTGTAAAGCTCTTAAAGCGTCTGAATAAGGAACAGGGAACGGCTATTTTATTTATTTCCCATGATTTGAGCCTTGTGAGACAGCTGTGTACCAGAGTATTGGTGATGAAGGGCGGTTATGTAGTGGAAACCGGAGAGACGGAGCAGATTTTTCATCATCCGTCGGAGCCCTATACGAAGAAACTGATTGAAGCGATTCCGAAATGTGAGAAGAAAGCAAGATGAATGAGCAGAGCAAGCAGGGTCCTATTCTTACCGTAAAAAATTTGAACGTTTCTTTTAATGGCAAGGATAACGGACTGATAAAGAAAAGGAAGAAAATACAGGTATTGCATGATGTAAGCTTTTCCATGGAAAGAGGAGAGATTCTGGGACTGGTGGGAGAAAGCGGCTGTGGCAAGACTACGCTTGCCAAGACCATACTGGGGATGGTGAAGGACTATCAGGGAGAAGTCATTTGTCAGGCCAGGTGTCCCCAGATGGTATTCCAGGACCCTTTCAGTTCCTTAAATCCGGCGAAAAAAATCGGATGGATTTTGGAGGAACCGCTAAAGAACCGGACAAAGCTTGACAAGGCAGCACGCCGGGAAAAGGTTGTAGAAATGCTTAAGAGAGTAGGACTGGATGAAAAGTATGCGGAACATTATCCCAATGAGCTTTCCGGCGGGCAGAGGCAGAGGGTGGGAATTGCGGCAGCCCTGATGCTGGAGCCGGAGCTTTTGATCGCGGATGAACCGGTATCTGCGTTGGATGTGACGATACAGGCCCAGATCATCGAACTGCTCTTACAGCTTCATGAGGAAATGCAGCTGGCTATTCTTTTTATTTCCCACGATCTTCGTGTGGTATATCAGCTCAGCGACCGTGTGATGATCATGCAGAAGGGAAGGATTGTGGAGCAGGGAGAGACCCAGGCACTTTACGAGAACCCCAGGGAGAATTATACCAGGGAGTTGCTGGCTGCGGCAGGGATTGCTGACGAAGCCGGAAATGAATGAAAGATAGCAATAATGTGACTATCCCGCATATATTAGAAAAAAGAGATCACAGTTAAGCCCACAGGCTGAACTGAGGAAGCGGGCATATGGCAACAATTATGCTGGATGCAGGTCATGGCGGGTGGCACAACGGCGCCACTTTTGAAGGAAGACTGGAAAAGGATGACGCGCTGAATCTGACGCTGGCGATAGGCAGGATACTGGAGGATAACGGTCAGAATGTGCTTTACACCAGAACGGAAGACATTTATAAATCTCCCGGAGAGCGGGCCAGAGAGGCAAACGCTGCGGGTGCAGACTACTTTGTATCCATTCACAGGAATTCCAGTCCATATCCTGGACAGTATTCGGGGATAGAAAGTCTGGTATATAACCGTTATGGAGTAGCAGCTGAGATGGCGGAAGATATCAACCGCAATCTGGAGAACGTAGGCTTCATCAACCATGGTGTCAACGAAAGGCCGGGTTTGGTCGTGTTAAACAGCACAGAAATGCCGGCAGTACTTGTGGAGGTAGGGTTTATCAACACCCCGGCGGACAACTATCTGTTCGATACCAAGTTCGATGAAATTGCCCAGGCTATTGCAGGCGGCATTCTGGAAACGGTAAATGCAGCGTAGAGGTACAAAAGTGAAATGATGAAAAAGAAGGATGCGGAGACAGAGCAAAGAAAAGGCTTTGTCTCTTTTTTTATACATAGAAAAGACAAAATAAAAGTATTATATATAATATTTAAGCAATAAGTAGAGAAAACACTTATTTTTTAATATTCTATTTTACATATAACTTACATAATTCTTACTCGGGCATGATTTTTTCTTTTCATTTTGCATGCTATCATCATCCTTGTAATACAAAAAAGAAATAGAGCCATAGGCATGGAGGAGAAAAGATTATGAAAACAAGAGCAAAAAAAATAGCAGCTATTCTCGGTGCAGCAGTTCTCGTAATGGGAACACTTGCCGGATGCGGTGATACAAACGAGACCACTACTACGCCGTCCAGCACAGCTGAGAATACCACAACGGAAAGCAGCACCACCGAAAGTAACACCACCGAAAGCAGTGCAGAAGATGTAACAGCAGACTTATCCGGCACGATTACCCTGTCAGGATCCACTTCCATGGAGAAGTTAGCTAACGCCCTTTGCGAAAGCTTTATGGAGAAATACCCCAATGTAACCGCAACTGCTGAGTTTACCGGCTCAGGTGCAGGCATTGAAGCAGTGCTGGCAGGAACCTGTGATATCGGTAACTCATCCAGAAACTTAAAGGATGAAGAGAAGGCTAACGGCGCAGTAGAGAACATCGTAGCTATCGACGGTATCGCAGTAGTAGTAGACCCTGCCAACACCGTAACAGGTCTTACCAAAGATCAACTGACCAGCATCTATACCGGTGAAGTAACCAACTGGAGCGAGGTAGGCGGCGCAGATGCCCCCATCGTTGTAGTAGGACGTGAAGCAGGTTCCGGTACCAGAGGAGCATTTGAGGAAATCCTGAAAGTAGAAGATGCATGTGCTTATGCAAATGAACTGGACTCTACCGGTGCAGTTATGGCAAAGGTAGCAACGACTCCCGGCGCAATCGGTTATGTATCTCTGGATGTGGTAGATGACAGCGTTATCGCCCTTGCACTTGACGGTGTAGAAGCAACAGCAGAGAACATCAAAGCAGGTAACTACTTCTTAAGCAGACCTTTCGTAATGGCTACTAAGGGAGAAATCTCTGAGCAGAGCGAACTGGTACAGGCATGGTTTGACTATGTACTTGGCGAAGAAGGACAGGAAATTGCCGCTGAAGTCGGACTTATCACAGTACAGTAAACAGTAACACGATTTGAAACAGTACGAGAAGAATGCCATTACCCCGGCATTCTTCTCAAATGTTATATATGTCATCATTGGTGAAAGGTTGAATATGGAGAAACAACGTTCATTTACAATCAAAAGTAATAAAAAGCACAGGACTGCTGCGGAGCAGACAGCCCATATCATTTTCACTGTATGTGCTTTTTTTGCCGTATTGGCAGTAGTATCCATTACGGTATACATGTTTATCAACGGTGTTCCGGCACTGATTAGCGTCGGTGTGAAGGAAATTCTGTTTTCCAATGTATGGGACCCGGCTAACAGTACCAATCCCAGGTATGGTATTTTCAATATTATCCTGACCTCTGTGGTAGGTACCGGGCTGGCAGTTTTGATTGGTGTCCCTATCGGTCTGTTTACAGCAATCTTTCTGGCGGAAATAGCACCTAAAAAAGCAGCTGCTGTCATACAGTCTGCCGTAGAGCTTTTGGCAGGTATCCCTTCTGTGGTATATGGTCTTTTAGGTATCTATCTTTTGTGTCCGCTCATGTACAAATTGGAATTGAAAATATTTGCAGGAAGTCAGACACACCAGTTTACAGGTGGTGCCAACCTGTTGGCAGCGGTCATCGTGCTGGCAATCATGATACTTCCTACAGTTATCAATATAAGCGCATCGGCCCTGCGGG